>JAAWKM010000031.1 GCA_022797375.1 Lachnospiraceae bacterium
TTGTGGAGTGGCAGCTTTCGCAGTCCAGTAAAAGATATATACATTCCTGCAAACAAGCTTGCGGAATGATATATCTTTTACTGGACTGTGAATAGTAACGATTTTTATGAAATGGACGTGGATTACTTCTTTAAAGCGTTGAAGTAAGGCGGTGAATATGATATACTATGACCACTACAGTTCATACCGTATCCGGCTGCCGGACAGGAATATACCAGAAATAAAGAACAAAAAACTGCATAGCCACGAAAGACTATACCGTTTTTTGCCAGAGCCGCCTAATCCCCTTTACTTTCAAAAGATTACATAAAATGGTATACTGGCTGGCTATTGGTATACATAATAACCATACAACTAGAAACGGTGAATTATTTTAGAAGAAATTAGAAATTGTACCAGAGAGTGGAAGACAGGAGGGTAAAATGAAGAATAATGTATTTGATGGAAACAAGTTAATTAATATTATACATATGCAGAAGCGTGGCAAGCCAAGGATAGATATGCTAATAGATGCAATTGCACAGGCAGACCAGGCTAAGGACAATTACTGGAGAATGTATATGCGCTTTGATTATATTGCAGAGCAGTATTTTCATGGTGATGCTGTTAAATGTATTCCAGTTATCACCGAACTTGAGAATGTCTTTAAAGAAGATCCAGCCGCTGTTGAGAGGCATAAAGGAGATACTCTTGGTAAAGAAGCTTATGTTATGGCGGTTATAATGGGTGTTGATACAATAGCATGTCTGCCACAGATTACTCTTGAACAGTGGGATAGTATGCTTGACGGGCTTTATAGTCTTGTAAAACAGTTTGGCATGGCAGAGAGAAGTTATTACTGGCAGGTATTTTGGAGATGGATGTGCATTGACCTGGATAAAGCAGAGGAATATTTACAGAAAGCATGGAATACAGTTCCAGATGACCGTTTTGACTGTGAGTCATGTGAGCATGCTTATGCTGCTAGGCTTTATCTCCGTATGGGGCAGAAAGAAAAGGCAGATACATATTCAGAAAAAGTTGAAAAAGGGATTTTAGATGATGTATGTGATGACACTTTTCCAAGTTTATGGTCTTTTTATCTGGAATATCTGCTCTATCATGGTGATATAAAAAGTGCTGTGCCATATGCAAGGAAGCTTTACAAGGAATGTAATAATGACCAGGGTGATTTAGAGCATATTGGCAAAGTGCTGCAGTATTACGCATATAGAAACAGGACAAAGGGATTAAATCTTTTCAAAAAGCGCCTGGAATGGACAAACGGGATATGGAACCAGAAGGCAAAGTTCTATTTTTATACAGGTTCATGGGCACTTTTCAGGGAACTTTCTAAAAAGCAGGCAACAGCAGAAATGGAGCTTCCAGAAGAGTTTGCACAGTGGAGGGAAGATGGCATTTATGAAACTGCTGTGCTTGCAGACTGGTTTTATAAAGAAACTGAAGCAATTGCAGAAAGCTTTGATAAAAGAAATGGAACTGGTTTTTATATGGACTATTTAAAACATGCATAAAGCAACATTTTTCATTATTATTTGTGCAAATGGAAGTGGCATGGGCGGCATGGGGGATTATTATGCAAAGTATTAAAGAAGAAGATAAGAAGGAAATGATGGAAGAAATTCATTACTTTTTTAAAGAAGAGCACAATCTGGACTTAGGTTATATCGGACAGGAGGATATATATATTTTTTTTATGGAAACATTAGGCAGGTATGTATATAATAATGCCCTTGATGATGCCAGGAAGTTTTATAACAGGCAGTGGGAAAACGCAGAATCAGATTTTTATGCGCTATATAAAGAATAATTAATTTTTATTCTGGAATTATTCCCTCTTTGTGGCGGTTAAGGAGGGATTTTTTATGCCAGCGGGCCTGGCAAGCTGGAGACAAAACAGGATGTAATAAATTTCTGGGAAGAAAACTATTGGGTTTATTAAATAAAAACAGGCAAGGTAAATATTTACCCTGCCTGTTTTTATAAAGCCAGATTGTTATTATTAATTTAATTTAAACTGTGTAACAGCCTCCATTAAATCCCTTGAATTATTATTTAATGTTTCTGCGTTATCATTCAGGTTTTTAACTGCATCCATCTGGTTTACAATAGTAGAAGATACCTGTGAGGTAGAAGCAGCGGCACGGTCTGAAACATCAGAAATGCTTTGTATTGCGGAAAGTGTTTCATCCTTTGCAATAGACATCTGATCAATTCCTCTTGTAATATCATCAAGATTATCTGCCAGGTCTTCAATATGTTTGTTAATAGTGTTAAATAAGTTAATTGTAGTTACAAGTGCATCCTGCTGGGCACCAACAATCTGTTCTGCACGTCTGGCAGTTTCTACAGTAAGTTCTGTCTGTGTATTAATACGTGTAATAATATCAGAAATCCTGCTTACTGCCTGCATTGATTCGTCTGCAAGTTTTCTTATTTCATCTGCAACAACTGCAAAGCCTTTGCCAGACTCACCAGCGCGTGCTGCTTCAATAGAAGCATTCAGGCTTAAAAGGCTGGTCTGGTCAGATATAGAACTTATTACTTCAACGATATTTTCAATAGTATTGGTTTCATCATTTAATTTGCTAATGCCTTCAATTACTGCTTTGGTAACTTCCTGTGTATCTTTGGAACGTTTATTTAATTTATCAATAATATCAATTCCCTGGCCTGCAAAGACTTTAGTATCATGTGAAATAGTTTCAATAGCACTTGTGTTTGTAGTCAGTGTATTTATCTTTTCAGACAGTCCTGCCATCTGTTCAAGGCATCTTTCTGCCTCCATTGCCTGTGATGAAGTACCTGATTCAATTTCAGATATTGCATTGCATATTTCATCAGAAGAGGAAACAAGCAGTTCAGAGGTGTTGTTTACACTATCTGAAGATGAATGGACAAGTGCACTAATCTGGTCTACCTTGTTTAACAGGATTTTCATATTAGAAATCATGCTGTTAATACTTGTTGCAAGTACACCAAATTCATCTTTCCTTTTAATATTGACATTGCCTGTAAGGTCACCGCCTGCTGCTTTTTCAAGTACGCCAATTGCTGTACTGATTGCTTTATGTATATTAAATGCAAGGAACAGGGCAATTAAAAATGCTATAATAATTGCTGTGATTGTAATGCCTATTGTCATATTACGTATTTCATAAGCCTGGCTTAACATTACTTTCTGTGGCACAAGGCAGCACACGCTTGAGCCTGTTTCTGCAATAGGTGAACAGGCAAAAAGGTATTTCTGTTTCTGGTATTTGACCATTGATAAAAGCCCGCCGCCAGATATAGCCTCTTTATAGAAATCCTGTCCTGAAAATACAGTTTCTTTTTTATCTGTATTTAAAATTTCTGACCCGTCTGGTGATACATAACCTATAATGCTTTTTTCGTCGAGTTCCAGGTTTTTAAGTACATTTGTAACTGCTTTTGCATTAATGTCAATTACAACATAACCATCAAAATTGGTAAATGACCTTACATAAGAAACAGCATAGCGGCTTTTATCAATATGGAGCTGTTTGTCAAGTTCATCATGTGAACTTATCCACATGCCATCTTCTGTATTTCCTGAAATGGATTTTTTAAATGTGTCATAAAATCCTGTTTCAATATCACCAGCCGAGGAAATGGCATCGCCATAAGAGCCAAATACAGAAATTGCCATTATAAATTCACTTGCGCTTGCAGCGGACTGTACTATATTATATAAAGAACTCCAGAGCATATATTCATGTGGTTTGTCGTTCTTATATGCACCACGGTAATAGTTATAAAAATCACTGTTATCAATAATTTTCTGGGCTTCTGCACTTACCTGTGACATACCAAGTTCAAGGTATGTTGAAGTGGTGTTTACAGTGCCTGCCATATTTTGTTTATATGAATTAAGCATTGCAGTGGAAGAACTGTTATAAGAAACTACGCCAAGTGCTATAATTAAAACAATTACAACCATAAAACCAGATATCAGCCTTACTGCAATACTGTTTAATTTGTTTAGTTGTTTCATAATGCATTCCCTCCTCTAATATTTCCTGTTGTCTATGTAATCAGCAGCAGTATCAGCAGGGAAGAGTTCTTCCAGGACATAATTTTTCTTAGATATCGGGTCTCCGTTGATTACTGTCTGTACGGCACTGGCAAGAAGTTTTCCTGTTAATGGGTTACATTCCATAACACAGTTGATTTTGCCATTTATCATTGCCTCAAATGCATCATGTATTCCGTCAAATGAAACAATTACTATATCTTTGCCTGGTTTAATTCCATTTTTTTCCATAACTTCAATAGCACCAAGTGCCATATCGTCATTCTCGGCAATAAGGATATCAATATCCAGCTTTTTGTCAAGAATTTTCTGCATATTCTGGATACCACCGTCACGGTTGAAATTACCAGTTTCCTTGTATACAAATTTAAAGTTTCCTGCTGTATTAAGCATCTCTTCAACGCCCTGTGTACGTCCAATTTCTGCACTAGAACCAATAGCACCCTGTAAAAGTGCAACATTATAGCGGTCCTTCTTTAAATTAAGGGATTTCATATAATCAATAAGCCAGTCAGCTGCTTTATAGCCCTCAAGTAAAAAGTTTGAACCAATCCAGCATTCAAAGAGGGTATCATCATCGGTTTCTACCATACGGTCCATTATAATAACAGGTATGCCCGCATCTTTTGCTGCTTTAAGCACATCATCCCATCCTTCAGAAACAATAGGGGTGAAACTGATAAGGTCTACTTTCTGTTCAATAAATGAACGGACAATAGAAAGCTGTGTGTCAAAGTCATCCTCTGCACATTCATAGATAAGATTAATGCCATTTTCTTCAGTACAGTTCTGCTGGATAGATTCAACATTTGCAAGGCTCCAGGCACTTCCAGTACCAGACTGCACATAACCTACAGTTATAAGCCCTTTGCTGCCACCAGTGCCATCACTGCTGCTGTCTGTTTTTTTCTGGTTGCCTTTTCCACATGCGGTTGTCACAACAGCGCATAAGACAAGAAGAAAACAGACAAGCACTCCTTTTAGTTTGTTTGTGTATTTCATACGTTCTCCTCTCTGGGTTTATTAATTGATATAACATGTAATAAACCCTAAACCTTTTCTAAATAATAAAATTATACTATATTTAGTAAAATCATTCAAGTTTTTGTGCCCCAAAATAAGAAAAATTAGTAAAAGCATACAAAATAAATTATGATTTTCGGTTGCTATATTAGTAGTTTGTAAATTATTTTAGTTTTTTAAAATAAGGCTTACAGCTTTGGATACTAGTAAAATTTTAAAAAATATTAAGTTGATAATCCACATTCTTTGCTATAGAATATAAAATAATTGTATAAATTTTTGTACAGGATTTTTATTATATAAACTATAAACAGAAATATTATAGCAGGCAGGAGAGCAGCATGGCAGGAATAGAATATACTTTTAAAAGGTATGAAAAAAAGTTTTTGCTTTCTTTGGGGCAGTATGAAGAAATGCTTCCAAGGCTTAAACAGCAGATGGAGGCAGACGGGTACGGACTGCATACAATCTGTAATATTTATTTCGACACAGATAATTTTGACTTAATAAGGACATCTATTGAGAAACCTCCATATAAAGAAAAATTCCGCTTACGCAGTTATGGGACACCTGGAAGTAATGATAATATATTTGCAGAGATTAAAAAGAAATTTAATGGTATTGTTTATAAACGCAGGATAGCATTAAGACAGCATGAGATTAATGATTTTTTTAATGGCGGGGAGATTTTGCATGAAAACAGGCAGATACAGCGGGAAATACACTGGTTTTTCAGAATGTATAATATAGAACCAAAAGTTTTTATCGGGTATGAGAGAATTGCATTTGCAGGCAGGGACAATCCAGGCCTGCGTATTACATTTGATAAAAATATCAGGTGGAGGACAGAAGAGCTTGATTTATATGCTGGTGACAAAGGACAGCTTGTAATGGAGGATAATAAAATTGTAATGGAGATAAAGTTTCCACAGGCTGCACCATTATGGCTGGCATCACTGCTTAGTGAGTTTAAGGTTTATCCGCATAGTTTCTCAAAATATGGAACATGTTATAAGAAATATATAATTATGGATATAGCATATAACCAGGCAGGAGAAAAACAGCCCAGGTGGCTGGATTCAGGAAAGGATGTAAATTTATGTTAAAAAGTATTCTTAGCAGCCCTGTCACATTGCCAGAACTGTTAATATGCCTTGGTGTTTCAATGGTACTTGGGGTATTGGTATCATGGGTTTTTCTTCATAAAAGCAGGCACAGCAAAGGGTTTGCACTGACACTTGCAATGCTTCCTATGATAGTTTCTGTCGTTATTATGCTTGTAAATGGGAATGTTGGTACAGGTGTTGCAGTTGCAGGTGTTTTTGCACTTGTGCGTTTCAGGAGTGTGCCAGGTACGGCAGAGGAACTTGCTGCAATATTCACTGCAATGGCATTAGGGCTTGCCACTGGTATGGGGTATATCGGGATTGCAGTAGTATTTTTTATATTATGTACAGCGTTTACATTAATACTGGATTACTTTAATTTTGGCATGCCGTCACATCCGTGGAAACGTCTTAAAATTACAGTGCCAGAGAACTTTAATTATGACGGGCTTTTTGATGATGTATTTGGAAAATATACATTAAAGGCAAACCTTGACAGTATAAAGACCACCAATATGGGTACATTGTTTGAACTTACATATAGTATTGTATTACGTGAAAAAAATATATCTAAAGAGTTTATTGATGAACTGCGTACACGTAACGGGAACTTAAATATAGTATTTGGGGACTTTGCAGATAAGGAAAGGTTATAAATTATATTACTATTAAGCCGTAAGGCCAAATAGTGGCAGACGGACGCAGGGTTTCCTGGCACAAAATAACTGGAAATAGTGTGAAAAATGATTCTAAGACAGCATTTTTCATTACTATTTGTGCCGTGCAAAGCACGGCATGGGGATTTTTATGAAACGGACATGTTTTATATGGTTTGACTTGTAATGATAAATAATGTATACTTTTATTTTAAGAGGAGCAGTTAGTGTAAAAATATAAGATAAGAAAGGAAATTATTATGAGTAAAAAACCAGTTGTTTTAATGGTACTTGACGGATACGGGCTTAATGACAAGACAGAAGGAAATGCCATTGCACAGGCAGCTACACCCGTTATGGACAGGCTTATGGCAGAATGCCCTTTCCAGAAAGGAAATGCAAGCGGTCTTTCTGTAGGGCTTCCTGACGGGCAGATGGGCAATTCCGAAGTAGGCCATATGAATATTGGTGCAGGCCGTATTATTTACCAGGAGCTTACACGTATTACAAAAGCAATTGAGGAAGGCACATTTTTTGAAAATAAAGCACTTCTTTCTGCTATAGAAAATGTAAAGAAAAATAACTCAGACCTGCATTTATACGGGCTTTTATCAGATGGCGGCGTACACAGCCATAATACACATCTTTATGGGCTTCTTGAACTTGCAAAGAAGAATGGTGTACAGAATGTATTTATACACACATTCCTTGATGGGCGTGATACACCTCCTGCATCAGGCAAGGGGTTTATTGAGGAGCTCCAGGCAAAGATTGATGAAATTGGTACAGGGAAGATTGCAAGCGTGCATGGACGTTACTATGCAATGGACAGGGATAATAACTGGGACCGTGTTGAGAAGGCATATAATGCACTTGTCAAAGGCGAGGGTGTTATGGCATATAATGCGGTACAGGCAGTAGCAGACTCTTATGCTGCTGATGTTAATGACGAGTTTGTTGTACCTACAGTTATTACAGAAGGAGGCAAACCTGTTGCAACAATTAAGCCAGGTGATTCCATTATATTCTTTAATTTCCGTCCTGACAGGGCAAGGGAGATTACACGTACATTCTGTGATGAAAGCTTTGATAAATTTGAGCGTGTTAATGGGTTTATGCCGCTCACATATGTATGTTTTACAGATTATGATGAAACAATAGGTAATAAACAGGTTGCATTTGAGAAAGAAAGCATTACAAATACATTTGGAGAGTTCCTTGCTGCTAATGGCAAGACCCAGCTCCGCCTTGCAGAAACTGAGAAATATGCACATGTAACATTTTTCTTTAATGGAGGCATAGAAGAGCCTAATAAAGATGAGGAACGTTCACTTGTCAAATCACCAGATGTAGCAACTTATGATTTAAAACCTGAAATGAGTGCTCCAGAAGTTGGTGAAAGGCTTGATGCTGCCATTACTTCAGGTAAATATGATGTTATTGTAATTAATTTTGCCAACCCTGACATGGTAGGCCATACAGGTGTGATTTCTGCTGCTATTAAAGCAGTTGAACGTATTGACCAGTGCGTAGGTTCAGCAGTAGAAGCTGTTAAAAAAGCAGATGGAGTGCTGTTTATATGTGCTGACCACGGTAATGCAGAACAGATGGTGGATTATGAAACAGGTATTCCATTTACAGCACATACAACAAACCCTGTACCATTTATCCTTGTAAACTATGATGAGGATTATACATTGCGTGAAGGCGGATGCCTTGCTGATATAGCACCAACACTTATTGAAATTATGGGGCTGAAACAGCCAGAAGAGATGACAGGCAAGTCACTTCTTGTAAAGAAACAGGCAGGGATGTAAATATTACAGATATTCATATGCAGCTAAGGTGTATTATAGGGATTAATATGTATACAGGCATAAAACAGATGGGAGGTATAACGTGCTGGATTTTGATTTTATTAAAAGAGTTTATGATATTAAAAAATTTCATGGCAGTACACCAGAAGAAATAGCTAGATTAAAACAGAAGTTTGGGGAAATCCCAGAGGTACTGGAAGATTTTTATATGAAAGCAGGAAATACAAAAGAATTCCAGTATGGCCAGGATAACTGGATTATGCCACAGGATTATTTTAAATATACATGGACAGAAAATTTTGACGAAGGCATTATCCTTCTTAATGAAAACCAGGGTGTATGCCAGGCATATATACGCAGACAGGACTTATTACTGCCTGACCCTCCAGTTTATATATGGCTTGGCGTGGATGAAGAACCATGCTTATGTGCACCATCTGTTAGTGAGTTCCTTATGGCTGCATCTGCATATGAAGCAGCGTTTACATTTGAGTATAACCCAGAAGATTTCTATTATGTAGAAGACTGTGACATAGATGAGTTTGAGTCAAGGCTTGAGAAATATCCATTTAAAATGCAATGGCTATATAATATAGAAATTACATTTTACAGCAATGACCCTGGCAACCTTGTAGCCGCCATTTATGACAATTCTGAAGAAGATGGCCTGCAGTTAATTTATGGTGCTGTAAATGAGGAAGCATATAATAAATTAGAAAAAGCACTTGATGGTATTTGTGAACCATTTTAAAAATACTAAATAAGCCAATGGCGTTTATAAATAACACCATTGGCTTTTATATTTACAATATTTAATTATTTGTTTATACAAATATTTATAATTTTCTCCATATCTGAAATAAGGTCTCTGGAATATTCCCTGGCTTCTATATAAACCTGTTCTGCATGGTGGTAGTCATTATTTTCTATTGCGTTGATAACTTCTGCACCATATCCGTGGAATTTTTTATGTTTTACACCAAGCCCCGTCCAGATTAGAAGCACACCAGGTATTTTCGGAACCATTGCATTATAAAAATGTCCAAAACCACATTTGGAAGGGTCAAGCTGTAATGGAAGGATTGTGCGTTCCCTTACCATTTTTTCAAGGTTGTTAAGCCATGTATTATGCGCTGAAATTGCGTTTTCCATATATGCTGCAAATTCACCATTTTCAAGATGGTAAAATGCATCGTCAGACATGGCCCCCATTTGTTTTACTGATTCGTCAAGTATCTGTTCTATAACAGTTATTGGTTCTGATGATTTCCTGAGTCCCTGTTCTACCTCACGCATATATCCTGTGCTGTCAATAAGCTGGTTTTCCATTTCTGTCATTGTGCTTGTGATTTCCTCGCTGACAGCAGCAATAGAGCTAATAGACTCGCTTACTTCAGAGATATGTTTTTTATTATCATTATTTAATTCCCATACCTGTTCAATTTTTTCTGTTACAGCACCAAGTGCATTAATGGTTTCCTTGGCACTTTCTGCACTTTTTTGTGAAGCATGTTTAATCTGTTCTACGAATTCGCCCATGCTGCTGGTAAGTTTCTGGGTTTCTTCTGCAAGCCCGCGTATTTCAGTGGCTACAACAGCAAAACCCTTCCCGGCATGGCCAGCTTTGGCTGCTTCAATAGAAGCATTTAATGCCAGAAGGTTTGTTTGTAATGATATTGTGTCAATCCCTGCAATAATATTTGTCATAGTATTGATTATTCCAATAAGCTGGTCCATATCATTCTGCATCTCTTTGGAATCTTCAATAGTCTGTTCGGAAAGGTTCTTTATTGTTGTCAGTTCTTCCTGGCTTGCCCCTATTTTCTTATGTACTTCCTCAGTCTTAGAAGAAATTTCAATAATTGTATTTGTAAGTTCTTCATGCTGGTTATTTGTATGTTCTGTTGAGTAAGTACTATCAGGAGAAATACCAAAGATGGTTTCTGTTGCTTTAGATACCTTGCGGTATATATCTTCTATTCTTTCAGTCTGGTACTGCATTGCCAGGTCAAGTGAGCTTATCTGCATAACAGCTTTAATGTTTTTTTCAAATACTCCTGCAAATTCTTCCCTGCCCTTAGAAAGCCTATGGTAAATACTATCAAGTCCAGGTACTTTAGTATAATCCACATTCTTTAACTCTGAAACGGCTTCTGTAAGCGCGTTCTGTTTACTTTTTAACCGCATATTTTACCTCCAGGTTTACACATAGGCAGTATAACTACCAAAATATATACTATACCAAATAATAAATGATATTATACATTTTTGCAACCTTTTTATCATATAATTAATAAAAGCATTTATTGTTTGTTACTATTCGCAGTCCAGTAAAAGATATATACATTCCTGCAAACAAGCTTGCGGAATGATATATCTTTTACTGGACTGTGAATAGTAACTATTGTTTATATATTTATTTTATGCATGCAGGTTCTGCCTGCTACCATAGAGGCGGATAGTTTGCTGCAGGTATAGTTTAAATACCAATGGTAAGTACAGTTTCCTTTAATTTATTCCAGTCGGATATATGGTTTTCAAGCATTTTGCTTCCATAATTTGTTATTGTATAGTATTTTCTTTTGGGTCCGCCAGATTCTGTGCCAGAATATGTATCTGCTGCACCTTCTTTTTTTAATCTTCTTAAAATTGCATAAAATGTACTGTCATTAACTTCTGGAAATAATATTTTCATTTCTTGCATTAAATTATATCCATAATAATCCTTTTGGGATAATTTATACAATAGGCACATTTCCAGTACACCTTTTTTGATTTGTGCATCCAATTTTACAGTTCCTTTCGTGTTTGTTTTATAATATTCTTTGTATAAATCCAGTAACCCAGCAGTACAGGTATGCATATAAGACATGGTGTAAAAATATATTCCAGGTTTTCTGTTGTTTCTGCATTTTTCAAAAAGCCAAGGTATAAAAACAAACTAGTAATTATAGAAATATCCTGGATAACAATATAGAACATATAAATATTTCCATCTAGCATTTTCTTTAAAGAAATTAATACAGATAACAATAAAAAAACCATTAACAAATAAATTGCCAAACTTAAAGGCCTGCCAAGATTTACAATATATCCTTTATCTGCAATAGAAGGAACTATCAAATATGAAGATAACTGTAAAAATAGGAATAACAAAAGGGTTAAAACCTGGTTTCTGGCATATAGCTGTTTCTTAGCTGCTGTGTTTTCGAGGACTGGGAGTATGCAAGTATTGCCAGCCAGGAACCATATGAAAAATGGGCAGCACATGACAAATACGCAGGAAGCGGCATGTAAGGGCAGCAATAAAAAAGAAAGCAAAGTGAAAATAGTGTATAGTGCCAGAAAAAGGCTTTTTATGAAAAAGGCAGGTTTTCTTATAATGCCAGATGTACCAGGTTCATCCAGAAGTTCCTTAGCAAAATCTGCAGGAGACCCATATTCCTGGATTATAGCTGTATCTGTTATGCCGTTGTTCCTGGCGGATTGGAAATATGTATTTAATTCTTCAAGTGTATCTTTAATCTCTGAAGAAGTAAAGTGCCAGAACATTGCATTTTTAATATCAAGTAAATATCGTTCTTTCATAATGTTTACCTCCATTCTTTTAAATTAAATGCTGTTATGAACATTGTAAATACATGCAGGGTATATAAGTTATTATAGCAACTATTATTCAAAAGTCAATAGTTTTAGACAGTAGAACCACGTCCGTTTCATAAAATTTCAGTTATTTTGTGCCAGGAAACGGACGCAGGGTTTCCAGTGCCATGCTGGTATTTTCCATTCTAGGAAAGCATGCCGCAGACATGGCTTTTGCACGCATTCCGCTACATCAGCCCACGCAGCGGCGCATAAAATCTGAAAAAACCAGATTCAAGCGCCGGCGGGGCTAAAGTGCTTCTGTCATGGAAAATACCAGCATGGACATGTGAAACCTGATGTCTTCTGGCAAAACCGGCAATATCCCCAGACATCTTATTATTCTGGTTTTTATTGCAAATTTATAGTGATAAGTTTCACATACCACGTAACAGTATTTACCACATTTACCATTATATAAATAATATTACGGCATTTTCCGTTTGTCTGAATAATTTAACACACAATAAAATTTCCAGTTATAATTATGGGCCTGCCAGAAGACAGCAGGTTCCACATGTCCAGCTAAATTATTCCATGACAGGTGCACTTTGTCATCGCCGGCGTTTGAATCCCGTACTTTGGGATTTTATGCGCCGCTGCGTATGCCAACGTAGTGCGGACGTGCCTGGAATGGAATAATTTAGCTGGACACGGAAAACCTGCGTCCGTCTGCCAGCACAGAATAACTGGGGATTTTTATGAAACGGACGTGAAGTTTATCTAAATTTTTATTCCACCTTTATTCCCAATATGTTATAATTTAAACATTGGCAATAAAGGTGGAAATAAATCCATATCAAGAGAATGCTAATGGATATAAAACAGATTGTATTAGATTTATGTGCTATGAATGATGAACAGGAATGTTTTGAGTTTAAAGAAAATTGGTTTCAACTGGAAGCATTGGGAAGGAAATGAGCCTATGATTTCACAATCAGAATTTGGAGGTGGCAAGTATGACTGGGTATTTAAGATTAAGGACTATCTAAGTACATAAGACTGTATTAAATAGTTTTATGTACAAACAGAACACTAAAAACTATTTAATAAAGGAGATTTTGTAATGATATTTCAGGATAATGTAATTAAAGAATATTTAAAAAATGTTTATTTTGTAACAGGAACACCTTGTGGGGGAAAGACAACGGTTTCACGCGAGCTGGCAAAACGGCACAATTTATTAGTTTACGATGTTGATGAACAATTTGAGAAACATCAAAAAGCTTCAAATGCTGCTTTTCAACCAGCAATGAATAAAGTCTTTAAAGATGCTGATGAGTTTTTTGGGCGTACTGTAGATGAATACAAAAAATGGCTGGTTGATAATACAAGAGAACAATTAGACTTTGTATTATTAGACTTGATACGGCTTTCCCAAAAACAAATTGTATTGTGCGATTGTCATTTGACTATGGAACAGGCCGGAAAGATTACAGAACCATCCCGTATTGTCTTTTTAATAAAAGAGCCTGTGAATATTATTGAAGATTACTGTAACCGTCCTGGCCATCAAGGATTTTCTGGTTTTATAAACAGTGCGTCTGACACTGGGAAAGCAAAAGAAACATGCAATGCAACACTAAGAAGCCTAAATGAGAAATATTATAATGACATTAAAGAAAGTGGCTATTTTTGGCTTGAACGTACATCCGGAAGTACAATCGGAAAAACGGCAGGAGAAGTGGAGCGGCATTTTGGATTCGTAAATTTGTCACAAATAAAAAAGGTAGAAAGGAATACAGACCTGGCAGATAAACTGATTCAATTTGTAGAGAATTTTTCCTGGGAAGATGTGAAGGAACATACATTATGGGTGCTCCGCAATTGGGAGTTTAGTGATTGGGAAACTATGTTTGTGGCATTGGCTGACAATAAACTATGGCAATAGAATAGACCGGTTGTATGTTAAGCGCTTAAACTAGTAAGTTTATATATTTTTGCCAATACTTAATAAAATAAAGTAAAATGCTATATAAACTTAAATATATTAAAAAAATTAACCTTTCTACTAATTTTTGTTGCCTTTTTAATAATCATGTAATATAATACTACCAGATTGATGGACAAAGGGGTTCAGCTTTTATTGCTGGACTCTTTTTTTATTTTTGGGAATGGAGGATATTACAATGGCTAATGGAATTAATGAAGCTTATAAGGCATTAGGAAATAAGAAAATAGGGCTTTATGACCCACGTTTTGAACATGATAACTGTGGTATTGGCGCTATTGTAAATATAAAAGGTAATAAGACACATGATACTGTAACGGGCGCTCTTGGCATAGTTGAGAAACTAGAGCACCGTGCTGGCAAGGATGCGGAAGGAAAGACTGGTGATGGTGTAGGGATTCTTTTACAGATTTCCCATAATTTCTTTAAAAAGGCTGTAAAGGCGTCTGGTTTTGAAATTGGTGAGGAACGCGACTATGGAATTGGCATGTTTTTCTTTCCACAGGATGAGTTAAAGAGAAACCAGGCTAAAAAGATGTTTGAAGTAATTATTAAAAAAGAAGGGCTTGAGCTTCTAGGCTGGAGGGAAGTACCCGTTGTGCCGGGGGTTCTTGGACACAAAGCAGCAGATTGTATGCCATGTATAATGCAGGCATTTGTAAAACGTCCTGAAGACGTGGAAAGAGGGCTTGCGTTTGACAGGAAACTGTATATAGCAAGACGTGTATTTGAGCAGAGTAATGATGACACATATGTTGTTTCATTTTCAAGCCGTACTATAGTATATAAGGGAATGTTCCTTGTGGGGCAGCTCCGTCTTTTCTTTGAGGATTTACAAGACCCTGGTTATCTGTCAGCCATTGCAATAGTCCATTCAAGGTTTAGTACTAATACAAACCCAAGCTGGATGAGGGCACACCCTAACAGGTTTATTGTGCATAATGGTGAGATTAACACGATTGTAGGTAATGCAGACAAGATGCTTGCACGTGAAGAAACAATGGAAACCCCTTATCTGTCAGGTGATTTCCACAAAGTCCTTCCTGTTGTTAACCCAAATGGTTCTGACTCTGCAAGGCTTGACAATACACTGGAGTTTCTTGTAATGAGCGGTATGGAACTTCCGCTTGCAGTTATGGTTACAATTCCTGAGCCTTGGGAGCATGACCTTGGTACTAGCCAGAAGAAAAGGGATTTTTACCAGTATTATGCAACAATGATGGAACCATGGGACGGACCAGCTTCAATACTTTTTTCAGATGGTGACTTAATGGGTGCAGTGCTTGACCGCAATGGTTTAAGGCCTTCCCGTTATTATATAACAACAGATGGGCAGCTTGTGCTTTCATCAGAAGTAGGGGTATTTGAAATACCTGCAGAAAAAGTAGTTAAAAAAGACCGTTTAAGGCCTGGACGTATGCTTTTAGTAGATACTTCCAAGGGTGAACTTGTAGATGATGATGTGCTTAAAGAAAAATATGCTTCACGCCAGCCATATGGAGAGTGGCTTAATAATAACCTTGTTGCACTTAAAGAATTAAAAATACCTAATAAAAAGGTTGTAGAATTTACAGATGAAGAAAGGGCGAGGCTGCAAAAGGCATTTGGTTATACATTTGAAGAATATAAGACATCAATACTGCCAATGGCACAGAATGCTTCAGAACCTATTGCTTCAATGGGTACAGATACGCCGCTGCCTATGCTGTCAGGACAGCCACAGCCTCTTTTCAACTATTTTAAGCAGCTGTTTGCACAGGTGACAAACCCTCCTATTGATGCCATACGTGAAGAGATTGTAACCTCAACAAGTGTATATATTGGCGAGGATGGAAACCTGCTTGAAGAAAAGGCAGAGAACTGCAATGTATTAAAAATCTGTAACCCTATACTTACAGATACAGATTTAATTAAGATTAAAAGCATAGATAAGAAAGGTTTTAAATGTGAAGATATCCCTATTATTTATTATAAAAATACTTCACTTGAAAAGGCACTTGGGCGCCTTTGCCTGGCAGCAGACAGGGCATACAGGGAGGGTGTAAACATACTGGTCCTTACGGACAGGGGAGTGGATGAAAACCATGTTGCCATACCTTCACTTCTTGCAGTTGCGGCAATGCAGCAGCATCTTGTAACAACAAAGAAAAGAACAAGGGTTGCAATGATACTTGAGTCAGCAGAACCAAGGGAAGTGCACCATTTTGCCACATTGCTTGGTTATGGTGCATGTGCAATTAACCCATATCTTGCACACAGCACAATTAAAGAACTTATTGACAGCGGAATGTTAGATAAAGATTATTATGCAGCGGTTAATGATTATGACCAGGCTGTACTGCATGGAATTGTTAAAATTGCCTCTAAAATGGGTATTTCAACAATACAGTCATACCAGGGGTCTAAAATATTTGAAGCAATAGGCATTTCAGAAAAAGTTATAGAAAAATATTTTACTAATACAAAATATTGTGTTGGAAGCCTTACTCTTGAAGATATACAGGAACAGGTTGACAGGCTGCATTCTACAGCATTTGACCCGCTTGGGCTTTCTGTCAGCCTTACTCTTGAAAGCAGGGGGCAGCATAAGGCACGCGGAAATAAAGAAGAACATTTATATAATCCTGAAACAATCCATCTTCTGCAGCAGTCAGTATGGACTGGAAATTATGAGCTTTTTAAACAGTATTCTAAAGCAATTAATGAAAAAGAGCACTGCATGAATTTAAGGGGAATGCTTGATTTTAATTATCCAGCAAAGGGAATACCTATTGAAGAGGTTGAAAGTGTTGATGAGATTGTAAAAAGATTTAAAACAGGTGCAATGTCCTATGGTTCTATTTCACAGGAAGCACATGAAACACTTGCTATAGCAATGAACAGGCTGCATGGCAAGTCAAACAGCGGAGAAGGAGGGGAAAGCCTGGAAAGGCTGCTTACAGCAGGACAGGAGGAAGACCGCTGTTCGGCTATTAAACAGGTAGCATCAGGGCGTTTTGGCGTGACATCACGTTATCTTGTAAGTGCCAAAGAAATACAGATAAAAATGGCACAGGGTGCTAAACCAGGTGAAGGAGGGCATCTTCCAGGAGGCAAAGTTTACCCGTGGGTTGCCAAAACAAGACATTCAACACCAGGCGTAAGCCTTATTTCACCACCTCCGCACCATGATATTTATTCTATTGAAGACCTGGCCCAGCTTATTTATGACCTGAAAAACAGTAATAAAGATGCAAGAATTTCGGTAAAACTTGTTTCAGAAGCAGGTGTAGGCACTGTTGCGGCAGGTGTTGCCAAGGCTGGCGCAGCGGTAGTGTTAATATCAGGCCATGATGGTGGCACGGGTGCAGCACCAAGAAGTTCTATTTATAACGCAGGGCTGCCTTGGGAACTCGGGCTTGCAGAAACACACCAGACACTTATTATGAACGGGCTGCGCTCACATGTGCGTATTGAGACAGATGGAAAACTTATGACAGGGCGTGATGTGCTTGTTGCTGCACTGCTTGGTGCAGAAGAGTATGGATTTGCAACAGCACCACTTGTAACAATGGGCTGTGTAATGATGAGGGTATGTAACCTTGATACATGTCCTGTAGGCGTTGCAACACAGAACCCTGAACTGCGTAAAAGGTTTAAAGGAAAGCCTGAATATGTAGAAAACTTTATGAGGTTTGTGGCACAGGAACTGCGTGAATACATGGCAGCACTTGGAATAAAAACCGTTGACGGGCTTATAGGACGTACTGGTTTGCTTAAAGCCAAGGACAGCCAGGCATCAAAATATAATATAGACCTGTCAGAAATCCTTGATTTAACATTTGACAGTGATATAAAGGAAAATAAATTTAACCCTAAAAATGTATTTGACTTCGGGCTTGAAAAAACTATTGATGAAAAAATACTGCTGCCTAAGTTAAAAAGTGCAATTGGAACAAAGGAAAAAACCAGGATATCTGTTAATGTGACAAATATTAACCGTTCACTTGGCACAATTCTTGGTTCAGAAATTACAAAGAAACATAATGATACACTTGATGAAGATACTATTACTGTAGAATGCCACGGAAGCGGTGGGCAGAGTTTTGGTGCATTTATACCAAAAGGACTGACGCTTGAGCTTATAGGGGACTCTAATGACTATATTGGAAAAGGGCTTTCAGGAGGCAAGATTATAGTATATCCGCCAGCAGGCGTGAAATTTAAGGCAGATGAAAATATTATTATTGGAAATGTAGCGTTTTATGGTGCTACAAGCGGCAAGGCATTTATAAATGGTATAGCAGGGGAACGTTTCTGTGTAAGAAATTCAGGCTGTACTGCTGTTGTAGAAGGTGTAGGCGACCATGGCTGTGAATATATGACAGGCGGGCGTGTTGTAATACTTGGCAGCACAGGCAAAAACTTTGCGGCAGGAATGAGCGGTGGTGTTGCATATGTACTTGATGAAAACAGTGATTTATATCTTAAGTTAAATAAAGAACTTGTTTCTTCTGCTCCTGTTACTGATAAATATGATGTAATTGAACTTAAGTCTATAATTGAAGAACATGTAAATGCGACAGGTTCAGAAAAGGGAAAGGCAATTCTTGACAACTTTAGTGAATACCTTCCTAAGTTTAAGAAAATTATTTCTTATGATTACAGTAAAATGTTACAGCTTATTGCTAAGATGGAAGAGCATGGACTGGGGTATGAACAGGCACAGATAGAAGCCTTCTATGCAAGCAGGAAAAATGTACAGATATAATAGCAGTGTAACATAAAGTGTGTTGTCCGTAGTGGTATGTCTGAAAGAATAGATGATAGGAGTGTTATTATTATGGGAAAACCAACTGGATTTTTGGAATATAGCAGAAAAGATAATAAGGCATCAGAGCCTTTGGAGAGAATTAAAAATTTTAATGAATTCCATACGCCTGCCAGCAGCAAGGAACGTAAAGAACAAGCGGCACGTTGTATGAACTGTGGTGTGCCGTTCTGCCAGTCAGGCATGGTGCTAAATGGAATGGTATCAGGCTGTCCATTAAATAATCTTGTGCCAGAATGGAATGACTTGCTTTATCTTGGAAATATGGAAAAGGCATTACAGTTATTAATGCAGACAAATAATTTCCCTGAATTTACATCAAGGGTATGTCCTGCACTTTGTGAGGCGGCATGTACATGTGGGATGGGTGGTTCACCTGTTACATGCAAGGCAAATGAAATGGCAATTATTGAATATGGTTATGAAAACGGGCTTATGAAAGCTGACCCTCCTAAAGTGCGTACAGGCAAAAGGGTTGCGGTTGTTGGTTCAGGACCAGCGGGCCTTGCGGCAGCAGACCAGTTAAACAGGCGCGGGCACCTGGTAACCGTATATGAGAGAAATGACCATATTGGTGGCCTGCTTATGTATGGCATTCCAAATATGAAGCTTGAAAAGTGGGTAATTAACAGAAAACAGGAGATAATGGAAAAGGAAGGCATAAAATTTATTGTAAATGCTGACGTAGGAAAAAATGTAAAAGCACAGGATTTAATTAATGGATATGATTGTGTAATTCTTGCATGTGGGGCATCAGAACCACGTGATATAAAGGCAGCAGGGCGTGACGCAGAAGGAATTTATTTTGCAGTTGATTTTCTGTCACGTTCTACAAAATATGTGATTTCAGGTAAAAGTGACGGTTTTATAAATACAAAAGGCAAAAATGTAGTAGTAATCGGTGGTGGTGATACAGGCAATGACTGTGTTGGAACAGTAGTGCGCCAGGGTGCTAAATCTGTTGTGCAGGTTGAAATGATGCCAAAGCTTCCAGACAGCCGCACAGAAAATAACCCATGGCCAGAGTGGCCACGTATCTGTAAAACAGATTATGGCCAGGAAGAAGCTATTGCAGTGTATGGCAAGGACCCACGTATTTACCAGGCAACAGTTAAAGAGTTTATAAAAGATAAAAGCGGTAAGCTTAAGAAAGTAAAGCTTATTAAACTTGAACCTAAGAAAAACGGGAAAACAGGCAGGATGGACATGTCGGAAATTGCAGGAAGTGAATTTGAAATACCAGCAGATTATGTGTTAATAGCAGCAGGATTTCTTGGCACACAACAGTATATTGCTAAAGCATTTGATATAAAACTGGATGCACGCAGCAATGTACTTACAGGAAAAGGCTCTTATAAAACAACAACAGACAAAGTATTTACAGCAGGGGATATGCACAGGGGGCAGTCACTTGTTGTATGGGGCATAGAAGAAGGCAGGTGCGTTGCAAAAGAGGCTGATAAATATTTAATGGGTTACACTAATCTCTAATATTGTATACTGTAATATAAATGGAAACTCACCTCCTCTGGTTAAATCCGGGTTTTACGGTGTAATTTTGCATGATTTTATGCAAAATGGCACTGTAAAACTCATATTTTTATTGAAGGCTGGACTGTGAATAGTAATGACTGTTATAATAAATTGTAGAAATTAATAAAAAAAAGCTTGCATTTTATAAAAAAGTGTTGTATACTAGTTTTTGTTGGTACAGAGAAACAACAAAATAAAGAAGTAATGATATATGGTCTGTTGGTCAAGCGGTTAAGACGCCGCCCTCTCACGGCGGAAACAGGGGTTCGATTCCCCTACAGACTGCTACTGTTTATAATTAAACAGCCCAACCCATTGAAAGCCTGTAGGTATAGAACTTACAGGTTTTTCTCTATTTTACATAGCTTATAGTGTGTCTGTGCCTGGCATGATTGTAGAAGAGTCTGGTTTTTATCAAAGCCTGGTGTAGTAACATGGATTAGATATGGATATACATATAATAATTTAAAATTTATGACAAGGAGGAACATACAAAAATGAATAAACTTATGAGAGGTTTCTGTCTTTAAGATTTTAGTGGCTGATGGCAGTATAAGAATATTTGCATAGTTATGCTTATTTCTATCCCTGTTAAGTTATTGAAAGGAAAGGAAACATGAGTTATATAAATGCAAATACCATATTGCCAGTGGAACTGATAGAGAATATACAAAAGTATGTAAATGGTGTAAACCTTTACATACCGAAAGTCCCAGAAGAAAAGAGTGCATGCAGCAGTTATAAACAGGAAACCAATAAAAGAAACCAGGAGATATATGGACTGTTTATGCAAGGCATGACGGTTAAAGATTTAGCAGTAAAATTCTATCTTTCAGATAAGAGTATTTACCGGATTTTGGGCAAAATGAAAAATAAATAAAAAGCAAAATGAGAAGAACCCATATTATTGGTTTTTCTCATTTTGTTTTTGATTTTCATATGAGAATGACAAAGTGCCTTTTTCATGATACTCTAAAAAAGGGAGGTAACCAGATATGAAAAAAGGCAGGATAATTTTTTTAAACGGTGTAACCAGCGCTGGAAAAACTTCAATTGTTGAAGCAATCCAAGAAAGGGATGATGTGTTTTTTTACGTTGTTGCTAATGATTTGTTCCAGGAAATGGTGGGAGAAAAGTTTCTTTTGCAGGATTACTGGAAAGAGCTTAGTGAGGTAATTATCATGATGTATCATACAGCAAAACTTTATTCTGATATGGGTAAAAATGTACTTATTGATGGAATTCTTGTTGAACGTGAGGAAATAAAACCGCATTATCAACAGTTATTGGAAATATTAAAAGACAATCCTTTGGATATTGTAGAGGTTTTTTGTCCTTTGGATATCTGCAGAAAAAGAAATATTGCCCGTGGGGACAGGTATGAGGGACAATCCCAGGAACAATATGAACTTTTGTCTAAAGAAGTACAATATAGTATGATGGTTGATACAAGCAAATCCAGTCCTTCAGAGTGCGCAGAACAAATTATCAGGAAATTGTTTTAATAACAGAACCATTAAATCTTTATGTTTAAAAGAAACCGGGGTTTCTTTTAAACATTTTAAAAAAGATTTATATAACTTCAGGCTGGCATTTTTAATCACTCTCTTCTGTCTGTACTGAAAGTATCTGTCTTTTACGTGCCATTTCGTCACTGTCAAGGTATTCATCATATGTTGTGATTTTGTCAATAAGCCCGCCAGGTGTTATTTCCATAATCCTGTTAGCTATTGTCTGTATAAACTGGTGGTCTTGTGATGTAAACAATATAACACCTGGGAATTTGATAAGCCCGTTGTTAAGGGAGGTTATGGATTCCATATCAAGGTGTGCCGTAGGTTCATCTATAATAAGTACATTAGAACCAAGTATCATCATTTTAGAGAGCATTACACGTACGCGTTCACCACCAGAAAGCACATTTACTTTTTTAACACCATCTTCACCAGGGAACAGCATACGTCCAAGGAAACCGCGTACATAAGTTGGGTCTTTTTCAGGAGAGAAAGGCATAAGCCAGTCTACAATTGTTTCATTAGAGTTAAAAAGTTCTGTATTGTCTTTTGGGAAGTAAGAAAAGCTTGTAGTTACACCCCATTTGAAAGAACCACTGTCTGGTTCTAATTCACCAGCAAGTATTTTAAAGAGTGTAGTATTGGCAATTGTGTCACTTCCTACAAATGCAACTTTGTCTTCGCGTCCGATTATAAATGAGATATCATCAAGTACTTTTACACCATCAATTGTTTTGGAAATATTGCTGACAGTAAGTACTTCGTTGCCTATTTCACGGTCAGGGCGGAAGTCGATATATGGATACTTACGGCTTGAAGGTTTCATTTCATCAAGCTGTATTTTTTCAAGGGCATGTTTACGTGAAGTAGCCTGTTTTGATTTGGATGCGTTGGCACTAAAACGCTGGATAAATGTCTGGAGTTCTTTGATTTTCTCCTCTTTCTTTTTGTTGGCTTCCTTCATCTGTTTAATCATAAGCTGGCTTGATTCATACCAGAAATCATAATTGCCGGCATATAATTGTATTTTGGCATAGTCAATATCAGCAATATGTGTACATACTTTGTTTAAAAAATAACGGTCATGTGAAACAACTATTACTGTATTATCAAAATTAATAAGAAATTCTTCGAGCCAGCGGATAGCTTCAAGGTCAAGGTGGTTGGTAGGCTCATCAAGAAGCAGTATATCAGGGTTTCCAAATAATGCTTGTGCAAGCAGTACCTTTATTTTTTCATTTGCAGGGAGTTCAGACATTTTTTTGCTGTGGATATCTACAGGTATTCCAAGACCATTTAAAAGAGTAGCAGCATCTGACTCTGCCTCCCAGCCATCCATTGCGGCAAATTCTGCTTCAAGCTCGCTTGCCTTAATGCCATCTTCATCTGTAAAATCTTCTTTTGCATATATTTCTTCTTTTTCTTTCATTATTGCATAGAGCCGTTCATTGCCCATAATTACGGTATCAAGCACAACATAGCTGTCATACTGGAAATGGTCCTGCTTTAAAAAAGAAAGCCTTTGCCCTGGTGTAATAATAATTTCACCCTTACTTGGTTCAATTTCGCCTGCAAGGATTTTTAAGAAAGTAGATTTTCCTGCACCATTTGCACCAATAAGGCCATAGCAGTTGCCTTCTGTAAATTTAATATTAACATCTTCAAATAACGCCTTTTTGCCCAGGCGTAATGTGACATTGGCTGACTGTATCATATTAATCCTCATTTCTGCGCTGCTTGTGTTGGTAAAACAGCCTTGTACCAGGCAGCGCACAGGTACAAGAGTTTGTCTGTATGCTATATTACTGCTAACCTTTTCTATTTTACAGTAAAATGGCGATTTTGCAAGGTTTTTTGAATATAATCTTAATATTTTATAATTTTTAGCTGCTTATGTTTTGCATGAATGGAAAAAATGTAGTATTATAATTATTAATTGTATAAAAATTTTATTATATGGGGGTTGTTCCAGATGGCAGTAGTATTAACTGCAATAGTTGCTGTATTTATTATTACATGGTTTATTTGCTTTGCGGGCCAGTCAGGGATTACGCTTAATGGCAGGCTTGGCACATTTATAACAGAAAAGCGTATATACCAGGGAGATGGCATAAACAGGAAGGATATTGTTTATATATTTGTACTTGCTTTAATATTCAGGATTGCAGTATATATCGCCAGTGTGGTATATTTAAATATATTTTCAGATGAGACAACATTTGGTTTTTCAGATTTCCTGTCTGCGTGGAACAGGTGGGATGCACCACATTATATAGATTTAGCTAAAAATGGATATGAAGGGTATGTAGAAAACGGGAAGCATCTTTTTCTGGTATTTTTCCCGCTGTATCCCTGGCTTTTAAAGATATTACATGTGGTAATAAGGGACTGGGAAATTGCATGCCTGGTACTTTCATGCCTTGCATATGCAACAGGTTCGTGCTTCTTTTATACATTAATATCAGAAGAATATGGAAAAAGGATAGCATGGAAATCCCTTGTGCTTTTATCTGTGTATCCATTTTCATTTTTCTTTGGCGGAATGATGACAGAAAGCCTGTTTTTATGTACAATGATGGCAGGGTTTTATTTTGTAAAAAGACATAACTGGCTTGCAGCCGGGCTTACAGGCATACTATGCTCTCTTTGCAGGGTACAGGGTGTACTGTTGTTTGGTGTTGCAGGTGTAGAGTTTTTTGTATATTATAAACCATTTAAAATGATTAAACAAAAGGAGGGAAAAGAATTTATTAAACTGCTTTTTACAAAAGGGATATACCTGTTTTTAATTCCAGTTGGCAACTTAATATATTTTTATATTAATTACAGGGTTGAGGGAAACCCGTTCCAGTTTTCAATATACCAGAAAGAACACTGGTATCATGAGACTACTTATTTTACAAATGCATTAAGTGAAATATGGGGGTATGCTTTTGGGGAAAGCACAAAGAATACTATGGTGGCTTCTGTATGGCTTCCGGAACTTGTTTTATTTGCAGTAACAATAATCCTGCTATTTTACGGGCTCCGCAGGCATCCGCTTAAGTACACTGCATTTTTATTAGTTTATACAATTGTTAATTACTCAGTAACATTTCTTATTAGTGGCGGACGTTATATGTCTTGTGCATTTCCGCTTTTTATTATTCTTGGGGAAATGCTTGACAGGCATCCAAAACTTTATAATATGGTGGTGGCTGTTTCCTTAATGTTATTTGCCATTTATATGGCAGGATATTTTTCCTGGAAACAGATTATGTAGATACATTGGTTTATGACGGCACAAATTACAGGCAGCAGAGCGGATTAAAAGATATCCGCCTGGCTTTTAAGGAGAGAATATGGAGAAAAGGAATAATCTTTTTAACATAAAACCAGGTTATACATTGTCTTTTGGTGTAATAAAGGCAGCCACAGGCGTGCAGTTCTCTGTATACCTTCCAGATGAAAAAGACTGTAAGTTGAAATTTTATTATATTGGAAGAAAAGAACCCGCTTGTGTAATCTCACTTACAGAAGAGTATAAGAGGGGCGGGGTATATTTTGTGGTAATTACTGGCATTAATAACAGAGTTAAGGACAGGCGCAGTATTATGCAGGTATTATCACAGGATTTTGAATATATGTATGAGGCGGACGGAAAAGAGTTTATAGACCCGTATGCGCAGGTTATACATGGAAAGCCTTCATGGGGCAAGGCGGTTGACAGCGGCAGGCAGAGGCTTGTGCGTGGAGGGATTTGTCCTGGGGAATTTGACTGGGATGGTGACTGCCAGATTAGACGTAATTTTAATGAAACTATACTTTACCAGCTTCATGTAAGAGGATATACAAAGCACCAGTCTTCTGGGGTAAAGCATAAGGGGACATATAAAGGGCTTGTTGAAAAACTTCCTTATATGAAAGAACTTGGAATTAATGCAGTTCTGCTGCTTCCCTGTTATGAATTTGATGAGATACAGAAAGAATACAGGATTTATGATGGCAGGCCAGTCCCTTTAAATATTGCGGAGGATGAAGCAGGCAGTTCTTCTAAATATATTAAACTAAATTACTGGGGGTATGGGGCAGAAAATACATATTATCTTGCCCCCAAAGCTGCATATGCTGCAAATAAAAACAACCCTGTGGATGAATTTAAAGATTTTGTTAAAAGTTTCCATAAAGAAGGCATAGAAGTGCTTATGGATATATATTTTATGCCAGGGACTAATTTATACCTTATGACTGACTGTCTAAGAAACTGGGTGCTGGATTACCATATTGATGGTTTCCGCGTAAATAATGAAGTTATGCCATCTGTTGCACTTGTTTCAGACCCAGTGCTTTCAGGTGTAAAAATACTTTCTTCAAGCTGGGATGGCGCACTTTTGAATAGTCCTGGCATAAGGCAGCCTAAGAAATTCCTTGCTGAATATAATGAGGGGTTTATGAATGATGCAAGAAAGTTTTTAAAAGGTGATGAAGGCATGACAGGATGCTTTGCAGGACGTTTTGCACGTAATATGACGGGATGTTCTGTTATTAATTTTATTACCCATATAAATGGTTTTACTCTTATGGACCTTGTATCTTATGATGTAAAACATAATGAGTCAAATGGTGAGAGAAACCATGATGGGACAGATTATAATTACAGCTGGAACTGTGGTGCAGAGGGAAGGTCAAGGAAACAGACAATTATTGAAAGGCGCATGAGACAGATAAGGAATGCTTTTCTTATGCTTTTATGCAGCCAGGGGACACCTATGATTCTGGCAGGTGATGAATTTGGCAATACACAGCTTGGCAATAACAATCCATACTGTCATGACAACCTGGTAACATGGCTTAACTGGAAACATAACAAGCGGGAGATGCAGATACTTGAATATGTCAAGAAACTGGTTATGTTCAGGAAAGAGCACCATGTGCTGTGGCAGAAGAACGGGCTGCCGTCATCAGACAACAGGGGGCTTGGCCTGCCTGGTATATCAATACATGGTACACAGGCATGGAGGGCAGACTATTCTGTTTATAACAGGATGCTTGGCATTCTGCTGAATGGTGATTATGCTAAAGATGTAAATGATGAAACAGATGACATAATTTATTTTATATTTAATATGTACTGGGAACAGAAAACATTTGACCTTCCATCCCTTCCTGATGGCAGGAAATGGTATGCAGCAATAACAACATATGATGATATGTTTTATGAAATGCCTGTTAAGAAAAATAGCTGGAAAAAACGTAAAAGGACAATTAAAAATAAAAATAATGGCATGGAACTCCAGAGAAAAACGGTTGTGCCACCAAGGTCAATTGTTGTGTTTATAGGACGGTAAAACTGGCGTGGACAAAATGGACAAAAAGCAAAAAAGATTTCCTGGTACTGCATATACAGGCTGCATTACCAGGAAATCCAGGCAGGTTATTATCTAACCTGTTCCATGTGGTTTCCAGTAATAATTAATTAACATTGTTCAAATATTAAAATTTACTGGAAATAATATTATGGCATATACTGTTTTTAGAGGTTGTGGTTTTTCACAATCTCTTCATATAAGTCAATGTCACATACATTGGAATGGTCATAGTGTGTACATGTCTGGCATGTCACATTGCCTTCCTTTGTTGAGTTTGTAGCATTTGATGAACCACAGCCACAGCCATCCTTTCCACATGAACAATACTGTGTACACCTTTCAGCGACTTCCTTCATTGTTTTAGCATCTTTTTTCATGGATTTCCTCTTTTCTGTGCTGCTTTTTTAGTTTTATAGTTTTATGCCGGGCAGCACACAGGCATAAAACTTTATTTATATTAAAGACAAATGCGTTATCTGTTACTGTTAATTGTAACAGGGCAATCTGTCGTTTTATTATTATTTACAGAAAGGTTTTTTTTATGAATTTAATTAAGATAAATGATGTCAGGATTACTATGTCAATGCTTTTGCTTAAAGATGCGTTTGATGCCTTTTTTCTAGTAGAGGCAGAGGTAATGACGTTTGCAAAACTTCAAATAAATGGCAGAAGAAACAAAAACTGGTATGCTGGCGAAACAGATAATGACATTCGTGAGGATAATATAACTGGTGGCAGTACAGGTTTAACAGAACTTGTAAGATGGAAAGAAACCAGGCATGTTTTTTTTGAGTATATTAAAGGAAAGAAGACGCCATATTTATTTAAAGTATCTTTAAAAGCTGACAACAGCATGGCAGAAATTTTTTTAAAGGACAGCGGCTTTTATGAAAAGTATTTACAGGAAAAGCCAGAACTGCACCTCCAGTTAAAATATGAAAATGGTACATTATTTGTTGTAACAGGCATTTATAATAATAATTTTACACTGGACAAGTCCGTTGAAAATGCATGGGATGATGCAGTTGTGAAATGGTTTAAGCAGAATAAAGTGGCAATAGAGGAATAAAGCTGGATTTTGATAGTGTAACTTTACTTGGGGAATTATTAGGGAAAAAATGGAAAAGAGACACCTCTTTATAGTATAATGTAATCATCGAAAAAAATACAAAGAAAGAAGGCGTCCCATATGAATAACAGTATACAGTATTTTTTGGAAAATGGAATACCAGAATTAGAAAAAATTAAAAAAGATTTTTTAAGTAATCCTAAACATTTTGATGGATATATAGAAAAAGTAAAGGGCATCATGCTGGATTTTGGATGCAGTATAATCTCTGAAGTACTGGAAGAATGCAATGCATTACTGGAAGAAAGTTTAAAAAGGAGGCTGCACTGGCATGTACAGTACCAGAAGGAGAAAAAAATTAAAGAAAAAACAGAAAAAGAAATATGTTTCAGTGCAACAGAAATGCTTGCATGGGAGAAAAGACACAGAAAAACAAATGGGAAATACATGGAAGCATTACGGGCAAGTATAAGCAGCCAGATATCTGCAAAAATATTTTTTAATGCAGCCATTGCTGGTTTATAGGCTTGTATATATTAATGTA
>JAAWKM010000233.1 GCA_022797375.1 Lachnospiraceae bacterium
AATTGCCATGCGGTATTACAGCAGCCAGAAGTATGATTCTTTCGACAATAATGTACTTATATATGACATAAAGACATCCACTGTCACTAAAATAGAAAACATACCAGACATCCACACCCTTGTGGGTCTGTCTGGTGATATGCTGTTTTACATAAAAGACTCAGATAACAAATACCTCGCATACCTGGCATACTGACACAATCCCGAACTTCTAATATAAGACAGGCCAAAACCACTACTTAAAAATCTTGCTCTTTAAAGGGCTTGCACTTAATAAAATGATGCCAGGGAGGTGTATAAAATGGCATTTACTGTCAAAAAAACATTTAAAAAAATAACTGCTTTCTGCCTGCTTGCCCTTCTTTTTACAGGATGCCAGAAAACTGCCATAAAAGAAACAGAAAACATTGCTGTTAAAGAAGAAACAGTACAGCCTGCCACAACAGCACCAGAAAAGCAAGAACCTGTACAGGAGAAAGAAAAAAAACTCTCAGAGATATATGACTGGGAAAATGCAAGGATTATAGATTACCCCTATTATCCAAATTTCGGAAAAGGCCAGGTCTTACAAAACAAAGATTATGTATTCTACCCTGAAGACGGCTTTAAAATTGTCCGTATAAGCAAGGCAGATGGGGCTAAAAAAATTATATGCAGGTTAAACCCAGTTAAAAAAAAATATATATATTACTGTTCTTCAGATGACGGGCTTTTTATTGAATATAACGGCAATGTGTATTCCTGTGGTTTTGATGGTGAAAACCTGCATAAAATAATATCACGTAAAAAACTTAAAAAACAGGTTACTGCTATAGAGCCTGATGCATGGAACTATGGAGTGCTTAATAAATTAAAATTCCACCAAGACAGTCTGTACATCTCTGTTGGCTATTTTATATGGAAATTAGATTTAAAAACAAAAAAAATTACAAAAATGTCAGAAAAAAGCTTTGATGCATGTTTATGTGGAAGCACATTATACTATACATATGTATTTAACAGCTACACAAGACCAGTTGACCAATCACTTTATAAAACAAACATACATACAGGTAAAACTTCCCGTGTTACAAAAAAGACATGTGAGGCTCTTACAGAAGTAGATGGAAAACTTTATTATGTGCATAATTGTAATGTTTATATGTACCGTAAAGGGAAAAGGGATAAAAAAATATTCAGCTTTAATAATAAAATTAAATATTCAAAAATATTAAACATTACGTCTGATTCAGGAAAAATTGCTATCAATTACCTTAAAGACAGCAGATATATTGAAAGTAAAGACCCAAAGCCTGAAAGTGTTGCAATATATGATATCAGAACTTCTTCTTTCAGTAAAATAGAAAACATAAGGAACTTCTACCGTTTGAATTACTTTGATAGTGATATGCTGTTTTATTCCCCTAGAGAATGGAATGACGGGGGATACCTTTCATCCCTGTCATATCCGCAGCCTGCCAGTGATAAAACTTTTAAAACCACCAGGGAAAGCAGTACACAGCCAGGCAGCATAAAAGGCGCACCACAAGAAAACCAGGTGGAAAAACTGTCAGACAAATATGACTGGGACAGTGCAAAAATTACAACTGCGTACTCGGAACCAATCTTTGGAAACGGTCCAGTTTTACAAAATGAAAACTATATTTTCTACCCTGATGACAGCTGCAAGATTATAAGAATAAATAAAAAAGATAAAACTGTAAAAGTTGTATGCAGTTTTGACCCTGCCAAAAAGAAACACAGTTTCACAAACATTTACTTCTGCCTGTCAGACAGCAGGCTGTTCATTGTATATGCAGGTAACATATACTCCTGCAGCTTTGAAGGGAAGGACTTACACAAAATACTGTCAAAGAAAAAACTGAAAAAGATAACCCATGATACAGAAATATATGCAATATGTTTCCATAAAGGCAGCCTGTATCTGTCATCTTATTCATCGTCCATATACAGGCTTGACCTGGAAACAAACAAAACCACAAAAATATCAAATTATGGCACCTCTAGCGTATGTTTATGTGGTAACATTTTGTATTATGCAGGGAATCACGGCTGTTCCCTCTATAAGACAGATACACATACAGGCAAGCGTTCATGTATTAAAGATATAGGTACAGGTCCAAATGCAGATGCAACCAGGTACGCAGTTACGGCAGCAAGCGGGAAGCCCTATTACCTGAAATATGAAGTATGGGGAAAATCTGCCATATATATGTACCACAAAGGGAAAAAGGATAAAAAGATATGGAAATCTGACCTTGCAATATCACAAGTATGCTGTTCCGAAGGCAAAATTGCCATACAGTATTACAGCAGCCAGAAGTATGATGTCCGTGATAATAATGTACTTATATATGACATAAAGACATCCACTATCACTAAAATAGAAAACATACCAGACATCCACACCCTTGTGGGTCTGTCTGGCGACATGCTGTTTTACATAAAAAACTTGGATGATAAATACCTCTCATACCTGACATATTAGAAGCAGTACTTTAAAGGGCTTGTACTTAATGAAATTAAATACCAGGGAGGTGTATAAAATGGCATTTACAGATAATAAACTATCTTTTAACAAAAAATATAATGAAATTCTACACATAATATTTGCTTTAAACAAAACCGTACCTTTTACCGCCAAAATAAAACTTAAAAAAATAACTGCTTTCTGCCTGCTTGCCTTTCTGCTGGCAGGATGCCAGAAACCTGCCATAAAAGAAACAGAAAACATTGCTGTTAAAGAAGAAACAGCACAGCCTGCCACAACAGCACCAGAAAAGCAAGAACCTGTACAAGCCAAAGAAAAAAAACTGTCAGAGATATATAACTGGGAAAATGCAAGGATTATGCAATATCCCTATTCCCCAAATTTTGGGGAAGGACAGGTCTTACAAAACCAGGATTATGTCTTCTATCCTGAAGATGGATGTAAAATTGCCCGTATAAGCAAGGCAGATGGGTCTAAAAAGATTATATGCAGGTTCAAACCTATAAAAAAAGAAAAAGAATATATATATATACATTACTGCCGTTCAGATGACGGGCTGTTTATTGAATATAACGGCAATGTTTATTCCTGTGGATTTAATGGCACAAACCTGCATAAAATAATATCACGTAAAAAATTAAAAAAACAGGTTATTGCCATAGAACCTGATGCATGGTGGTACGGAAATGATAAAACCCTAAAATTCCACCAAAGCAGCCTGTATCTGTCTATTCATTCCTTTATATGGAAATTAGACTTAAAAACAAAAAAAATTAAAAAAATGTCAAAAAAAGTCTCTGATGCATGTTTCTGTGGCAGCACATTATATTATACAAGTTTATGGGACAACTCACTTTATAAAACAGATACACGTACAGGGAAAAGTTCCCGCATTACAAAAAAAGCATGTTATGCACTTACGGAAAAAGATGGGGAACTTTATTATGTGCATAACCTTAATATTTATATGTACCGTAAAGGGAAAAAGGATAAAAAAATATTCAGCTTTGAAAAAAAAATAAATTATTTAACAATAGACAGCATAAAGTCTGATTCAGGAAAAATTGCTGTCAAATATATTAAAGACAAAAAATATCATGAAGGCAGAACCTTTGAGCTGAAAAGTGTTGCCATATATGACACCAATACTTCTGCTTTCAGTAAAATAGAAAACATAAGGGACTTTTTTAGTCTGGAATACTTTACCGGTGATATGCTGTTTTACTATCCTGAACACTTGAATTATGAGGAATACCTTTCGTCCCTGTCATACCCCCAGCCTGCCAGGGATAAAACCTTTAAAATCACCAGGGAAAATATTACACAGCCAGGCAGCACAGAATATACACCACAGGAAAGCCAGGAAGAAAAACTGTCAGACAAATATGACTGGGACAGCGCAAAAATTACGATTGATTACCAGAGA
>JAAWKM010000234.1 GCA_022797375.1 Lachnospiraceae bacterium
ATGAATACCATACATTTAGTGTAGAATGGGAACCAGGAAAAATTAACTGGTATGTAGATGGCAAACTTATGCATACAGAAAATGACTGGTATTCTGCAACTGAGGGACAAGGGGAAATTACATACCCTGCGCCATTTGACCAGCCATTCTATATTATTTTAAACCTTGCTGTAGGTGGTAACTGGCCAGGAAACCCTGATGAAACTACAAACTTTGACAAAGCTGCTTTTATGATTGATTATGTAAAAGTATTCCAGAAAGACAGCTATAATGAAAATGTAGAAAAGCCAGAAAAAGATGTTATTTTAAGAGACCCTGACAAAGATGGAAACTATGTTAATAACGGAAATTTCCAGACAGCGGAAGACTTGTCAGATGAGAAAGACTGGATATTCTTAACAACACTTGGCGGGGAAGCAACAGCAGAAATTAAAAACGGGCAGCTTTCCATTAATACAACAGAGGAAGGCACAGCAGATTACAGTGTACAGCTTGTACAGCCAGATATCCCAATGAAAAAGGGTGCAACATATAAAGTTAAGTTCGATGCATATGCTGATGCCGCAAGGACAATGAAAGTAGATGTATCAGCACCAGACCGCGGATATAAGCGTTATCTGCAAGATACAACTGTAGAATTAACTACTTCCAGGAAAACATACGAATATGAATTTAAAATGACAGATAAAGACGATGCAAATGGACGCCTTGAATATAACCTTGGTGCAGCAGGCTCTAAGGCAGGTGTACATATAAGCAATGTTTCTCTTATAAAAGTATCTGAGAGCACAGGTGAAGAATTAGAAGAGAAAACAGTCCTTGCAGATGGCAATTATGTCTATAACGGAAGTTTCCAGGAAGGAAAAGACCGCAAGGAATTCTGGGATATTGACAATAAGGCAGGTGCAGAAGTGTCTGTAACTAATACAGACAATATCAGAAGGTTAAAGGTTATTGCACCAGAAGGGACATCTGCAGACAAGCCAGTAGCAGTGTCACAGAGTAAACTTGCATTAGCAGCCAGCAATAATTATGCATTAAGTTTTAAGGCAGAAGGGGAAACTTCAAAAAGCATAAGTGTAACAGTTGCAGGCAAGGAGTTTGAAGCAGAACTTTCAGGGGCAGAAAAGGAATATGCTTATAAATTTACAACAGATGCTTCATTAACAAACAGGGATATTGTATTTAAGTTCAGCCAGCCAGGCACATATTACCTTGATGATGTACGTGTTGTAGAAGACAGCCTTATAAAGAATGGCAGTTTCAATGCAGGGCTTGCAGGATATGAAGTATATATAGACAGCAGTGCAGATGCAACTTGTGTTGTAGACAGCCTGACAGAAGATAATGCAGCAGATTTTACAATAAACAATACTGGCGACCAGGACTGGAAAATCCAGTTAAAGCAGAACAATATTGAACTTGAAAAAGACCAGTGGTATAAACTTTCATTTGATGCTAAATCAAGCATAGCAAGGAAGATTATGTTTGCAATCCAGAGGGATGGGACTGCTGATAATGACTGGACTCCTTACTCTGGACAGCCAGTTATAGAGCTTGGTAATGATTATCAGACATATGATGTTGTATTTAAAATGAAGAATGAGACCGATTTAAAATCTGTATTAAGTATTTCAATGGGTGCTGTTGGTGGCACACAGATTACTGACAAACACCGTATCTGCATTGACAACATTAACCTGGAAAAGACAGAGGCACCAGCAGAGCCAGAAATGCCGGCAGGTGAAAATATCATTAAAAATGGTGACTTCTCAAAAGGTGAAGAAGGCTGGGTCAAAGCTGTAACAGCTCCAGGTGAAGCAACTGTTTCATTTGAAAACCAGAAGGCAGTATACAATATTACAAATGTTGGGACTGAAGACTGGAATGTACAGCTTAAACAAGAAGAAATTGTACTGGAAAAAGGATGTAAATATAAATTAACATTTAAGGCTGTTTCAACAGAAGCACGTACAATTAAAGCTGCTATGTTAAGTACCACATATAAATGGTATGGTGGTGCAGATATTGCATTAGAAAAGGACACAGAAAAAACCGTTGAAGTAGAATTTACAATGGAAGAGGAGACAGACAGTAATACAACAATGGTAATCTCTATGGGGCAGATAAAGAATGGTGAAGAAAATATTCCTACACCTGTATCTGGAATTACCCTTTCAGACTTCGTACTTGTAAAAGCAGAATAAATAGTTGGTTATATTGGAAATCTTAAACCCTGTTGCCAGGAAAGTACTGGCAGCGGGGTTTTTTAACTTCATAAATAAAGCCCTTGTAAAGCACGCTTCTATACCATAAAGGCATAAGCGGCAGGGTTGCCAGGGCTTTCTCGTTTGTACCAGCAGGAGTACAAGCTCCTGCTGGTATACTGCGTAACAGTTATGAGGCTGGGTTATGATATGACAGTATTATATAAAAAGATTAATATTTGATTAATATCTATTTAATCTTAATTTAATATTGTTTCAGAATACTTGTGTACATTAATTATTTATAGTAACATGAAGACAGTTACATAAGTAACAGACAAAAAACATATTTTTACAGCCTTGTATGGCGGAAAGGAGACAATATGGCTAAATTAATTAAACCAATTATTGCAGCAGGGATTGCACTGCCAGTATTATTTGCAGGATATAGTTTAAGCAATTCCAGCGGAACAATGCAGACTGCACCAGAAAAAACAGTTATGGCAAAAGAGATAACAAAAAACACACCAGAAAAAAGCAAAATACCAAAAAAAGATGCAATACCACAAATAAAAACAAAAACTGCATTTAAAGGGGCAGAATGGACTAAAGAGGATGAAGAGAAATATGCTTTATACAAAGGAAGTAAAGACATCTGTGCAGACAGGGACAATGGTGGCGTATATTATGTAAACTGGTACTATGATAATTACCTGTATTACTGGAAAGATGGCGAAACTAAGCTTGTACTTGACAAATGGGTATCAGAAATATGTTATATGGATGGTTATGTCTATTGCATTTATGATGAAACAGGCAAAACGTATAAAGCAGATGTAACACCTTCATATGAAGGCAAAATATGTTCTTTTAATGTAAAAACAGGTGAATTTAAGGAACTGTCAGAAACAAAAGCCAAAAACCTGGCAGTATGTAAGGATGGTCTTTATTATGCATGGTTTACAGGACCTGATGCAAAAGAGCAGAAAGAGGAATATGGATTTTATTCATTTAGTGATGGTAAAATACATAAGTCTGCTTCAAAACAGGAAAATGGCATAATGCAGGAAAGATATGGAAAATATGCTGTTGTATACAGGGACAAGGCATATTATCTAAGAAATCTTGAAGATAGCAGTGAACAGCTTCTTTTACCTGGAAGCGAAAATGCAATACGTGTAAAAATAGCAGATGGCAAATGCTATTATAATACCTTAGAAGATAACAAACTGACATTAAATGTGATAAGCCTTAAAGACGGAAAGAAAAAGAAATTAAAAACCGTTTTAAATATTTCAAATATGGTGCAGTTAAATAACAGCAGATATATGTATACAAGAAGCAATTACAGTGGTAATATATATGTATATGACCCTGTTAAAGACAAAATTGTAATGGCAGGGATTGAAGATACATATTCTGCGGCAAACATTAATTATATTGCAGAATGCCTGTATACAGATGGGGAATATATTTATACACTTGTAAATACAGGGATGCCTGTTAATACTGGAACAGGCATGGTAGTAATAAAAGCAGATGGCACGGATGTTTCTGAAATATGGTCATCCCTTGGATATATTGATGCTAAAGAAGGCAGGTAACAGTCCGTTACTATTCACAGTCAATTAAATCCGAGGATTTTTGACACGTTTTTTTGTCAAAAATATGAGTTTTACAGTGCCATTTTGCACGTTTTTTGTGCAAAA
>JAAWKM010000235.1 GCA_022797375.1 Lachnospiraceae bacterium
GCACGTTCTCACTACGTTGGCATACGCAGCGGCGCATAAAATCCCAAAGTACGGGATTCAAGCGCCGGCGATGCCAAAGTGCACCTGTCATGGAATAATTCAGCCTGGACACGTGAAACCTGCTGCCTGCTGGCAAAATTAATGATATAACTGGAAACTGTTAATTTTATTATCCAAAGGTTTTTTATAAATTTACAATGGCAGGTTCCACATACCACACAACCACATTTATTATTATATAAATAATACCGCAGTATCTCCCGTTTGTCTGAATAATTTAGCACACAATAAAAATTCCAGTTATAATTCCGGGTCTGCCAGAAGACAGCAGGTTTCACATGTCCAGGCTGGTATTATTCCATGACAGAAGCACTTTGGCCCCGTCGGCGTTTGAATCTGGTTTTTACTGTAAATCCTGCGTCCGTCTGCCAGCCAGCACGGAATAACTGGAATTTTTATAAAACGGACGTGGTACCAAAAAGTTTTTTTATTGCAAAAAACTATTGTAAATGCTATGATTAATTAAAAATCTTATATTTTATGGAGCAGGCAATGAAAAGAAAAGTTTACATATTTTTTCCCATTATTTTACTGCTGGTATTGCTACAGGGATGCCAGAAAAAGGATATTAAAACAGCAGAGAAAGAAAAACCTGCCAGTACTGGTACTGTAAACCTGGTTATATGGTGTGCTGAGGAAGATAAAGAACTAATTTCACAGATAACAGACGGGTTTAAAGCAGAATATAGCAGCCAGCACTTTAATATTACTTACGAACCCCAGAGTGAAAGCACTTGCACTGATGCCCTTATGGCAGACCTGGAAAACGGGGCAGATGTATTTATATTTGCAGATGACCAGCTAAACACACTTGTAGCCGCCGGGGCTTTAGAACCTGTAGAAAATGCGGAACTTCCCAGAAAAGCAAACATTCCAGAATCTGTACTGGCTGCATCAGTGAATGATACATTGTATGCTCTGCCATTAACAGCAGACAACGGATATTTCCTTTACTATAATAAGAAATATTTTCCAGAAAGAAGTATTAAATCACTGGACAAGATGCTGGATATTGCTGCACGCCATAATAAAAAATTTTCAATGGAATGGTCTTCCGGGTGGTATGTATACTCATTTTTTGGAAACACCGGGCTTACTGTTGGCTTAAATGATGATGGCATTACCAATTATTGCACATGGAACAGTAAAAAAGGCAAAATCAAAGGAATTGATGTAGCAAGGTCAATGGTAAAAATAGCAAAACATCCAGGTTTTACAAGTACTGATGATGCAGGTTTCCTAAATGGGGTAAAAGACAATACAATTATTGCTGGAATTAATGGAATATGGAATGCAGTTGCTATTGAAAAAGCATGGGGAAAGAATTTTGGTGCAGCAAAGCTGCCATTATACACTTGTGCAGGGCAGCAGGTACAGATGGCGTCATTCTCTGGATATAAGCTGGCTGGTGTCAATGCTTATTCAAAAGAAAAAGAATGGGCAGCAAAACTTGCAGAATGGATTTCTAATGAAGAAAACCAGAAACTCCGTTTTATAATGCGTGGGCAGGGCCCGTCAAATATTAATGCTGCTGCTTCTAAAGAAGTAAAATCCTCCCCTGCAATAACTGCATTGCTTGGACAGTCAGAATTTTCCTGCCTGCAGCGCATTGGAGGGAATTTCTGGGAACCAGTTGCGGAATTTACAGAAGATATCCTCTCAAACAGCCAGCCAGGCAAAAATCTCCAGAAGAAGCTTGATAAAATGACTGAAGGAATTATTGCACCATAACAGCATAAAAATTAATAAGAAACCTGTAAACAGAAGGAGAACCAGCATGATTAAAAATATAAGTTTAAAACACCGTTTAATTATACCAATTGCCCTTCTTGGCATCGTAGCACTTTTATCAAATATCCTTTCTATTATTAATATACGCAATGTAAATGCCAGTGCTTCCAGCATAGCCGACAACTATATGGATGGCCAGAACAGGCTTGCAGAAATATGCCAGTCTTCCATGAATATACATAAAATGGCATTAAGCCACATTGTTGCTACAGATTATGATACTATGATTACACTTGTGCAGCAAATCAAGGAAGAAGAAACACTCCTTGATGATATGCTTGCAGATTATAAAGACCATGTAACACCAGAAGACAAGAAACAATATGAATTACTTCTGTCTGATTATTCTTCCTTTAAACATGCACTAGTAATGCTTGTCTGCGCAAGTGCAAGCCATAAGACCCAGTATGCATATACACTTGCCAATAATGATGTTGCCTTATATGCAGGAAATATGGAGAAAGATATAGACAAGTTAAATGCTTCTATTAACGGGCAAGCCTCCATAGCAAGAAAACAACTTTCTTCTGTATATCTTATATCACTGGCTGCTGGTATTAGTGCGGTTATTGTCTGTACCATTCTGGTATTTGCCGCCCTGAAACTTATAAATAATTATGTAATAATTCCTATAAAAAGCATTTTAAAAACCATCCAGGAAAGTTCCGGGCACATTAACAACATGACTGGTGAAGTTTTAAAAAGAACCAGGGCTTCTAAAGAAAGCTCATCTGGCCTTTCTTTACTTTCTGGACAGCTTTCTGCAACCATACAGAAAGTTGCAGGAAATATATCCATTATTAATGATAATACAGAAAACGTAAGGTCTGATGCCAATAATATGGCAGATGAATGCAATTCCATTACCAGTTATACTGCAGAAATGAATTCGCGCGCTGATGCAATGCAGCAGTCTGCACAGAACAGTGTGAAAATTACCAGTGCCAAAGCTGAGGAAATATTAAATTCACTTAATAATGCCATTGAAAAAAGTAAAAGTGTAGACCAGATTAAAACCCTGGCAAATAAAATACTTTCCATTTCACAACAGACACAGCTTATTGCTATGAATGCTTCTGTAGAAGCAGCTAATGCAAGGGATGGTGGAAAGGGGTTTGCAGTTGTTGCAAGAGAAGTACGTGACCTTGCCAATTCCAGCCAGGAAACAGCTAACCAGATACAGACACTTAATGACGTAGTCACAACTGCAGTATATAATCTCTCAGAAAATGCACAGAACCTGGTTAATTATATGAACCAGTCTGTACTTAAAGAATTCCAGGCATTTGTACAATCCAGCAGCCAGTACAAAAAAGATGCTGCACATATACGCCAGATTATGGACAAATTCCATAAACAGGCCGGACACCTGAAAAACTCTGTATCTGGAATTGCAGATTCAATTGGCACTATTACAAAAGCTATTGATGATGGCGCTGCTGGCATAACAAATGTTGCCAGAAACGCAAGTAGCCTTGCAAGTGATATTGAGGATATAACACAGCGTATAAGAACTAACCTGGAAGTAGTGGAGGGGCTGGAAAGGGAAACAATCGTGTTTAATAATTTATAGCAGGCGGCTTAAATGCCGACGGGGTTAAAGTGCACCTGTCATGGAAAATACCAGTCTGTACACATGAAACCTGCTGTCTTCTGGCAAAGCGAATGATATAACTGGAAACTGTTAATTTTATTATCTGTGGTCTTATTGCAGTATCTCCCGTTTGTCTGAATAATTTAACACACAATAAAATTTCCAGTTATAATTACGGGTCTGCCAGAAGACAGCAGGTTTCACATGTCCAGGCTGGTATTATTCCATGACAGAAGCACTTCAGCCCCGCCGGCGCTTGAATCCCGTACTTTGGGATTTTATGCGCCGCTGCGTGGGCTGATGTAGCGGAAGCGTGCTCTGTCATGGAATAATACCAGCCTGGACACAGAAACCCTGCGTCCGTTTCCAAACACAAAATAACTGGAAATAGTGTGAAAAATGATTCTAAGACAGCAAAAAACGCTGTCTAACAATCATTACAATTTCACACAAGAAAAATGCAAAA
>JAAWKM010000032.1 GCA_022797375.1 Lachnospiraceae bacterium
AGTACACTATTTGGCATTATCCTTTTATTAATGCAAAAATAAACTAAGTATATATAAATTTATTTTTTATAAATTTTTCTATAGCATTAAAATTCCCAAAAGCTTTTTTCCAATAGGGAAGAGAAAGAAGGGTAAAATTATGTTAGAAGCTATCCAAGGCAGTTATATTAATACAAAAGAAAATACAAATCAAAATATGGCATATCAGGATGCTTTCTTTTCTGGTGCTTTAGAGTGCTGCCATTCACAACTTCTGATAAAAGAGCTTGCAGAATTATGGTTTTTGGATATTAAAAAAATAATGAGACCATCTTCTTATGCGGTTTACTTAAGCTATGCTAATAAATATATACTTCCGCATATAGGCAATATGCAGGCAGATACGTTTAATGCAGAAATACTTTCGTCATTACTTGGGGAGTTCTGTACTGGCATCAATGGAGAGTATGAAAAGTTATCACAATATACAGTTTATCTTTTGGAAAGCATGGTACGTTCAATGTTTCATTATGGAGCAGAAAAAAAACTTATACATGAAATTCCATTTGGCAAAGCAGAGTTTATAACTGTGAAGAAAAAAGAGGCTGTACCTCTTTCAGAACTGGAAATACAACAGCTTTTATATATAGTAGGAAAACAAGGGAAGGATTTACAGTTACAGGTTTCAGTACCTCTTTATACAGGAGTTACTCTGTCAGAACTTTGTGGTCTTAAATGGGAGGATATTAACCTGGAAACAGGCGAAATCCATGTACACAGGAATATAGTGCGTATACAGCACAATATGCCATCTGAAAGTAAAGATATGAGTGAAACTTCTACAGTACTTGCGGAGTGTGAACTTCCAGAAAATATGTGCAGAAAATTTATAATGCCAGAAAAGCTATGTACAATTTTAAAGACAGAGGCATATGGCAGGGGAGTACAGGCAGAAAGTTATGTAGCAGGGATTGATAAGAAAGCAGGAAGAAAAAAGAGGATTCCTGTGCCTGAGGATGCACCAGATGGCAGGACATTGCAATACCGTTTAAAAGTGGCAGGTGAAAAGGCAGGTGTAAAAGGCCTGACTTTTAAAACACTCAGGGATACATTTGCTGTTTTATGCCTCCAGGCAGGAGGGGATGTTTATAGTCTTGCGTATGTGATGGGAACTGGCATACCTGCAGTGTGTGACAGATATGGGCAGTGGATGGTAAAGACAGATAAATTTTTAAAAAATATAGTATAAATAAATTTTAATTTCCAATGGATGCAATATAGTTTCCAATCTGTCAAAGTGTTTCATAAAAATATTATTATGCAGAAAATACTTGGAAATATAAATATGAAAGATGCCATAAACAGTATCAAAAAACTTGTTCATAAACAAAGTTTGGATGTTGTCAAAGAAGTGTTAAGAAATCTTAAGTGTGAGGTGGCAGAACAACATGACTGTAGCAGAAAATTATCTGTGCCAAGAAACAGGGATTATAGTGGCTGGCCTTAATGAGTGCTATTGTATGTGACATATACAAGTAGTGGCTTATAAAAAACGACAAGTTTTTATAAGGTATTGGTTAATATTTATAGATGGTTTTTTGGAATTATATGGGAAAGTTAAGAGAGAAACAAAGTATCCTGAAAGGAGATGAGAAGCCGTGCAGCACGTCTATATATGCGGTGCGAAGTCCCTAGCTGCCTATGGGGGCTTTGAAACCTTTGTATACAAACTGACAGAGTATCACCAGCATCATAAAAATATAAAATACCATATTGCTTGTAAAGCAAACGGAAGCGGTTGCATGGACGAGAACAAGCTGGCAGGAGTAAGGAAAATTAATGATTTGGAGTTTGAATTCCATAATGCCCATTGTTTCAAAATCTCAGTACCAGATATAGGTTCTGCTGTGGCAATTTACTATGATATACAGGCTCTTAAGTTTTGTTGCAGGCATATCAGGGAAAATAAAATTGGACATCCAGTAGTATACATACTTGCTTGCCGTATAGGCCCGTTTATGAGGCATTTCCAGAGGGAGATACACAGGCTGGGAGGAAGGGTTTATGTGAATCCGGACGGACATGAATTTCAAAGGGCGTGCTGGCGGAAGGTTATCCGATGGTACTGGAAAAAATCAGAACAGCTTATGGTAAAACACGCTGATTTGCTGGTTTGTGACTCATTGAATATCCAAAAGTATATTGAAAAAGAATATCGACAGTACAAGCCTAAAACCACATTTATTGCATACGGGTCTGACACAGCCATTTCTTCTTTAGCAGATAATGATATGAAATTCACAAACTGGCTGGAGGAAAAAGGGGTATCAGTAAACCAGTATTATATGTGCTGTGGGAGATTTGTACCAGAAAACAGTTTTGAAATTATGATTCGTGAGTTTATGCAGAGCAGTAGTGTTAAGGATTTTGTAATTATTACCACAGATAATAAGAAGTTCCTAGAAGAACTAAACCGAAAACTGGGTTTTAAGAAAGATAAAAGAATTAAGTTTGCTGGCACAGTATATGACCAGGAGTTATTAAAGAAAATACGGGAAAATGCTTATGGATATTTCCACGGTCACACGGTCGGTGGGACGAATCCAAGCCTGTTAGAGGCACTGGGAAGTACTAAACTAAATTTACTAGTAGATGTTGGTTTTAACAGGGAAGTGGCGGGGGATGCCGCACTGTACTGGAGCAAGGAAGATGGGAGCCTGGCAGAATTGATAGATAAAGCAGATAAAATGAATAATAATAAGATAGAGGAATACGGCAGGAAAGCAGAACAGAGGATTAAGAAAAATTATAGCTGGGAGCTTATAGCTGGAAAGTATGAGAAGATTTTTTGCGTAAAAAAAAGATAAAGATTACAGACCAAAGATTTGATGATATATAAATGAATTATCCATAGGAAATGAGGATGTAGATGAAACAACCATACAAAATTATCCATATGGATAAAGAGCAGACAAAAATGTTGAAGGGCATAGCAATACTAATGGTTGTGATTGGTCATATAGGAAGTTTTTCAGGACTTTTACCGTTTATACCATTAGGTGCATGTGGAGTATATATTTTTTTGTTCTTATCAGGATATGGACTGATGCGTTCTGCTTATGAAAAAGGTTTGCAAGGATACTGGATTAAAAGGACAAGAAATGTTTATTTTCCTTATTTGGCAGTTCTTGTATTTGTACTGATATTGTCAGCAATTACAAAAAATGGTGTAAATGCCAGTTTTATAAAGTATTTGTTTTTTATTGATTACCCATTTGGAGAATACTGGTATCTGTTGCTTCAAATGGAATGGTACATTGTATTTTTTTTGATTTGGAATGTTAAGCTTAAATTTTTACTGGACTTGAAATTAATATTGTTGATGATGATTGTATCAGATATCCTTATTATTTCTATTAATATGCCAGACAGAAAGTTTGTATGGACGTTTGGTGCATTTGTGCTTGGATGTAGTATTGGGAATTATGGAATACAGGTTTTCAGCAGGATGTGCAATATATATATAACTGCAGGGTTTATGGCAGTAATTGCCATAGCAATGGTTATAAAGAAATTGCCATGGGTGGAAGCACATGAGTTAGGAGTAGCAGATACAATATGCCAGATTATGATTGTGTTTTGTGCAGCCACGCTGGTTATTATTTATGTGGGGGTGGGTATTGTAAAATGGTTATATGGAATAAAAACAATGTTATTAGTGATGGGGCGTTATTCCTACGAAATATATCTGACCCATTCTGTTTATATTGAAATGTTGAAAAATGTTGCTGAAAAGCCAATCAAGGAAAAATTGCTGGTAATACTGGTGTTTATTGGTTTGACATTTGTTTCAACTTTGATGCTTCGGCATTTTATGAGGCAGATGGATAAAATATACCATAGAAAGGCTGTATGAAAAAATGAAAATACTTGTGATACATAATTTTCATAGGAAAGGTTCTGCAAGTGGTGACGATCAGGTTTTTAAGAGTGAAACGGCATTGCTTGAGGAACATGGCAATACCGTTGTGAGATATACAGTTTACAATGATGAGTTTGATAATGTGGGTGTTATTGGTAAAATTATGTATACATTTAGTATGTTATGGTCTTATAAAAATTACAGGGCTGTGCAGAAACTTATCCGAAAAGAAAAACCAGACGTCGTACATATCCATACATTCTTTCCACTGCTGTCACCATCAATTCTATATGCAGCGAAACGGTGTGGTATTCCAGTAGTGGCAACTCTGCATGATACAAGGTTTATATGTCCATGTTCCACATCTTTAAGAGGAACACAGCTTTGTAATGAATGTGGTGACGGGAAATATTTCAGAATGTGCAGATATGGCTGTTTTAAAGGCAGCAGGTTACAAAGTTTCTTAGTTGCAGTTATATTTAAGTACCATAGAACCAGGAAGAGTTTTTATAAACAAATAGACAGGTATATCTGTTTGAATGAGAATCAGATAGAACTATTGAAAAAGACAGGTTTTGATGAGAAGAAGATAATTAAGAAATATAATTTTGTGCCAGATGCAGCAGTGAGTAAAAAAGCAAACCAAAATATTGCAAAACAAGAAAGTTTTCCAGAAAGATATGTGGTGTTCTATGGACGTATTGGTGAGGAAAAAGGTATTCGGATACTGATGCGGATATGGGACAGGGTGTCTGATATTCCACTTGTAGTAATGGGGGGCGGGCCTGTAGAAGAAGAATTTGCAGCATGGGCGAAGATAAAAAGTAATGTTTATTATTTGGGTTATATACGGCATGATACATGCTTAAGTATTGTAAAAGGCAGTGAATTTGTTGTGTTCCCATCCATATGGTATGAGGGATGCTCTATGGTTGAAATTGAAACAGAAAGTCTCGGAAAAGGATTGGTTGCCACAGATTTGGGATTTTCTTCTGAAGCAATAGAAGATGGTTTTAATGGATATAAGATAAGACTTGGGGATATAGATGGATTTGTTAGAAAGATACGAAAATTGTGGTCATCTCCAGAAGAGTGCAGGAAGCTTGGAAATAATGCAAGGAGAGACTATGAAATGAAATACATGCCAGAGGATAATTATAGCCAGTTGATGAAAATATACAAAAAAATGGCTGTCAGATAGATTGGAGAAATTAAGATGGGGTTTGCCATAGAAATAACGGGAACTGACAAATTAAATATTTTGATTCGGACAGGCATTAAGTTTATTCGGGGGTTATGGAAGAAATTATTCCTGAAACAGGCATCAGGGCTTTTTCTTGTTGGAAAACATGTTCAGATTTCCCATGGTAAACACATCACTTGTGGCAAGAATGTGAAATTTGAAGATTATGCTGAGATTCATGGTTTGTGTTCAAAAGGGTTAGTATTTGGAGATTATGTAACAATTAGCCGAGGTGTAATGATTCGACCATCCAGTTACTATGGAGGAGATTATGGACAAGGACTTGTGATGGGGGAGCATTCCTCAATTGGTCCTTATGGATATGTAGGTTGTTCTGGCAAGATAACAATTGGAAAGAATGTGATGTTTGGACCAAAATGTAGTTTGTTTGCAGAAAACCATAATTTCTTGGATATAGATACAAGCATTAAAAGCCAGGGTGTTAGTCAGAAAGGGATTATTATAGAGGATGACTGTTGGATTGGAAGTAATGTGATAATTTTGGACGGGGTCAGGATTGGTAAGGGCTCTGTGATTGGAGCAGGGACACTGGTAACCAAAGATGTGCCTGCTGGTAGCATTGTAATGGATAAGAGAAATAGGGCTGAAAGAAAAAGATAGAGTGAAACATAATAACTATGAACCACTATCGGCGGGTTGTTCTAGCAGAAGTGTAGAAGGGCAGGTATTAAAGTGGGTGAAAAAACAAATAATCCTTTAGTAAGCATTATTGTCCCAGTATATAAAGTAGAGAAAGAATTGAGCCGATGCATGCAAAGTATTTTAAGACAAACATATGAAAATATAGAAATTATTCTTGTGGATGACGGAAGTCCGGACAAATGTCCAGAGATGTGTGATAAATATGCAGAATTAGATGATAGAATACGGGTAATACATAAGGAGAATGGCGGACTTTCTGATGCAAGAAATGTAGGACTTGATAATATAAAGGGAGAATATATTTCATTCATTGATAGCGATGACTGGGTTGATAAGAAATTTATTGAAATTCTTGTCAAAAACTTGGAAAATACAGATTCAGATATTGCAATATGTGGATATAGGATGGTAAATGATAGAGGAGAAACACGTCCATATACCATTAATATGCCAAAAGAAGTACTAAGTAAAAACCAGGCATTGCATGAGTTGTTTGCCCAGCACAAATATGGGTGTATGGCATGTACAAAACTATACCGTAAATATTTATTTGAGAATGTCCGTTTTCCAAAGGGGAAATTTTTTGAGGATATCGCAGTGAGCCTGCCAGTTTTTAAACAAATCAAAAGGTGCATTATTGTTCAAGATATGCTTTATTATTATTTTCAAAGGGAGAATAGTATTGTTAATTCAACATTTTCGATGGAAAAGTTGGAAATGCTAGAGTTTAGCCAATGCATGATTGACTATTCCCATAGGCATGGTCATAAATATGACAATGAGGCTGAAGCATTCTATCTTAAATCTGTTCTTATGATTTTATTGCAGGCTTACAAAGATATTAAAATCAGGGATGCAAAGAAAGCCAGCATGTTTTTGAAGAAAGAGTTGAAAAAACATAAAAAATATATATGGAACAATGTATATATAGAAAAAAGGCGGCAAATTGTAATGTACGCATTTCTTTATAGAGTTCCTGCCAAATTGTTGGTAAAGTTATGGGAATTAAAAATGAAGCATACATTTTCAGGAGATAATAAATGAGGCTGAGATTTAGAATTGTATTAAATTGTGACACTCTGATGAAATTTTTAATTTATTTTCAGATTATATATGTTTGCATTATTAGATTGCTTATTATTGCTGGAATGCCAGGAACTATGACTCTTGTTTGTGATTTTGTCAATATTTTGTTGTTGTTTATGTCCATTGGAAAATTTAAAGGGTTGAAGAAGGCAATTAAGGGAAATATATCTTTTTACTATGTGTATTTAATTTTCTTTCTATTAGGTATAATCTCTGCATTTGTAAATGGTCTTAACATAATCAGGTTATTGTGGAGCGTTAGAAATTTTGGAAGGTTTATAGTGTTTATGACAGCTTGTTGTATAACATTTGAATTAAATGATGTGAAAAAGTTAAAAAGATTAATTTTATGTATTGGTCATATTAATTTTTTATTTTGCTGTTATCAGTATTTTGTAAAGCATCTCAAAGGTGATTATATAGGTGGTGTTTTTGGTACGGAGGGAGGAGTATCAAATACTTGGTTGAATGTTTTACTGGTGGTTCTTTTTGTATTAGCTTTATCGGAATGGTTATATGGGAGAAAAAATAAGTATAGATTGTTTTTGGTGATGATTGAAACAATGGGGATTGCTGTTATAAGCGAATTAAAATTTTTCTTTATAGAGATTATACTTATATGTATGTGTGCATTTATAATAGCCAAAAAGACGTATTCAATAGTTTATAAAAGTTTGATAATTGTAGTAGTTGTTATGTTTGCAATGGTAATTTCGGTTCCTTTGCTGTATAGGTTATTTCCAGGATTTAGAGGATTTTTTAATCTTAACTCAATTATTAAAAATGCAACTAGTAGTTATACTGCAAGTGGAGATTTAGGACGTGCAAGTGCAGTTTATGAAATAGCAACTAAATTTTTTGATTCATCAGCAGAGAAAGTATTATTTGGATTAGGCTTGGGAAATGGAGAATTTTCAAGTACGATTAGGATACTGCAAAGTGATTTTTATTTGAAATATTCAATTTTCCATTACCATTGGTTTACAGATGCTTATGTTATGGTTCAGAACGGTATAATAGGTGTAGGGCTATACTTGATGACACACATTTCAATATTTTTGAATGGACATAAAGCATTAAAGGCTAATATGGCAGAACGTGAAATCTTATTGACAGGAGTTTTGGTTTCATTTAGTGCAATGCTTTTATATATATACAACATATCGCTAAATACAGAATCAGCATATTTGCTTTATTGTATTTTTCCGTGGATTTACATATGTAAAAAAGATAAATATGAAAAAATTCATGAAATAGCTACACATAAAAGAAATTAAGAAGGGGGACATGATTCAGAAATTGATAATCATGTATTTATAAAAATGTTGCCAAAAGTTATTCATTACTGCTGGTTTGGGAATAATCCACTGCCAGATGACGCAAAAGAATATATCAAATCATGGAAACATTACTGTCCGGACTATGAAATCAGGGAGTGGAATGAAAGCAATTTTAATCTGAAATGCTGTCCATATGTGGAGGATGCATACAATGCAAAAAAATGGGCGTTTGTATCAGACTATGCACGGTTCTGGATTTTGTACCATTTTGGTGGTATTTACTTTGATACAGATGTGGAAATAATAAAGCCTATTGATGACATCATAGAATGTGGTTCTTTTATGGGAATTGAAGCTGGCTATAAAGTATTGGTTGCTCCAGGGTTAGGAATGGGTGCTGAAAAAGGAAATGAAATTATAAAAGCAATCATAGAATATTATAATTTACAATCGTTTTATGAACAGAATGGTTCAATAAATAAAACAACAGTTGTGACAAGAGTGTCAGAAATATTAGAGAAAAACGGATACAAAGCGACAGGCAAACGGGAAAAGATTGGGAATATAACCATCTATCCTGCGGATTATTTTTGTCCAATGAATTACCATAATGGAAAAACAGTTATTACACCAAATACCAGGACAATACACCATTATGCAGAAACCTGGCATAATCCAGCTGAAAAGAAGATTGACAGTATACGGAGGAAATTGTATGACACAAGGCTACGGGATGGGGTAATTGAAAGGATGTTGGTTTTGCCTTTCAGAGTATGGAATAAGATAATCAATATAAGGGAGTCAAGAAAATGAATATGACAGAATGTTTTAAGATACAGATTTTGGAGAATGATGCGATATTTGATATTTCTAAAGGTAATGTACTGTTGCAGCTTAATGCTGGACGAAAACCAGTCATACATGAACCAAAAAGCATTCTGGCTGATCCTTTTCTGTTTGTCAATGATGATACATTGTACCTTTTTTATGAAGATAAAAAAATGTACAAGCCAGGAGTTATAAGCATGATCTGTACAAAGAATTTAGAAAACTGGTCAAAGCCAGTAGTTGTACTGCAGGAAAATTTCCATCTGTCGTATCCTTGGGTTTTCAAATATGACAGACACATATACATGCTCCCTGAAACATCAGAAGCCCACTCAGTCAGGCTGTATGAAACAGAAAATAATAAACTGTCAGAGTTTAAATATGTGATGACACTTATGGAAAATGATGACAAGGATTTACTGGTAGATTTTTCAGATACTTCAATATATATAAAAGACGGAATATTTTATTTGATGACTACAATAAATGAAAATGGTGTGAACCAGTTGGAACTGTATCTGTCAGATTCATTGAAAGGACCATACAGAAAGCATCCATGTTCACCAATTTCAGTCAGTAACAAATATGGAAGGAATGCTGGGTGTATGTTTGAATTGGGAGGAAGGTTGTTTAGAACTGCACAGGATTGTGAGGGACGGTATGGGGATGATGTAAATATATTTGAGGTTCAGAAGATTAGTATGGAAGAGTATGATGAACAGTTATATAAAGAAAATATTTTAGCACAAAAAAGTTTTTTTTATATAGAGGGTGGACATCATTTTAATTTTGTTAATTTTTTAGGCAAAAATATCATTGCTACTGATGCTAAAGAATACAAGCTACTATTGCCGCAAAAATTAATGCATAAACTGGGATTTTATTAGGTCAGTAATAATGCATTTTAAAGGTATTAGAAAGTTATGTAAAATATCAGAATTATAACTATGCTTTATTATTTAATATAATTTCAAATTTGATGGGGTATTTAAAATGAAAAAACACATTGCTGATATATGACAGACACCCAGAATTGCAGAGTAAATGGGGCAAAGCATTCTGGGCAAGGGGATACTGCCATTTGGAGCGTGCTATTGTATAAATGAGAATTTTGTGTATAACGATAGAATTATAATATTTATGAATTATGAAACAATGAAATAACCAAATAATCATTATATATTAGATATTAATTTTTATTAATAAAATATTTGGCGAATTTTCATCAAAGTATTATTTATGGAGGAATAATAATGAAATACAACAAAAATCATGAATTATATAAACATTTACATATTTGTCTTGTGGAAGATCATTATAATCCATTAGGAATTATAAGAAGTTTAGGGGAAGCGGGTATATCTCCCATTGTACTATTATGTACAAAACATCCCCAATTGGTAAATTTTAGTAAATATGTAAAAAAAATATATAAATTTAATTCTATAAAAAATGCATTCAAGTATTTGGTAGAAAAATATTCAAATGAACCGTATAAACCGTTCATCTATAACGGAAGTGATGAAACAACTTTAATTTTAGATAAGCACTACAATTATTTAAAAGATAAATTTTATTTTTGTAATGGGAAGGGTTTCATAGAAAAATATTTACAAAAATATGATATCACTTTGTTAGCCAAAGAATGTGGATTCAGGATTCCAAAAGAAGAATTTAAAAAAAAAGGAGAGCTGCCAAATGACTTGGAATATCCAGTCATTACTAAAGCATCTACATCATCTAAAGGCGGTGATTGGAAGGCGGATTCATTTATTTGTAACTCTAAATCGGAACTAATAGAAGCATATAAAAAGATTAAATCTAAAAATGTATTAGTTCAAGAATTTATAAAAAAGAAAAATGAGTATTGCATAGATGGAATAAGCATTAATGGCGGAGAAGAAATATATCTCCCATACGCAGCACAGTATTTTAGATTTTCAGATAAAAGCTATGGTGCATATATGTATTTTGAAAGGGTTAAAAATAATAAATTGATAAATAAAATTCAGAATATTATTAAGGGTTCTAAATATTCTGGTATATTTTGTATAGAATTTTTAATTGGAAATGATAATAAATTATATTTCTTAGAGGTAAACTTTAGAAATTCTGGTTGGAGTTATGCTTTTACATATGGTGGATTTAATTTGCCATATATGTGGGCAAAAAGTACAATAGATGGACATATAACTATGGATGATATTATTCTAACTGACAAACATTTTACTGCTATGTCTGAGTTCGAGGATTATAATTTAGTTGTTAACGAACAACAACAAGGATTTAGAAAATGGTTTAAAGATTTTATTAGAGCTGATTGTAAATTTTTTTATAATAAGAAAGATCCTCTTCCATTTTGGAACGTTGTTATCAAGAAAGTGATTAGTAAACCTTTTAGGGTGGTAACTCATAAATTTGGTAAAAACTATAAGAAGTGATTATTATATAAAAATGACAATTGCAAATACTTAAGAAAGCATTAGGAGTCTTATAAAGATTTTAGTGGAGAATTACTTATGAAAGATAGGATAAAAAGTTTGAAACAAAGAGGTAGTGGGTAAAGAAAAAGTAAAGGTCATGACGATAAAACTACCTAAATAGTTGGTTTAAAAAAGTAAATATAGACACAACACTTAATAATGTAGTAGCGACAACATCGTCACGGTATCTTGCCAAATCTCTAAGTCTGTGGATATCTGTAGGTAGAATAAAGGAAGGCTTGACCATACCACACATATATAAGCCATAGATCCACTTAACGTATTTGTGGTCGGTTTTATTACCTTTTTATAGTTTTGTGTATTTTGGGTGGGACAAAGTAACCCAAAGGTTATTTTTTCCAAAATATTGAAAACAGGGATTCAATACTTGCTGGTTGATTCCATACTCCCATCGGTGTCTTTCGCAGAAAGGTGGATTATAATAATGAAAAAAAATGTATTTTATGTATCATTTACTATATGTCTTCTTGTGGTTATTGGAGGGATTTTTTTTCCTAGTCAGTTTGAAGCATTAGCAAATATAGCAAAACACTGTGTTTCAAATATGTTTGGCTGGTGGTATGTTATTATTATGACATTATTTGTTATCTTTACGATTTGGATTGGCTGGTTTAGCAAATATAAAAATGTTCGGTTAGGAGAAGATAATTCAAAACCAGAATATAATTTTGCTAGTTGGTTCGCTATGCTTTTTTCAGCAGGAATGGGAATAGGTCTTGTTTTTTGGGGAACTGCTGAACCATTGAATTTTTTTGTTAATCCATTAGGGTATGAGGCAGGAAGTCCAGATGCAATGCGTTTTGCTTTGTTAAAATCATTTCTTCATTGGGGAATACATCCATGGGCAAATTATGCTGTCTTATCACTTGCTTTAGCTTACTTCTGGTATAGAAAAAAACAGTCATATCTGGTCAGCTCTATACTAGCTCCTTTTTTAAGAAAAAAAGAAAAAAATGAAGTAATCAGAAAGACAGTTGATATTTTGGCTGTTTTTGCAACAATTGCAGGAGTATCTACATCGTTGGGCTTAGGTGCAATGCAAATTGCTTCTGGTTTAAATAGAATTTTTAGTATTCCAGAGAATAATTATACAATATTATTCATTGTGATTATTGTTACACTTGCATTCATGCTTTCTGCAGTTACAGGTATAGATAAAGGGATAAAAATATTATCTAATATAAATGTATTACTTTGTATGATTATAGCATTGTCTTGTTTTTTAATTGGTCCAACATTAAAAATTATATCAGGAATGATTGAAAGTTTTGGTATTTACTTGCAAAACTTTATTAGTGGTGCATTAGAAATGGGTGCTTTTGAAAATAAAGAGTGGTACAGTGGATGGACAATATTTTATTGGGCATGGTGGATTGCATGGGCTCCTTTTACTGGAATTTTTATAGCAAGAATTTCAAAAGGGCGAACTATACATGAATTTTGTATAGGAGTGACACTTGTACCTGCTCTTGTTTCCATTATATGGTTTTCTATTTTTGGTATATTAGGAATGGATTTGGGGTTGGATACGGCAAAGAAGGCTATTGAAAATACATCGACAGCTCTTTTTGTTTGTTTGGAAGAATATAACTTTGGTAGTGTGATTTCTATTGCAGTGATTGGTCTGTTATGTACTTTTTTTGTAACATCCGCGGATTCAGCTACTTATGTTACAGCTATGCTTACTTCAGATGGTCAACAAAATCCAAGTAATAAAAGTAAAATTTCATGGGGATTAATAATCTCTTTAACAGCTTTATCATTAATTCTGTTTACGGATAATGGATTAAATATGTTGCAAACGATATCCATTGTGGGAGCATTTCCATTTTCTTTTGTTATGCTTATAGCAATGATTTCTTTAATTAAAGCTTTAAAAAATGAAAAGGATTATACAAAAGCCTAAATGTATTTTGCCTTATTAGACTAGGATACAAAAAATTTTAATTGTGAAGGGAATGATTAGACATAATGAAGTATTTTATAAAGTCAAGAATATCACGATGTATTGTGTATTTAACTGGCAAGAAAAAGAAAAGCGATAGGTACTTGCTAAAGATGAAGGGAAAATACAGTAGAAAAAGATGTTTTGTGTTAGGCAATGGTCCAAGTCTTACAGCAGAAGATTTGGAACTGCTAAAAGATGAAATTACTTTTGCATCTAATAAGATATATAGGATTTTTGAGAAAACAAGCTGGCGGCCAACGTTTCTGGGCTTGATGGATGAAAGCGTGGCAGAACAGAAAGGGGTGTTAGATGGACTTAATGGATTTGAATGCGAGAAGAAATTTGCATTACAAGAAAGTTATTACATTTTCAGAAAATTAAAAGGTGATATTTGTTTTTTACATGGATGGTATCAACGCAAGTATTTGGATAATCCAGGTTTTTCTGATGACCTGACAAAAGGTGTATACTGCATAGCTACGGTTACATATATGCTTATACAGATTGCACGGTACATGGGTTTTGATGAGATATATTTGATGGGAATAGATAATAAGTATGCTTATAGTAAATTAAAGGATGGAACGATAGTACGAAATGAGGGTGTGACCAGTTATTTTGGAGAAGAAAAGGCACCACTTCCTGATCCAGGTACTGCTGTATCCACCTGGGAATTAGATGTGGCATATGAATATGCGGACGGCTATTCAAGAAAACATGGGTTCAGAATATATAATGCAACCAGAGGTGGATTTTTAGAGAAGTTTGAGAGAGTAAATCTGGAAGATATAATAAGAAAATAATTACAAGTCTGTTAGATAAGGAAAGGATGAAAAGGCATATGGACAGGGTTAAATATTTGCTGAAGAATATGGGTTTTCTTGCATTGAGCTCACTGAGTATTAAAATTATAAGTTTCTTGCTTGTACCTGTTTATACGAGTGTCTTATCAACGGAGGAATATGGAACATATGACTGGTTTAATACCACAGTTTCTTTGCTGATTCCCTTTTTGACATTAAACATAAAGGAATCAACACTTCGGTTTTCATTATCAAAGAATTATGACAAGAAGAAAATATTTTCCATTAGCTTAAAGTATAGCCTGTATTCAATAGTGTATTTTTCCATGTTTATATTTTTTAACCATTACTGTGTCATATCGGTGGCTGTGGATGATTTTAAGGAATTAATTATTCTTATGTTTTTGGCTCAGTCATTACAAGGTCTGCTAACAAATTTTGCGAGGGGGATGGACAGGTTAAAAGATATAGCAATTTCAGGTGTCATTTGTTCTCTAATGATTATAATTTTGAACATTATATTGCTTGTACCATTGCATATGGGACTAGTTGGGTATTTTATAGCTAACATAGTTGGTCCATTGGTTCAAGTTATATATTTATTCATTGTTTGTAAATGTTGGAAATATATATCGTTTCCAAACTGTGAAAAAAAACTGGAAACAGAAATGCGTAAATATTCCCTTCCGCTGATTGCAAATTCAACAGCTTGGTGGGTAAATAGTGTTTCAGACAGATATATTATTATTTGGCTAAGGGGAGTTGCAGAAAATGGTGTATACGCTGTGGCAGGAAAGATACCATCCATTGTTGATGCATTTCAGGGAATTTTCAGCCAGGCCTGGACATTATCTGCTGTGAAAGAATTTGACCCTGAAGATAGCAATGGTTTTTTTTCTAAAATGTATGACATGTATAATATGTGTATGACATTTGCAAGTGGAATAATAATAATAGTTTCCAGATTGCTTGCCAAGTTTTTGTATTCAAAAGATTTTTTTTCTGCATGGCAGTATGTTCCTTTCTTGACGCTGGCTGTGTTGTTTGGTGCATTGGCAGGATATTGCGGGGCAATATTTTCAGCGGTGAAAGCATCAAGATATTATGCATATTCAACATTGACAGGTGCTGTGACTAATTTTTTGCTTAACATTGTCATGGTAAAACCACTTGGGGCTTTAGGTGCTGCTATAGCAACAGCGTTATCATACTTTGTGATTTTTGAAATACGTTTTATAAATGCAAAAAAGTTTATAAAAATCAGGATTAATATAAAAAGGGATTATCTGGCTTATTTGTTGTTGTTCTTTCTTTCGGTTTTATTTTTCATATTTAAGGAAGAATGTTGGCAGTTATACTTGATTGATGCAATTATTTTTGCTGGATTGGTTGCGTTGTATGGAAACCAGATTTGTGCAATCAAGGAAAAGTTAATTGATATAATCAATACTAAAGGAGCGGATTTAAAATGATTTTGGACAAGATGATGCCAAGAATATATTTTCTTCTGAAAAAGGTGAAATACAGGAAAAAAATAAATGAATTTAAGGAGCAACTTGACAAAAATAAAAAATTCAAAGGAATACATAAAAATAGAAGATGTTTTATTATAGCAAATGGACCATCAGTGAAAGAACTGGATTTTTCATGTTTTGAAAATGAAATTGTATTTACTGTCAACCAACTTGTGAGAAAGCCAGATTTTGAAAAACTCAGGACAAATTACCATATTTGGGCAGATAGAATTTTCTTTGAAATAGATGAAAGCAATGCAGATGATATGGAGATGCTGGATGTTATTAAATCCGTCAGCAGGAAGTCCCCAAAAGTTGAAATATTTTATGAGGCAACAGCAAAACCGATGGTTGATAAATTTGGACTTGAAAATAGTTCAAATGTAAATTATTTTCAAGTGTTGGGCTTAAATCCAGACAGGATGGAAAAAATGTTTGTAGATTTTACACAGCCGATAGCAAATTATCCAACGGTGGTAGATTATGCGATACTTTTAGCTGTTTATATGGGATTTAAGGAAATTTATTTGTTAGGGTGTGACTGTACTGGGATTATAAATATTGCTCAAAATAAATTAAAAAATGCCAAGGACAATTTATATGCCTTTGAAATGACAGATTCAGCAGCAAAAAGATTAGAAAGGTATTCAAAGCAAAGAAATATAAAAGATGAGCTTATTTCACAAGCTATAATGTTTGAAAAATATGAGGCACTGGACATGTATTGTAAAAGGAACGGAGCTAAACTATTTAATGCAACAGAGGGCGGTTTATTGGAATGTATAGAACACATTAATATAAATAATGTGTTAAATAATAAGGAGGAAAATGTTAGATGAAAACAGTAGCCTTAATACCAGTTAAAATGAGCAGCAAAAGAGTTCCAGGGAAGAATATAAAGCTTTTCTTTGATGGGACGCCACTAATGAGCTTTATACAACGGACTTGCCTTGAATCAAATCTGATTAACGAAGTCTATGTATATTGTTCTGATGATACAGTAAAGGAATACATTCTTTCAGGAGTGAGATTCCTTAAACGTCCACCTTTTCTGGATGCTGACACAGTTAATGCAAATGATATTATACGGGAATTTATAAAGTCTGTTGATGCAGATATATATGTGAACGCACATACTACATCACCATTTGCGAAAACAAAAACAATTGATGACTGTATATCTAAAGTATCAAGTGGCGTATATGATAGTGCATTTTGTGCAGAGAATATTAAGACATTTATGTGGTCTGGTGGCAAAGCTGTGAATTTTAATCCAGATCATTTCCCCAGGACACAGGATTTACCAGATATTTATGGAGAAACATCCATTGCATATGTGTTTACAAAGGAATCTTTTTTGAAAAATAACAGAAGGCTAGGTGAAAAGCCTTATATCAAAGAAGTTGGGAAAATTGAGGCAATTGATATCGACTATCCAGAGGATTTTGAGATAGCAAATGCAGTTTATAAGGAGGTAGTTTGCAAATGGGTATCCAGATAACAGATTGTACGATAAGGGATGGAGGATATCTCTTTAATAAAAATTCTGAACCTGAATTTGTAAAAGGAATCATGGAAGGGCTTGTGGATGCAGGAATTGATTTTGTAGAAACAGGATTTTTGCAGGTTAATGTGACAGGTGAAACGCTTGTGTATGCAGATTCCGTGGATGCGAGGAAGTATCTGCCAGACGATACAAAAGCAACAAATTTTCTTGGTTTCTGTGATAATAGCAGATATTCCTTAGAAAAGCTTGATGTGTATGATGGCAAGTCTTTTAAATGGTTGCGTATATCATTTGCACAGCACGAGATTGATGAAGCACTTGAATTCTGTGCAGGAGCTATGAGGAAAGGATACATTGTACAGTTTAATCCGATGGATTCTATCAGTTATACTGATGAACAACGTGCGGAATTGATAAAGAAAGTAAATGAAGTTAGACCTGGCTCTTTTTCTATTGTAGATACATTTGGAGCTATGGATATGTGTGATTTGGTTCATATTTTCAAACAAGTGGACACCATCCTTGACAAAAGAATTAAAATAGGGTTGCATTCTCATGACAATCTGGGGCTTTCTTGTGCATTGGCAGAAAGAATGATAGAGCTTGCAAGTGAAAGCGGCAGAGATGTTATTGTTGATGGTTCACTTTTTGGTATGGGCAGGGGAGCAGGAAATGCTAGGACAGAGCTTCTGGCCGACTATATTAATAAACATTGTGGTGGCAATTACAATATCCAGAAACTGCTTTTTACAATAGATACCTATATAAATCCTGTTTTGGACAGTATTAGATGGGGGTATGATTTACCAATGTATGTATGCGGCACGAAACATGCCCATGTAGATAATGTGTATCATTTAAGTAAACAATACGGCTGTACAGCAAATGAGATGTATGATATTGTAGGGGCTTTGAGTGTCCAGCAGCGTACTCGTTATGGTAAGAGTTATTCTAAAACGGACTTCTCTGTTTTGGATAAAGCATACAGCAATTACCATAGAAAGGATAAATGAAAATGAATTGTGCAGAATACTTGGTTGATTATCTCATAAAAAAGGGAATAACGGATGTATTTGGATATTCAGGAGGATACATAGTTCCCTTTATGGATGCATTATATAAAAGAAGAAATGAGATTAGTGTGCATGTCTGCTATAACGAGCAGGGATGTTCTTATGCAGCAGATGGGTTTGCACGGGTTAGTGGAAAGCTGGGTGTTTATTTCACAACATCTGGTCCTGGTGCTGTGAACGGACTTGCAGGACTGGCAGATGTATGGTTCGATGGAATTCCTCTGATGGGTATTTGTGGAAATGTTCCTAATGGAGAAAGAAAAGGTTATTCAGGAATCAGGCAACAGGGTTTTCAGGAAATGGATATCGTATCCATGACAAGGTACATTACAAAATATTCGGTGACTCCTGCGAGTGCGGAGGAGTTTCCTGCAATAGTCTGTACAGCATACAATATGGCAACCATAGGAAGGAAAGGGGGCGTTATCATTGATTTTCCATATGACATCCAAAAAACCAGTATTACTGGTAGGTAATGGGGCAAGGGAAGCTGGAGCGGCAGAGGAAATTTACCGTTTGATTGAAAAAGTACACATTCCGGTTTTGACATCTTTGAATACAGTTGATATGGTACAGGATAAGGAACGGATTGGTTTTATTGGCACATATGGAAACCGGGCAGCAAATATGATTGTAGCAGAGTGTGATTTGGTCATTGCAGCAGGGATCCGTCTAGGACTTCGCCAGATTGGAAATAAACCTGAACTGTTCGCTCCCAATGCGGAACTAGTCCGTGTGGATATTGACCAGGCGGAACTTAGCAGGCAGATTAAAGATAATGAAGAAAAATATCTGGTTGATGCAAGAGAGTTTCTGCTCCGTCTGCTTGAGGAAGATATACCAGATTACACAAATTGGTTTGAAAGATGTCTTTCATTGAGGGATTATCTTGAGAGCAAAGACGATGAGCTTGGAAATCTTGCCATTAAAAAAATCGGTTCGCTATTGCCAGAAAATCCTATTGTAGCTGCAGATATAGGACAGGCTATGTGCTGGACTGCCCAGTCTTTATGGCTAAAAGGAAGAGAGGGAAGAATCGTCATTGGAGGAAGCTATGGAGCTATGGGTGTGGGATTGCCATATGCAATAGGGGCATCTATTTATTATGGAAAAAAGACTGTATACTGTATTACGGGTGATGGCGGATTTCAGATGAATATTCAGGAATTAGAAACAATTGCAAGGGAAAAATTGCCTATTAAGATACTTATAATTAATAATCATGCTCTTGGCAAGATAAGCGAGGTACAGGAAAAGTCTTATGGTGGCCGCTATGCACAGACAACATTTGATAGTGGTTATTCTGTACCAGACTTTGAGGCTGTATCTAAGGCTTATGGAATTAAGGCTATTACTTTGCAAAGTTACGATGAACTGGATAGATATAAAGGATGGTTAATGGACGATGAGCCATGTCTGTTTGATATTACTCTTCCTTGGGATACTAAATTGAATCCAAAGATTGAATTTAACACTATGGAAGTTATGCCAAGATTAGCAGATGAAGTAATGGAGAAAGCGTGGGGATTATTAAGAAATGAGTGATATTAATATGTGTAGTAATTGTATGAATATAAAATTTCTTGTAATAGATGTTGATGGGACTTTGACGGATGGGAAAATTTATATGGGTGACAGGGGAGAATTGTTCAAAGCTTTTGATATTAAGGATGGTTATGGAATAAAAGAAATTCTCCCTAAATATGGTATTATTCCTGTTATTATCACTGCAAGGGAAAGCAGAATACTTATTAATAGATGTGAAGAATTAGGAATTACGGAGTTGCATCAAGGCTGCAGGGGAAAATTGAAGAAACTACAAGAAGTTCTTTATAAATATTCTGATAATGAGCCATATACTCTTGCTAATGTTGCGTATGTGGGGGATGATTTACTTGATCTTCAGTGTATGGTTCCGATATCAGAAGCAGGTGGAATTTCTGCCTGCCCCAATAATGCAGCAGAAGAAGTTCTTGATAGAGCAGATTTCATATGTAATAGACGTTGTGGGGAGGGGGCAGTCCGGGAGTTTATAGACTGGCTAGCTGGAATGCTTAAAGGAAAAAACTTAGAAGCAGTTTTGACACTATCTGAGGAAGCGTATCGTTTTATTCATAATTTTTTGCCTAGTAAAGTTTCGGATGGCCGATATGAATTACAAAACGGGGTGGTTGCAAATGTGATGACTTATGTAACAAAACCCATCCAGTTAACAATATATGAGTCGCATAGAAAATATATTGACGTGCAGTATATGGTCTATGGTGAAGAATTGATAGCGTCTGAGCAAATTAAGAATATTAAGGAAGAAAACGTTATTTATGGTTATGATGAGGATAAAGATTTGGTGTTTTACCAGTATGATGGTGGAAATATCCAGGCTATGAAATCTGGGGATGTAATTATTTTCTATCCACATGATGCCCATAGGGGTGCAGTATCAGTGGAAAAACCGACAAAAGCCAGGAAAATAGTTGTTAAAGTTCCAGTGAGAGATTGACAGGTTTTGTTGCTGAAAATGCACAATATACCAATGCCTGTTGATTCAAAAAGGAATATGATGAATGTTTCCAGTAATTTTGAAATTATTACAGCAGTTTTAAATGCAATATGTGATGAGTAAGATGATTTGCATTGGCTGCTACTTGGTGAAAATATAGGAAAGATACAATACAATTATTAAGAAGCATATCCAGAAATAAGAAAGGACAATGTCTTTAGATGCTACCAGTAACAAAAGCTTTTAGCCACAGTTAAGCACCACCAGTTAAGCAGGTGGTGCTTGTTATATTAAACTAAACAGATATTTGGCAATTTCTCCTATAATTGCTCCAAAACCAGCCGTTGAAAGTGATTGGATGAACTCGCTGGTGTGGGAATTTTTTATAGCAAGAGAGACTTTTACATGTTGCAAAAAATATACTAATATGGCTTTTACCGTTTATCCCTGCTTTTTCTTTGCTGCCCTGAATCTCTGTGTTGAGTCCAGTATCTTCTTACGTATACGTAAACTCTCTGGCGTTATCTCCAGCAGTTCATCTGTATCTATAAATTCCAGTGCTTCTTCCAGGCTCAACTTCTTTGGTGGTGTAAGTTTAAGTGCTTCATCAGCGGAAGAGGAGCGCGTATTTGTAAGGTGTTTTGTTTTGCAAACATTAAGTTCAATATCTTCTGTCTTGCCATTTTGTCCTATTACCATTCCAGCATATACTTTCTCGCCTGGCCCTGTAAATAGTGTTCCTCTGTCTTGTGCATTAAACAGCCCATATGCGACGGTTTCCCCTGCTTCAAATGCAATAAGCGAACCCTGTTTACGGTATGCAATATCTCCTTTATATGGGCCATATTCTTCAAATACAGTGTTTATAATCCCATTTCCTTTTGTGTCTGTCATAAATTCCCCACGGTAGCCTATAAGCCCGCGTGATGGTATAAGGAATTCAAGCCTTGTATAGCCGCCACCTATGGATGACATTCCGAGAAGTTCACCTTTGCGGTTGCTGAGTTTCTGTATTACGCTGCCCGAAAACTCATCTGGTACATCAATATACGCGCGTTCCATTGGTTCAAGGCGGTTTCCGCGCTCATCTGTTTTATAAAGGACTTCTGCTTTGCTTACTGCAAATTCGTAGCCTTCACGTCTCATATTCTCAATAAGTACAGAAAGATGGAGCTCGCCGCGCCCTGATACTTTAAAGCTGTCGGTGTTTTCTGTTTCTTCTACACGCAGGCTGACATCAGAATTTAATTCAGCAAAAAGCCTGTCACGTAAATGCCTTGATGTTACATATTTGCCTTCAAGTCCTGCAAGCGGGCTGTCATTTACTAAAAAGTGCATTGCAATGGTAGGCTCTGATATCTTCTGGAATGGTATTGGTACAGGGTTATCAGGTGAACATAGGGTGTCCCCGATATGGATATCGGTAATGCCTGAAATTGCAACTATTGAACCAATGCCTGCTTCTTTTACTTCAGTCTTTTTAAGCCCTTCAAATTCATAAAGTTTGCCAATTTTGGTTTTTATAAGTTTTGAAGAGTCGTGGTGGTTTACAATTACTACATCCTGGCCAGCCTTTACAGTGCCGTTATCAACTTTGCCTATTCCAATGCGGCCTACATAGTCGTTATAGTCAATAGTGCTTACAAGTATCTGTGTACCAGCATCAGGGTCACCCTCAGGGGCTGGTATATATTTAAGTATAGTGTCAAACAGGGGAACCATATCTGTCCCGGTTTCTTCTGCACTGTATGAGGCTGTGCCGTTTTTTGCAGATGCAAAAATAAATGGACAGTCAAGCTGTTCTTCATTGGCATCCAGGTCGATAAATAACTCAAGGACTTCGTCTACAACTTCAGCAGGCCTTGCTTCTGGCCTGTCAGTTTTGTTAATACAGGCAATAACAGGCAGTTCAAGTTCCAGTGCTTTTTTTAATACAAACTTTGTCTGTGGCATTGCGCCTTCAAAGGCGTCAACCACAAGGACTACGCCGTTAACCATTTTCAGGACACGTTCAACTTCGCCGCCAAAGTCAGCATGTCCAGGGGTATCTATAATGTTGATTTTAGTATTATTATAAGTAATTGCAGTATTTTTGGACAAGATTGTGATACCACGCTCCCTTTCAATATCACCTGAGTCCATAACCCTTTCTGCAACCTCCTGGTTTGAACGGAATACACCACTTTGTTTTAAAAGTTCGTCAACCAGTGTGGTTTTCCCGTGGTCTACATGGGCTATAATTGCAATATTCCTTACATCATCACGTTTAATTTTCATATCAGGTACTGTCCTTTCTTGTGAAGCGGTATTAATGACTGTTTATGCCAGCAACGCTGGCCTGGCTGGAAACATGGACTGTAACAAATTTCTTGCAGTAAATGCCAGGATTTGGTATTATTACTGTAACAAATAGTGTGCGGGGGATAATAATTGCAGATACAAATACAGCCATATATGCATATGCAATAAAAATGTAATAGAAATTTAATAAAAAAATTAATTACAAATCCACAAAATATAAGTATACTAATTATATGCGCATTATACAAGTAAGAAAAAGTAACAAAAATAATTTAAAAAGTGTTTCTGCTTTTGTAACAGACATAGAAGAGGACAGAAAGCCGGAAAATGTCATACATAAAATTTGCAGAATTTGGGAATAATAGTTCTAAATTCCATTACAGGAACATATAAATTATTAAAACAAATTACTGATAGGGCACAAAGCCCTAAGAAAAATGGAGGATAAGAAATATGTTGGATAAAGTATTTACAAACAACCAGGTAACAATTGCAGGCGAGGTAGTAAGCGAATTTACATTCAGCCATGAAGTGTATGGTGAGAACTTCTATATAGTAAATATTGCTGTATGCCGTTTAAGCAGCTCTTATGATATTATACCAGTTATGGTTTCTGAGAGGCTTATGGATGTAAAAGAGGATTATAAGGGATGTATACTCCAGGCAACTGGGCAGTTCCGTTCTTACAACAGGCATGAAGAAACGAAGAACAGGCTTGTATTATCTGTATTTGCAAGAGAGGCCATGCTGGTGGATGCAGAGGAGGCAGAACAGAACCCGAACCATATATTCCTTGACGGGTATGTTTGTAAGAGACCGGTGTACCGAAAGACACCTTTAGGCAGGGAGATTGCAGATGTCCTTCTTGCAGTAAACAGGCCATATGGCAAGTCAGATTATATTCCATGTATATGCTGGGGAAGGAATGCAAGATTTGCAGACCAGTTTGAGGTTGGCTCACATATACAGCTCTGGGGAAGAATACAGAGCAGGGAATACCAGAAAAAGATATCTGAAGATATGTATGAAAAGCGTGTTGCTTATGAAGTGTCAGTAAGCAAACTGGAATATATTGCTGAAGAAGAAGGGGTATAACCTTATTAAGTAAGCCGCCAATGCCTGTTTAATGGCATTGCAGATTGAAAATATCTTCTGGCTTACAGCCAGCAGGTATTGTGGATGGATTGAAAAGAAAAAATAGTAGCTTTTTATAACCAGATGTGATAAAATGGCTAGAGTTAGCAATGTCAAGTTGCTGTCTGGCCATTTTCCTGTTGCATTGGAAACAGGTGTTATTATGGATATATTAAATAGTGGCATACAGGCTGGATGCTGCAGCATGGAGGAATAAAATGAGTAAAGGTATTGTCCAGGTTTATTATGGTACTGGCAAAGGAAAAACGTCTGCTGCTGTGGGGCAGTGTATACGTGCAGCGGGCCAGGGGCTTTCTGTAATTATTATCCAGTTCCTTAAAGGGAAAGAAGCAGATGAATTTAATTTCCTTGGAAAGCTTGAACCAGAAATAAAGCTGTTCCGGTTTGAAAAAGCAGACAGGTCTTATGATTTGCTGCTTGCGTCACAACAGAAAGAAGAGAGACAAAATATACTTAATGGTTTTAATTTTGCGAAGAAAGTTATAGATACTGGCGAATGTGATGTGCTTGTGCTTGATGAAGTGCTTGCGCTTCCTGACCTGGGTATAATAACGGTTGATGATATTATTAATCTTACCAGCATGAGGGAAGATTACTGCAGGATTGTGCTTACTGGCAGAAACCTTCCAAGGGAGCTTCTGCCTTATGCTGATGTAGTTTCAAAGATTGACCTGGAAAAAGATGATACAGTATAATCTGGTGTTTAAGAATAGCACACACAGATAAAGGGAACATATAATAATACATGTAATTTTTAAATAATTAATATACATATCAGTTTAGGAGGAGATAAAAATGTCTATATTTACAGGTGCAGGAGTTGCGTTAATTACACCTATGCATGATGACGGGTCTGTTAATTATGATGAGATGGAACGTATTGTAAATTACCAGATTGAAAATAAAACAGATGCAATAATTGTCTGTGGTACAACAGGTGAAGCTTCAACAATGACCCATGATGAGCATGTTGAAACTATTAAAGCATGTGTAGATATGGTAAAGAAGCGCGTGCCTGTAATAGCAGGCACAGGTTCAAACTGTACAAAGACAGCAGTTTATTTGTCACAGGAAGCTTACAAGGCAGGTGCAGACGGGATTTTAGTAGTATCTCCTTATTATAATAAGGCAACTCAGAATGGTTTAAAGAAGCATTTTACAGAAATAGCGGCAAGCGTGGATTTGCCTGTGGTCCTTTATAATATACAAGGACGTACAGGTGTTAATATAAAACCGCAGACACTTGCGGCACTTTCTAAAGAAGTGGAAAATATTGTGGCAGTGAAGGAAGCATCCGGGGATATTTCCCAGGTTGCTGAAATACTGGCACTGTCAGAAGGCAGGCTGGATGTTTATTCGGGTAATGATGACCAGATTGTTCCTATAACTGCGCTTGGCGGCAAAGGTGTTATATCTGTATTATCACATGTAATACCACAGGAAGTACATGATATGGTTTATAAAACAATATCAGGGGATGTTAAATCTGGTGCAGGGCTCCAGCTTAAGTATTTAGAACTTGCAAAAGCACTTTTCATTGAGGTAAACCCTATTCCTGTAAAGGCAGCAATGGAAATGATGGGCTTTAAAGCAGGCCCGCTGCGTATGCCTCTTACAGAAATGGAAGATGCCAATAAAGAAATATTAAGGCAGGTAATGAAGAACGCAGGGGTGGAAGTTGTAGCATAATATATATAATTAATATATTAATGTATATCTGGTAATGTAACAATAGTGTTTAAGAATGCCAGGTATGCTAAGAGGCGTGCCCGTGTTCCAGGCACGCCCGCACATGGATATTATAGAAGCTTTAGTCCTGCTGTCTGTAATATATGACAACGTATATAAAGATACATACAAGAAGAAAGGCTGGGGTTATATATGGTTAAGATTATTATGGTTGGATGTAATGGCCGTATGGGGCAGATGATTACAGATATTGTAAAAGAAGATGATGATGTAGTAATTGCTGCTGGTATTGACATTACAAATAACAGGGATAACAGTTATCCAGTTTTTACGGATATATCAGATTGTGATATACAAGCAGATGTAATTATTGACTTCTCTTCATCAAATGGCATTGAAGAAAGAATGGATTATGCAGTGGACAAGCAGATACCGGTTATTGTCTGCTCAACAGGGCTTTCTAAAGAGCAGTCAGCATATGTTACAGAAGCAAGCAAGAAAGTAGCTGTATTAAGGTCTGCAAATATGTCACTTGGAATTAACCTTCTTATGAAACTTGTAAAAGAGGCAGCAAAGAAACTTGCAGATAATGGTTTTGATATTGAAATTGTGGAGAAGCACCATAACCAGAAACTTGATGCCCCTTCTGGCACTGCCCTTGCTCTTGCAGATTCTATTAATGAAGAACTTGGTGACAGGTACGAATATGTATATGACCGTTCCCAGGTGCGCAAGAAACGTGGCAAAGAGGAACTTGGCATTTCTGCAGTACGTGGCGGCACAATAACGGGGACACATGATGTAATATTTGCAGGGACGGATGAAGTAATAACATTTTCACATATGGCATATTCAAGGGCAATATTTGCAAAAGGTTCTGTAGTGGCAGCTAAGTTTATGAAAGGCAAGGGTGCCGGTTACTATGATATGGCAGATGTACTGATGTAATGGATATTGTAAAAATTATAGATATTGTAATAGCTGTACTGCTTATAGCAGCAGTTATTACAGGGTATATAACAGGCTTTGTAATGAAAATTGCGAACCTTGCGGTGCTTGTGGCTTCTTACTTTATTGCTTCAATGCTTGCAAATATGCTTTCACCACAGCTTGAGGGTTATATAAGCGGCCAGGTTTCTCAGACCCCTGCCGCATTTGCAGGTAGCATAATGGCAGATACGGCTGGTAATATTGCACATAATGTGGTTTTTTCGGTTGTACTTGTTATTTCAATAATACTACTGCATCATGTAGTTAGTGTATTGAAGGTCACAAGCCATATTCCTGTTATTGGGAAAATCGACCGCATATGTGGCGCTATAGCAGGTTTTTTAATTGATTTTATAGTTATATATATAATATGCAGCATATTTTTTTCGATAGTACCACAAGAAACCCTTGATGGCATAGGGCTTACAAAGGAAGCTATTGAAGGTTCTGTCCTTTTGCACGCATTTTATTAAAGAGGATTGTTTATGGACAAGGTAAATTACCAGGTAATGCTTGACAGTATAATTAGAAATATACCAGAGAAAGAAACACCACCACGCCTTTTGATGCATAGCTGCTGTGCGCCTTGCAGCAGTTATTGTTTAAATTATCTGGCAGAGTATTTTTCTATAACTGTTCTTTATTATAATCCAAATATTTCACCAGAAGAAGAGTATTATAAGCGTGTTAAGGAACAGGCCAGGCTGCTGGACAGGCTTCCAGTTAAAAATAAAATCAGTTTTGTAGAAGGGAAATATGAGCCCTTAGAGTTTTTCAAGATGGCAGAGGGTATGGAAGACATGCCAGAAGGTGGTGCGAGGTGTTTTAAATGTTATGAAATGAGGCAGCGCAAAGCAGCAGAGTATGCTTTTGCACATGGATTTGATTATTTTACAACAACTCTTTCAGTAAGCCCCCATAAAAATGCACAAGTATTAAATGAAACTGGTTTAAGGCTTGAAAAAGAATATGGGGTAAAATACCTGGTGTCAGATTTTAAGAAGAAAGGGGGATACCAGAAATCAATACAATATTCCAAGGAATATAACCTTTACAGACAGGACTATTGTGGATGTATTTTTAGTAAAAGGGAAAGGGAACAGGAAAAGACTGCCCGCATTTTAGAACAGCATTAACGCATATTTGAAGGAAATGGAGATTTCAATGGCTGAAATTTGGGATGTATATGATGAAAATGCCAACCGTACAGGACGTGTAATGGAACGTGGTGTGCCAAGGTCTGGTGATTATATGTTATGTGTACATATATATTTATATACGCCAGATGGCAAATTCCTTGTACAGAAGCGTGCCATGAACAAAGAATCGCATCCTGGTGAATGGGATGTAACCGGTGGTGCGGTGCTTTCGGGTGAAGAAAGCATAGACGGGGCTATAAGGGAGACGCAGGAGGAACTTGGTATTAAACTGGATAAGTCAGAGCTATTTTTTGCAGGACGCCTTAAGAAGAAGAAAAATTTTACTGATATTTATTTTGTAAAGAAAAATTTTGATTTAAGCGACTGCCTGTTACAGAAGGAAGAAGTGGAAGAAGTAAAGCTTGTAGGTTATGATGAAATGCTTGAACTTGCACTTAATTCAAGGCGGCGTGACCAGGAATATATAGGTATTCTTAAAGGTGCAGTTGAAAAAATACAGGAAAACGGGATGTAGGATAATGTTACATATAAGGGACATACAGACTGGCAGGGCCAGGATGTTATGTGCCTGTTTTTTTGTTTTTATATATAATTTTTGCTGGACTGTTTAAACAGTGTTACTATTCACAGCTACGCTGTTCATAGTAACAAGCAGCGCTTTCAGCGCTGAAAATGCACACATTTTGCAAAAAATCATGCAAAATGGCGCCATAA
>JAAWKM010000033.1 GCA_022797375.1 Lachnospiraceae bacterium
TTATTACCGCTGACCCTGAACAGCTCAAACGCGTTATTAATAATATAACTGGCAATTCGGTCAAATACATGGATAAGCCAGAAGGCGTTATAAGGATAACAATAAGTGATGCCATACCACCCCCTGTTTCACCTCCTTTATACCGCCAGATTAATAAAGATGGTACAGATGTTATACCACCCAAAGCCCGTGATGAATTTATACAAGTAGAAATATCTGACAACGGGCCAGGCATTGACAAGCGGGACCTGCCATTTATATTTGACCGCTTTTACCGGGCTGATGCCTCGCGTAACTCCTCTAAAGGCGGCAGCGGGCTTGGACTTGCAATTGTACAGAAAATAATATCCGACCACAATGGCAGGATATGGGCAGAAAGTACCACTGGCAAAGGTACTTCTGTTTACTTTACACTTAAAAAGAAACTTATAAACACATAATTATTTCTAATAGCGGAGGTACACTATGAATAAAATACTTATTATTGAAGATGAATCTTCCATAGCTGAACTTGAAAAAGATTATCTTGAGTTAAGCGGCTTTGAAGTAACAATAGAATCTGATGGAAGTTCTGGCGCTGCACATGCGATAGATGAGGATTTTGACCTTATTATACTTGACCTTATGCTTCCTGGCATGGATGGCTTTGAGATATGCAGCCTTATAAGGGAAAAAAAGAACACACCTATAATTATTGTTTCTGCTAAAAAAGATGATATTGATAAGATACGGGGACTTGGCATAGGCGCTGACGATTATATGACTAAACCTTTCAGTCCAAGCGAGCTTGTTGCAAGAGTCAAGGCACATCTTGCACGTTATAAACGCCTTACATCTGCTGGCACAAAGGAAAATGAGATTATAGAGATACGCGGGCTTAAAATAGACAAAACGGCACGCCGTGTATATATAAATGGTGAAGAAAAAAGCTTTACTACCAAAGAATTTGACTTGCTTACATTCCTTGCACAAAACCCAAACCATGTATATTCTAAAGAAGAATTATTTAAGGAAATATGGGAACTTGAATCCGTTGGCGATATTGCAACAGTCACTGTACATATTAAGAAAATACGTGAAAAAATAGAGGAATCAACTGCCAAGCCACAATATATTGAAACAATATGGGGTGTAGGATACCGCTTTAAAATGTAATAGATAATAGTTTCCTGGCAATGTACCAGTTTTATGGCGGCTTTATGCCGCCATCTTTTAATATAATTATTATACAGCCTATTTATTAGCTTATACAGAATATATGTAACTATATATAACCATAGCTGCAGCTATATGGGCGTTTTATATATTTTTGCATTTTTTCTGATATTTCATTAAGATATTTGCTGCTCCTTCTGGCACTCCCACAGACAGTAAATCCATTCACCCTGCTTCCTTCTAATGCCTCAAAACCATGCACACCACTTGATGCTATCCCTATTTTTTCGATTTTTCCACAGTCTTTATATACAGATAAATCTTTTACAGGATAAATAAACTCTTTAAGATTTTCCAGACTGCTTATTGCAGTAAGCCCATCCTCATTTCCCGCAGGTTCTGGAAGCAGGAATTTATGGAGTTTTGGAAGCACTTTAAGGAAATCCAGGTTATCTATAGTGCCATGGTATAAACAAAGCTTTTTTAAATTAACAAACCTGCTTATAATGTCACTGTCATACCATCCAGAATCATCAATTTCGAGTGTAAATATATTTTCACATCTGGTTAAATTTTCTAATTTAAAACCTGTTACATTATTCAGATAAAGCCTTTTTAAATTCTCCACACCACGCAGCTCTTCCAGTCCTGATGCATCCATGTTATGGAGATTTATCCTTGCCAGTCCTGGCGCTCCTTCAAGTACTGGCAAGAGTTCATTACCAAAAGTACACCTGGCAAAGCCTAAAGTTTTAAGATTTGGCATCTTAACAAGTTCACTTAAATTTTCAATATGGCAGTCATGGAATACCAGCTCCTTGAGCCCGTCCATGCCTGCATATTTATTGCAGTCTGCTTTTTCTTTAGTAACTATCATATAGTCATTCATATCTCCCATGCTCCAATTACTATATTTAATAAATATAGATAAATATATAAATTTACTGGTTTATTTTCATTATTATTATAATACTAATCTTTTACATAATAGTACTTTACACAGATAATTTACTTTTTATCCTGCTTGTTTTTCTACAGTACGCCATTAACAGTTTCCATGCACCTTTCCCTGCCAGATATAATAAAACTCCCACAACTACTGAAAATATAAATCCTGCAACAGGAGTTAATTCTTCAATGCCATTAAAAATTATTTTAATATTTTCCATATAAGGTATGCCAAGCCCCAGGATATTATCTGCCATCTTCACAAATGCCAGTACAGGCACTAAAACGCCACATATAATAAACACAGGTGCTATTATTGCTAAAGATGGTATAACTATCATCCCAGAGAAACCAGCAACGCTATAAAATGCACATATTGTAAGAAACCTGTTCCAGCTAAAGCCATTCCCACACACAAGTAAATCACCAAGATATGCTTTTGCAAGGTTCTGTGGTTCTCCAAGCCTCTCAATAATTTCAGCAGAAGTTTTCCCGCTGTTTTGTAATTCAGACATATCACTTTCTATTTCCTTTATTATATCAGCACGTTCAGACACTGGAATACGTTTTAAACACTTTGACACTTTTTCAAGATAAGACTCTAAAACCTTTTCCATAAATCTCACTCCCCTTCTATTCCTTTAACTGCTGTTAATAAATTGCCCCACTCCTGCGACATAGCCTCCAGATACTCCTTTCCCTTATCTGTAATTGTATAATATTTCCTTGGCGGAAGCCCTTCTGCAGTTTCCTGCCAGGAGGACGAAAGAAAACCATCCTTCAGCAGACGCCTTAAAAGAGGATATATTGTACTTTCCTTTGCCGATAAAACAGGCCATGTATCAAGCTTATTCATAATTTCATATCCATAATATGGCCTTTTATTTATCATAAGCAGAATACAAAACTCAAGCGTCCCCCTTTTAATCTGGGATTTCCAGCTATCTATAACCATATTAACCCCCATTCATGCCAAAGCCCGCAAACCAGATACCTGCATAGTATAATGCCAGTGCCGTGAAAACCTCTGGTTTTTATTGTAACTTTTACGTTATATATCGTACCACATAGTATATCAGTATGTCAATAGTATATTGCCACTATATCTAGTTATTCTGTGTTGGCAGTACGGACGCAGGTTTATGTGTCCAGGCTAAATTATTCCAATACAGGGCACGCTTGCGCTACATGGCATACACAACGGCGCATAAAATCCCCCATGCCACAAAAACTTGCATTTTTGTGGCATTAAATACGGGATTTAAACGCCGGTGATGCCATAAGTGCCCTGTCATGGAATAATTTAGCCTGGACACTGAAAACCTGCTGTATACTGGCAAAACATATAACTGAAAAATACATTACATAACAAGTTATTCAGAAAGACAGAATATTAATTATAATTTTTATATTAAGATTTGCAATTTACAGATATAAAACCAGTTTTCAATATTACGTACTAAAATGCCACATCCTTTTAACAAACGGACAATATGTACAAATTTTTGTAAAAAATTACATTTATGAAACTGGCTTGTCTAAAATACTAGAAAATATTGTATTACTAAAACATAATTAATTAAAAGTTACATACTGGTATTTATAATATAAACCCGAACGAATAAACTAATTTTTAAAATATGGTTTATAGTTATTATGTTATTTTGGGGGTTATTACAAATTTACAATGGCAGGTTTTACGTGCCAGATACCAGCAATATTCCGTAAAAGGGGCACTTTTAACCCCGCTAGTGCTTGCATCCCATTTTCAATATAAAAAATAAAAGAAACTATGGTTTCTTTTATTTTTTATATAGGGATGTTATGCACTACTGCGTGGGTTAAGTAGCGCAAGCGCGCCCCTGTATGGAATATTCTGGTGCTGGCACAGAAACCGTCCGTTTTCCATAAAACAAGATAACTGTAAATTATCTTATATTCATAAAGACTTCTTTCATCACCAGTTGCCGGTTATAGAAATTTCTCCATAATTTCATAAACAAGCCTGGCATCATTTTCTAATTCATAAAATCCATGTCCCACTGTTTTATAACCTCTGTGTTCATATAAAAGAACTCCTGGAAGAGAAGCATCTAGTACAGCTTTATCATATTTTTTGCCGATTTCTGCTTCCAGACAGTCCATAATATGTGAACCACAGCCTTTCCCTTGGTAACAAGGCAGCACATATACTCCCGTAATATGGTTATTATCAAAACAGCCTGTTCCGTAAATAATACCTTCACCAGCCAGCACGCCCATATTTCCAGCAGCTATGCCATCCAGGATATGTTCCTTGCTGTGGTGGCGGCAGAAGAAATCTGCCACTTCTTTAGAATAATACTTTGGATATACTGTTTTTATAGTTGTATGTAAAATACTATATATTGCATCTGCCATACTAGAAACTGCTGTTATATATTCCATATTCCTGAACCTCCAAAAAATTAATATATTTTGCACTTTTTTATTAATTATAAAAGAATATACCAGTTATTTCAATTATCCTGGCTATTTTAAATTGCAGCATCTATATAGAATGGTATAATAACACTATATGGACATCATATTGATATTTATACAATATAAAATTTGTACAACTATTTTTTATTTAATTATTAATATTCTATTCTAATATAATGGAAACTTGTAGCAAATTAAAAGGTCATTTGTTAAATATACTAGTTTCTTTAGTTTGGTACATTATATTTTTAGCACTTTTATACAAAAAATCTAAAATTTTTCAATGACAAAGGAAAAAAATTCTATGTTTTAGCCTTTGAACATCCGTTATACTGTCAGTACCATTTAAACACTGGTACAAAACCAAAAACGGAGGTGTATAATATGAGAATACAGAAACGGACAAAACTGTCCAAAGTATTAAGCTGCGTATGTGCAGCAGCTTTTGTATGTGGAAGCTTTCCTAGTGTTATGGCCAGGCCTGTAACAGCAGCAGAAGCACAGAACCGCGTAGAAGATTTTGCAAATGTACTGGATATAACAGCCAACCCGGGAGAAGTAATTTATGGAGCTTATAGTACAAATAAATACAATAATTTCTCCGATTTAGGCGCATGGCATGGATATTACCTGCATGAATCAACAGCACAGAATCTTTATGGAGGCTTTGCCGGACCAGTTATTATTGCAGAAGAATACCCTGCAAATTTATCTGATGCGTTTAATAAAATTGTAATTTCAGATACAGAAGGAAATGTGTATGACCTGTCCGCTGCTTTATCATCTACAGCAACAAGGCAGACATATTATCCTGGAAAATTAGTACAGACATATACTATTAGCGGAATTGACCTTAAACTTGAGCTGATATATGTATCAGACCGTACAGCATTAATACGTACAACTATTACAAATACTTCAGATAATGACCTTAAATTAAATATTAAATGGGAAGGAAAACTTTTCGAGAAAACAGGCAAAATTGATATGGGCACAAGCCTCGCTGCTACAGATAAAGGCGTGGAAGTACAATTTGAAGAAATCCGCAATACATGGAATTATCTTACAAGAGCGGAAAACCGCTTTAACATTGTATTTGACCAGCCAGTAGATACAACTATATCAGAAGACGGCATGTCTTACGAATCAAAAATGCATAGCAGCATTACAATTCCAAAAGAATCCTCATATACAACATGCCAGACACAGAGTTATACATTTACAGCAGCAGAAGAAAGCAAAGAACTTGCAGACAGCGGTACAGTACTGGCAAACCCAGATAAATACTTTACGGAAAATACAGAACGCTGGCAGGGATACCTGGATAAAACATTCAAAGATGAAAATGCAGATGCCAGGAAACCATACCGTGATGCGGCAGTAAAATCTATAGAAACACTTACAACAAACTGGCGTAGTGCTGCAGGTGCTTTAGAGCATGGTGGTGTTGTTCCATCTATGTCATATAAATGGTTTATAGGCATGTGGGCATGGGATTCATGGAAACAGGCTGTAGCTACAGCACGTTTTAATGGTGAACTTGCACAAGATAATATCCGTGCACTATTTGACCACCAGATTAAAGAAAATGACACCCTGCGCCCTTATGATGCAGGAACAATTATTGACTGTATTTTCTATAACAAGAATGAAGCCAGAAACGAAGATGGCGGCAACTGGAATGAAAGAAATTCAAAACCTCCTCTTGCGGCATGGTCTGTATGGAATGTTTATAAACAGACAAATGACATTGAATTCTTAAAAGAAATGTATCCAAAGCTGGCAGATTACCATAACTGGTGGTATACCAACAGAGATACAGATAAAAACGGCATTGCCGAATACGGGGCTATGGTTGATGATGCACATTATGTGTGGGAAGAAGATGCCGCAACTGGTGAGTGGTATATTGCTAAGGATGAAAACGGAGAGCCAATTGTTGATGATAATGCAGTAATCGAAGCAGCAGCATGGGAAAGCGGCATGGACAATGCAACACGTTTTGATGTGGAAGGAAATGGTCCGGATGATATTGGTGTCAAAGTCTTTAAAAACAAAGATGCTTCAGGTAAAGTAATTGGATATTCCATTAATCAGGAATCTGTAGATTTAAATGCATATCTATATGCAGAAAAGGGATTTTTAAAATCTATGGCAGAAGTGCTTGGAAAACCAGATGAAGCAGTTAAGTATGAAGAAGAAGCAGTTAAATTAAAAGATTATATCAATACAAAGATGTTTGATGATGCAACAGGGTTCTACTACGATTTACAGACAAGCCAGGACGGCTCTGTGAAAAAACTGCTTGTAAACCGTGGAAAAGGAACAGAAGGCTGGCTGCCACTCTGGGCAAACCTGGCAACACTTGAACAGGCAGAAAAGGTTAAAAACAATATGGTTGATATTGAAAAGTTTAACCTGAAAGTTCCATTCCCTACAGCTTCAAAAGACAATGACAAATTTGCACCTTCCAGGTACTGGAGAGGTCCAGTGTGGTTAGACCAGGCTCTCTATGGAGTAGAAGCATTGCAGAATTATGGTTATATAGAAGAAGCAAGGGAGATGGCTTATTCATTATTTGACAATACAGAAGGGTTATTAGGAAATGGTGCAATCCGTGAAAATTATAACCCAGTTACCGGGGAGGGACTCCATACAAAGAATTTCAGCTGGTCAGCATCTGCATTTTATTTATTATACCAGGATACATTAACAGGTTCTGATACAACATCACAGACGGGAATTATTTCCCCATATGCAGAATTACTGGCATTTAAAGAAACATCTGCTAAAATTTCAAGTTTAAAATGCACTGCTAAAAAACAAGCAGCATTATCAATAAAACAGATTTCTGGTGCAGAAGGATACCAGGTAAAATATTCAGATAATGCTAACTTTAAAAATGCTTTAAATGCAAATATATCTTCCAGCTCAAAAACAATAAAAAAACTAAAGAGTGGAAAGACTTATTATTTCAAAGCCAGGGCATATAAAACAGTAAACGGAAAGAAAGTCTATACAAAGTATAGTACAGTAAAAAAAGTTAAAGTAAAATAATATTATTACAGGTAAATGGAAAATTATAAGCCAGGCCCTTCAAAGCCTGGCTCTTTCCAATACTACAATAAAAATGGAAATTAATATGGAATAATGCCTGCTAACTAATCTTCCAAATGCAAAATATCATATATGCCATTCATCCACCTGCATTGCAGATTTATAAATCCTTCCATTATAATATAGTGTTGAATAAGCATAACATGTATAAGGCCTGTAATAAAATCTTTTTATCTCATATTCTGGCTGCAGTTCCCTGAAATATACACCTTCCTTTTTAACCTTATTTTTAACACAGGGCTCTGTCTCTGTATTTCCAGACGATATAAGTTCCTGGTTATCCATCTGTATATTTTTAAATATGGCCACAAATACAAACAAAGCGGCAACCAGCATAAATATAATAACTATCTTTCTTTTCATAGCACACCTCAAAAAAATTTAATATATTATTGTAATATAATTACTAAATTTTCTGGAAAAACAGCCAGGAAATTATAAAAAGCCAGAATTATAAGTCCTGGCTTTTCATGAGAAAAACTATATCCTAATTGTAAATCATATATTATCCCTGGAAACTATTTGTAGCAATTCTGTCAACAAGCTGGCTCATCTGTTCTTTATAGCCTGCCAGTTTTTTCTCTGTTACGAGTTTCCTTTCGTAATCTTTTGAAGTCATTTTTATATCACTACTGTTAATGCTTCCATGTGTGCTATACGCTTCTTTTTTATTAACAGAATTAGTATTACTATTTTTATTTTCATTTTTATTTATGGTATTATCCATTATATTTCCCTCCTTTTATGGCTTTCACAGCAACAATACTTTGCCGTAAAAATATTATCCCCTGCTTATATTTTTTAATGTATTTTAGTACTTGCAATCCATAATAATCCATTCAGTTATTACACAGATATAACATATTTTGTAAATCTAATATATGAATATTGGTACTTTTTTTGCAGACAATACTACAGAACTATATTATCCTAATTGTCTGTGCTTTATAAAAATGGAGGAATTTTATGCATACCCGTTCCCTTTTAAAAACCCTTGCTGTTATTTTTGTAATAACGGTTGTTGTCTGCCTTTCTCTTAAGTATCTGCTGCCACTGGTTTTTCCATTTATAACAGCATACATCTTTATGAGGATGCTGCTTCCTGCTATCAGGTTTTTAAATAAAAAGTGTGGTCTTCCTTCCTGGTTTTCATATGGCAGCGTATTGTCTGGCTTTTTCCTGTCTGCTTCTGGTGCTTTTATACTTATTGTCTGGCTTTTATGCAGGCAGATACAGCTTTTAATTAATAATTTCCCTGTATATTACCAGCTTTACAGCAGCCTGTTTTATAGTTCCCTTAACAAATGCTGTAACTGTATAGACTATTATTTTAGTATGCAGAATGGCACTGCATTAAATTTTGCCAATGAAAAACTTGCAGACCTGCAGACCTGCTATATTGATAAATTGTTTAATAATGCAGGACAGATTTTCTCAGGCTGTGTCAGTGTCTTTGCCCGCGTTATGGCACTTATATTAATAATTGTAATAGGAATGATAGTTTTATGCAGGGATATAGACAAAATCCACAATGTATATGCCAGAAGCCGTTTTTATCCACAAATACATAAGATAATGCACACTCTGAAAGAAACAGGGCTTGGTTATATTAAATCCCAAGGCATTATAATATGTGCAAACTGGTTTGTATGCAGCATTGCTTTTATGCTGGTACAGAATCCATATTTTATACTGATAGGGCTTGTGATATCCCTTGTTGACGCACTCCCAATACTTGGAAGCGGCATGGTATTATGCCCTGTTGGCATATATTATATTTTCCATAATAATTTTGCATATGCAGCAATCCTTTTTACAGCATATATTATAACTGTATTTATACGTGAAATACTTGAAGCAAAACTGCTTGGGGGTAATATGGACATACTTCCCTTTTTTATGCTCTTATCAATTTATGCTGGTATTAAAATATTTGGTATTGCGGGGATAGTCCTTGGTCCATTTGGAGTTGTTATTATAAGGACGGTTTATGAAACATTTACAGAAACATCTTGAAAGATAACTGTTTTCACAAATATTTGCTTACAACAGAATCTTAGATAAAAAGACCCGGCGGATGCCGTTCTTCACTTAAAATTAAAACAGGCGGGAAAGCCCTGAAACAGCTTCCCCGCCAGTAACAACTACCTTGTGCAGCCCCTTGTAAAGTGTACTTTACTCTTTAATCACGTCCGTTTCATAAAATTTCCAGACAAATGGGAGATACAGTTTCCAGTTATATCATTCATTTTGCCAGCAGACAGCAGGTTCCATATGCCAGGGATTAAGTTTATTCCATGACAGGTGCACTTTAACCCCGCCGGCATTTAAGCCCCTGTGTGGCAGAAGAAACATAAGTTTCTTTTGGGTACAGGGGGCTTTATGTGCCGCTGCGTGGGTTAACGTAGCGCAAGCGTGCCCTGGAGTGGAATAACAAAGCCCTGGCATATGAACCCTGCGTCCGTTTGCCAGCACAGTATAACTGGAAATCTTATGAAACGGACGTGACTTTTTAATAAATTCATATGGTTAATAAATATTTCTGTTTTTAATTAAAATATACAAGTTCTTCTTTTGGCTTTTCTGCTGCTTCCACTTCTTCTGCATAAAATACAGGGCCTTCTTCCCCATATTCTTTCATATATTTGTATTCCATGCGCGCTGTAACTGTTACATACTGCTTGTTCTTAAATTCCTTCCAGCTGTCTGCCTTACACAAAAACCCCATATACTGCACATCATCTGCACAGCATGTCATAGCAAACCTGCCAAATACTACAAATCCTTTAGGAAGCCCTGGTGCTTTCTGTATCATTCCAGTTACTTTTAATGTTTTGCCACTATAATTTTCCTGGTGCTCCGTCATATCTATATACCACAGCCCAAAATCATCATCAGATATATTTACCACTTCAGCATTTATATCAAAAGGCAGTTCTTCTTTCATTTCATAAAAAGCATCATCTTCCGATTCATAAACAATCTGCGCAGAAGGATTAACAGCTTTTATACTTCCCCTTATTGCCCTTTTGTTAGTTCCAAGGCTGCATCTGTTTATTATAACCATCTGTGAAACCTTAAAATGTTCTACCATCATCGAAGGCATATTTTTCATATAAAGCGCAAATGTTTCATCATTGACAACGGCCAGTGTCTGGAATATTACTTCACTATCAAAACATATGTCTTCCAGTTCATCATAAATCTGTGGTATATGTTTTACAGGCCACATGCCATTATATTCTATAATTAACCTGTCAGGTCTGTGCTTCTTTAAAAATTTTTCAAATACTTTGCCATTAAAGGAATCCTCATCTTCAATATATTCACAGGCAGCAAGCCCTTTTTGCAGGACTTCCTGTGTATACTCTTCTTCCCCTTCCTCACATGCCAGTATAAGAGTCTTAGCATTTCCATCAAACATGTCATCTGTTACAAGGTCACGTACAAGGCTTGTTTTCCCTGCTTCAAGAAATCCCAGTATAACATATACCATCATCTCTTTTTTCTTCCTGTCAAACATATTTTCCCCATTTCTGCGCCACTTTCATAATACAGGTTTGTGGCAAGCAGCGCACAGACACAAACTCTGTTCTTCCTCTCCATTAGTCCTGATTATGCTACATGGAACAATTCTTTAATAGCTTCTTCATCCAGCTTTGAGCCTATTACGCATATTCTTCCTGTAAAATCAGCCATGCCTCTTCTAAGTTCTGTTTCCTCTGGCACAAGGTCAAAGTGGAACCATTCACCATCTGCTGAAGCAACTATTCCTTTTGCACGCAGGACTTCACCATACGCACTGCCAGTAGAAAGTTTATTAATAATATCTTTAAGCTCATCCTCTGTAAATTTATATGCTGTTTCAGCACCCCAGCTTGTAAATACCTCATCTGCATGATGGTGGTGTTCATGATGATGTTCCCCTTCATGGTGGTGGCAGCACTCTTCCCCGTCTTCATGGTGATGGTGTCCATGCCCGTCCTCCTCATGGTGGCAGCAGCATTCTTCCCCATCTTCATGATGATGGTGGTGCTCATGTTCCTCAAGCATTTCCTTCTCCAATGAATTAATTTTTTCCATTGCCTCTAGTATCTGCTTTCCATTTATATCATCCCACGGAGTTGTAATAACTGATGCTTCAGTATTTTTTTCACGTATAAGTTTAAGGCAGGTATTAAGTTTTTCATCTGATATTTTTTGTGTCCTGCTAAGTATTATTGTCCCTGCATGTTCAACCTGGTTATTATAAAATTCACCATAATTCTTCATATACATTTTGCATTTAGATGCATCAACAACAACTGCTGTACTGTTTATATCTACATTATCCCCTGCATTTTTAACTGCCTTTGCAACATCTGAAAGCTTCCCAACACCAGAAGGTTCTATAATAACCCTGTCAGGTGAATATTTTTCGAGGACTTCTTTTAAAGCAGCGCTGAAATCCCCTACAAGTGAACAGCATATACAGCCTGAGTTCATCTCTGTAATCTGTATTCCTGATTCCTTAAGGAAACCTCCGTCAATTCCAATTTCACCAAACTCATTTTCAATAATAACTAATTTTTCACCCTGGAAAGCTTCTGCAACAAGCTTTTTAATAAGTGTTGTTTTTCCTGCTCCAAGAAATCCTGAAATAATGTCTATTTTTGCCATTTTATACCCTCATTTCTGCACTGCTTTATATTTAATAACCTTGTGCCAGGCAGCACACTGGCACAAGATGCTAGTCCGGGCTATGAATTAAAAATTACCTTTTGTCGCCTCATACATAGCTATTCCTGCAGCCACCGGAAGATTAAGGCTGTCAATCCCTTTAAGATGAGGGATTACAACTGGTGTCCCGATGGATGCGAATTCTTCTGGAAGCCCTGTTGCCTCATTGCCAAAGACAAGAGAAAACGCTCCTTCAGGTTTTAAATCATAAAGGCTTGTTTCCGCATTAAGCATAAACGGGTAAATGCCCCTGCTTCCGGTTCTTTCCTGGTATTCACTAAAACTATTAAAATATTCAAAATCTGTAGAAAATAAAGCTCCCATGGACGCCCTTACCACTTTTGGGTCAAATATATCAGCGGCCTGCCTTATAACAGCTAACTGGTTTAAGCCAAAACCGAGTGCACTTCTTATAATAGTTCCCATATTTCCTGAATTAGACGGATTAACAAGTACAATATGTGGCTTTGAATTATCCAGACAGCATTGGAACTTTTTAAACTCACCTATTACATAACAGTTTTCTTTCTGTGATAATACATTAAAAATCTTATCAGTATAAACAATCTGTACACCAGCATCCATGCATATGCCAGCCAGCTTATCCATTGTATCTCCCTGTTTCATTGCAGAATGCACATACACTTTATTTACATATTCTTTTTTAAAACGGAGCAGCTCAAATGTGACCGTAATTCCAAGTGTATATGAAACAGCATCTTCTTTATGGTATCTTTTATATCCTGCCACTTAAAAACCTCCACAAAACATATTAACTTTATGCCTTCCAGACATGATACAGATAATTTAAAACCATACAGGAAAAAGAGAGGGTATAAAACCTCTCTTAGAAAGTTCATATGTACATCTTATAATATGATACACTTATAACCCCTATATGTATTACTCTTCTGGCAATATGCTGCTTCTCTATGCATCAAAGAATATATCCACAGATAAATCACCAATTTCTGATGAAAATGGTATACTGAATAATTCCTTGCCATCATCTTTGTATTGTCCGCCAATGCAGTATGACGGCGGAGTAATATCTATAATTATGCTGCTGTTCGCAAATACTGTTGCTGCATTGCCAGCTATCATATTGCCAAGTTCAGATATGGCACTTTGTCCTAATTCATCTATAGCATCAACGGGCATCATAACCATTTTAGAAACAATGCCAAGTGCTGTATCATGGTTTATATTCAATACTACTTCGCCTGAAAGATTTCCAAACAGTCCGAGTTTAATAAGTGAACTGTCTGGCAAATAGCCACCTTTTTTAAGTTCTGGCTTTCCTATCTTTAAATCAAGCATACACATATCTTTCATAATCTTGCATACTGAAATAATAAACGGATTTACATGTTCTGCTTTCACTACATCACCTGCCATTAATTTAATATAGTAAGTATAACAAATAAGGATTATTCTGTAAATGTAAAAATCCAACAAATTATTTGTTTCAATCCACGCCCGGTAATTTCACGGAGTACGGCTGCATCTTAATTAGATGCGTGTCTTGTAAGGCTGGATAGTAACTAAATCTCAAATTCCTCCCAGAATTTCTGGCTTATGCTTACATCACAGTCTTTCAGCCATTCTGCGTATTTTTCTTTAAACATGCTTGTCTGCCTTTCTTCTATAACTTTTTCTTTATAAGCATATGTTGCATCCTCATTATTGCTGTTTACACAGTAAATAATAAAATATGCTGTTGCGCCATTGGCATCTTTACTTTCTACTACATCACTGAATTTGCCTTTTTTAAGCTTTAATGCTGCATCTGTTGCTTTCTGCCCTAGCAGCCTGCTGTCCCTGCCTATTGTCGCACTGACAGTTCCGGCATCTGTATTTTCTTCTGCAAATAACAGGAAATCAGTGGTTTTCTTTGCTTCTTTTAAAAGCTTTGCCGCCCGTTTCGCTGCTTCCTTCTTAGTTGCTTCATCCATTGATATAGAAGTACCATTCCTGTCCTTGCCTTTTGTCACTATTTCAATATACTGTATATCAGCCTGTCTTGCCTCTTCATCTGTAACAGTTGTATCTGCTTCATCTGTAGCTACGTAAAACATCTTCTCTGCAAGTATATTATCCTCATAAAGTTCTGCCATGCTTTGTATTCCCAGGCAGTATTCTTCTTTATCTTTTGCACTGGCACTGCCCACAACTTCCTCCGCATGGCGCATGGCTTCGTCTTTTTCATCTGATGTAAGTGTTATCTGCATTTCATCTGCTGTTTTCCTTATAACTTTTAACTGTGTAATAACATTGACAATTTCCTGCTTTGCTTCATCTCCTATTGTGGTATCTTTATTTATCTTATATTTCCAGAGCCCGGAACCAAAGCTTGCTTCATACTGGCACTTTAACAGGTAACAGTAATTACGCACTTCACTATATTTAACACCTGTATTACCTGCTTTTATAACTATTGATGTATCTTCAATAGTGCCTGTTTCAAGTTTTGCCTTCTTCTTAGTATTATCTGTTTTACTGCATCCTGGCAGCAGCAGGACTAATGACAGAAGTATACAAAACAGGCAAAGTATGCCTGGTATATATTTTGCAGTTCTATTTATCTTCATAAAGGCCTCCTATGCTTTTTATAACACTTTCTACAATATGGAAAATGCCATCTGTTGTCAATAGTTTCTTTTTCTTAAGCCCGCTTTTTGCTGATGATGCATAGTGGCGCGTAACAGGTTTTGAACTATCCTCTTTGCCTATAAGATAATTAAAATATGGTTCGTCAGCCTGTACATATTTAAGCATACCCTGGTACTCTTCCAACATAGCTGTTATCTTGTCTGTATTCCATGATACTCCATTATAAGGATAAAATCTTATACCATCAGGTTTTTGTATAACTTGTGTTATATATGCCTTATGTGCATCAGCTTTTAAAAGTGCTATCCTTAAAAGGTTTTCTGCTGCTACTGGTATATCACCAAACCTGTCCGTAAGCTCATCCTGCATGTCTGAATATTCTTCAACTGTTTCAATGCATGCAATACGCTTATACATATCAAGTTTCTGGAACTCACTTTTAATATAAGTATTTGATATAAATGCACTAACAGAAATATCAATTGAAGTCTCAAATTCTTCGCTTGTCTTTTTCTCACCTTTAAGCATGCGTACTGCATCATTTAACATTTTACAATAGAGGTCATATCCTACTGCCTCCATATGCCCCGACTGTGCAGCACCAAGCAGGTTGCCAGCGCCCCTTATCTCAAGGTCACGCATTGCAACTTTTATACCTGAACCCAGGTCTGTGAACTCTTTAATAGCAGCAAGCCTTTTTTCTGCTATTTCCTTTAACATCTTATCACGCTTATACATAAGGAACGCATATGCTGTACGGTTTGAACGGCCCACCCTGCCACGTAGCTGGTATAACTGCGACAACCCCATCTGGTCAGCATTATCTATAATTATTGTATTTACATTTGAAATGTCAAGACCAGTTTCTATAATTGTGGTCGAAACAAGCACATCTATCTCACCATTTATAAATGAAAGCATAATATTTTCCAGCTGCCGCTCGCTCATCTGTCCATGTGCAAATGCTACTGAGGCATCAGGTACAAGCTTTGCTACTTCTAAAGCAATTTCATCAATATGCTGTACCCTGTTATATACATAGAATACCTGGCCTCCCCTTGCCATTTCCCTGTTAATTGCTTCCCTTATTATCTCACTGTTATGTTCCATTACAAATGTCTGTATTGGAAGCCTGTCAACAGGCGGCTCTTCTAATACGCTCATATCCCTTATGCCAACAAGGCTCATATGCAGTGTTCTTGGAATAGGGGTTGCGCTTAATGTGAGTACATCCACGTCACCCTTCATCTGTTTTATTTTCTCTTTATGTGCCACACCAAAACGCTGTTCCTCATCTACTACCAGAAGCCCAAGGTTTTTAAATTCCACATCTTTGGAAAGAAGCCTGTGTGTACCTACTACAATATCAGCCTGCCCCTTTTTAAGCAGTGCCAGGGCTTTTTTCTGCTGCGCAGGTGTCCTGAACCTTGAAAGCATCTCAACAGTTACAGGAAAATCCCCCAGACGTTCCTTTAATGTATTGTAATGCTGCTGTGCAAGTATTGTTGTAGGTACAAGGAACGCAACCTGTTTGCCATCATTTACAGCTTTAAAAGCCGCCCTTATTGCAATTTCCGTTTTGCCATAACCTACATCCCCACATACAAGGCGGTCCATTACCCTGCTGCTTTCCATATCCTTTTTTGTTGCTTCTATTGCATCCAGCTGGTCTTGTGTCTCCTCAAATGGAAATAAATCTTCAAATTCTTTCTGCCATACTGTGTCAGGACTGAACTGGAATCCCTGTCTCTGCTGGCGTTCTGCATACAAAAGCACAAGCTCCTTTGCAATATCTTTAACAGCACCTTTCACCCTGGACTTAGTTTTTTTCCATTCGGAAGAGTTAAGTTTATTAAGTTTTGGTGTTTTTGCTGCTTCCTGCCCTGCATATTTCTGCAATACATCAAGCCCGGAAACTGGCACATATAAATTGCCGCCATCCCCGTACTCTATTTTAATAAAGTCCTTTGTAACATTATCTACACGGAGTTTTTCTATTCCCTTGTATATACCAAGCCCGTGGTTTTCATGTACTACATAATCACCTACATCAAGTTCATTAAAGCTCTGGATTGATTTTCCATCATATTTTTTATGCTTGCGGCGTTTTTTCTGTTTTACGCCAAATATATCACCTTCTGTAATTATTACAAATTTCTGCTGTGTATATGCAAAACCCCTGTGAAGCTGTCCATATGACACCATTACCTGTCCTTCTTCCAGTGGTATGTCTGGCTTTTCCCTGTAAAATGCTGGTATGCCATACTCATTTATATCTTTGCTTAAACGCTCTGCACGTATCCGTGAACCAGAAAGCAGCAGCACACGGCTGCCATCTTTGCGCCATTTCTTTAAATCATCAACAAGCAGTTCAAAATGCTTGTTATATGAACCTGTAGCCTGTACAGATATATTAAACTGTTCTTTAGCATCCATGCCTTTAGGCAGCACACCTAGCGTTGTAATATAGACACATTTTTTAGCGGAAAGCATTGCACTTACAGATGCAGCAGGATATAATATGCCCGTCTGCCCTGGCAGTACATCACCTTTTTCAAGCCTGTTTTTCATGCTGTCCCTGAATTCTGTTTCTGTAGTTTCCATTTTTTCATAGCACCGTGCTGGCTCATCTATAAAAAACACTGTATTTTCTTTATCAAAATAATCAAAAAAAGACTCTGCCTGTATTCCAAAATATTTTATAAAACTTTCCATTCCGGTGCGGCCATGGTACATTTCAAGAGTTTCCCTGATTTCACCAATCCTGTCTTTAAGCCGGTTCATTGCTGTATGGTTTTTTTCTGCCCTGAATTTATCCAATATCTTTATATAATCTTTTTCAATATTCTCCATTCCTGTTTTTAATTCTTTATCAGATATTATTATTTCTGATGCCGGAAATATTTCAACCGCCCCTGTCCTTTCAATGGAACGCTGGCTTCCTGCGTCAAAAGAACGTATTGTGTCAGCTTCATTATCCCATAATTCTATGCGGAACGGGCATTCTTCTGTTACAGGAAATATATCTATTATTCCTCCCCTTATGGAAAACTGCCCTGGCGCTTCCACCTGGTACTGGCGTTCATAACCTGCTGACACAAGATGCCCTGCAAGTTCATCAATATCAATAATATCCTGCTCTTTAATTATACGTACAGCATTTGCAAATGTATTTAATGATGCTACAAGTTCCATTCCTGCATCCATCGTTGTAACTATAGTGCCTCTCTCTTCTTTTATAAGGTTTTTAATTACTTTAAGCCTCTCAACACTTATTGCACTTCCATGTATGTCCGCACTATAAAAAATCACATCCTTTGACGGATAATAAAGTACATTCCTGTCAAACATGCGATAATCTTCTACAATTTCCCTTGCCCTTATTTCATTCTGTGTTATTATTACCTTCCATGCAATATCCTGTGATAACCCATAGGCCAGATGGCACTTCTGTGTATCAATACAGCCAGAGATATGTACTGGCAGCCTGTTCCTGCCAATACATTCTAAGGCTTCCCTGTATGCATTAATTTCACTCAGGGGTGCAAGTAACGTTTCCATTATCTCCCTCCATCAGTTATATCTGTTCATAGCTGCCCCTATATCCTCAAGCATTATTGTCTTGCATGCTTCCACAGTATTGTGGAGCGCTTCACGTATAATAGGCTCTTCATTCCTGTCAAACCTGCCTAAAACATAGTCTGCAAGATTCCATCCCTTTGGTTTTTCACCAACTCCTATACGGATGCGTGGAAAAGCCTGGCTTTTCAGATGGGATATTATACTTTTTATTCCATTGTGCCCCCCTGCACTTCCCTGGGCACGGATGCGCAGCCTGCCTGGTGCAAGGTTTATATCATCGTAAATTACTATAAGTTCATTTGCAGGGTCAATTTTATAATAATCCACAAGTTCCCTTATGCTTTCACCACTTAAGTTCATATATGTCTGTGGCAATGCAAGTATTACTTTCTGCCCTTCTATATGCCCCTTACCACAAATAGCTTTATGTTTCCTTGTATCAAGTGGTATATTATACTCATCAGATATTGTGGTAACAGCAGAAAATCCTATATTATGCCTTGTACCATTATACCTGCTTTCCGGATTGCCAAGTCCTGCTATAATAAACATTATAATCCTCCCTGTTACATATTATGCAGCATAACTGTTACTATTCATATGAAGAGTAACGCATAAATAACAAAACGGACAATCCCGTTTGTACAAAATGCTTTTAAAAGTTTTTAGTTTCATTGCGTTCGCCCATATGGACAGTGCTGCCTGTATACTGTGCCAGCAGGTCATTATCCACTACATGGCGGTTATCCATAGTCTTCATTATATCCTTAATCTGCATTTCCTTCGCTTCCCTTGAATCCCCAAGGTTATGCACTTTATTATCTCTGAATGACAATACAAATGGTTCAAGTACATTACTATTATTTACTGCAATTACAAGCCCTCTGTCACCATTTGTCATTTCAACGCATACGCCTGGTGACAGGATGTTTATGCTTGAAAGAAGCGCCTCAACAACATCAGGATTATATTCCACTTCATCACTCATAAGATGTCTTATAGCAACTATTTCCGAATGTGGCTCTTCATCAAAATTCATTGCAGTCATCATATCATAAACATAGGCGACTTTAAGCACCTCTGCCCCAAGCGGCATAACTTCGGGCACTTCACCTTTCTTCACAATCTCAGGGTGCAGCTGTTTTATTATATCTGTAACAATCCTTACAATATCAAAATCTAAATCCCTGTTCTGGCTGAACATCTGTAACGCAGCAACATGATACGTATTAACTTTAGTAATATCTTCACTTGAAAGTTCTGCCCTGTTCTTATGCCGCAGATGGAGTGGTATAAGAAGAGTGCCTATATCATGGAGCAGTGCGGCAACTACAACATCAAGCTGGTACTTAAACTCCATTTTCAGTTTATATGTCATCATTGCACAGAGAATAGCAGTATTTAATGTATGTTTATATACATAGTCTTCTTTACTTCTTATACTTTGTATAAAGTTAATTTTCCTATGTAATGAGCCATAATTTTTCAATACTTTATTAGCAAACTGGTACATTTCCTTTGGCTCTTTACGCTTACAGATAGCATCCATTATATCCTTTATTGCAAATACGGACATAGCCTGGAACCTCTCAAACTCAATATCATCCTCTGTCATTGGAGGAACAGGTTCTGCTGCCTCAAGTATATACACACCAATAAGGCCAAAGTTCTTTATACTTACAATGCCCTGGCTTGAAAGTTTTGAGTTTCTTTCATATAACATAACCCCGCTTTTATTATATATCGGTTTAGCTAGTCTCATACCTGGTTTGAGGTCATCAGATTTTATAAATAACATATTTATTCCCCATCTTTCTTCATTTTGGATGCCTTCCTCAAAATCAAGAACGCATTAATAGTGAATACGTTAATCCTGTACCAGAATATGGTACAGGATGTTTTTAATAATTCTGGATTATTTATTTAATTCTTGCTTTTCTCCGCCAGATTGTTTGTAACCCTGTTATAAAGTTCAAGTGCCGCATTGTATCCCATCTTTTTCTGCCTGTGGTTTACTGCTGCTGATTCACATATAATTGACACATTCCTTCCAGGCCTGATAGGAATAGAATGGCAGACTACTTTATTGCCAAGGAATTCTATAAACTGTTCCTCCAATCCAAGCCTGTCATAATCCTGGTTTTTATTAAATTCTTCCAGCTTTATTACAAGGTCAATCTGCTGCTCATCTTTTACGCTTTCTACACCAAACAGTGATTTGGCATCTACGATACCAATTCCCCTAAGTTCTATAAAGTGCTTTGTAATTCCTGGTGAACTTCCCATAAGTGATTTATCACTTATTCTTCTTATCTCAACAACATCATCTGATACAAGACGGTGTCCCCTGTGTATTAATTCAAGTGCTACTTCTGACTTTCCTATGCCACTTTCACCCATTATAAGTATTCCCTCACCATATATATCGACAAGGACTCCATGTACTGAACACCTTGGTGCAAGTTCTGCATTAACCCACCTTATTATCTCTGCCATAAATGGTGAGGTAGGTTTTTTTGTCCTTAATATTGGCACATTATAACGGTTGGCAAGGGCAATTATCTCTTCATCAACCCATATTTCACGGCAGTAAATTATACATGGCGGTTTCGGGGATTCATCACTGCCTGCCATTATCCTTTCCATCATTGCAAGGCTGTGCTCCATGCCTCTCTGCTGCATATATGTATGTTCAACATGGCCTATTATTTGTATCCTCTTTGAATCAAAATAATCAAAATATCCTGCAAGCTGCAAAGAAGGGCGTTGCACCTCATTCTGTGTTATAAATATATTGTCTGTATCAATATCTGGTGTACAGTTTTCTAAATCAAGCTGTTCAATTAATTCCCTTAATGGTACTTTATAAGTTGTGTTCTGCATATTCTCCTCCTTTTTATGCAATTAATTATATCAGTGCCGCCTCTTGCGGCATAACCCTTTGTTACTGGTGGAAAAACTTATAGACATTGGCAGCGGCTCTTTCATTCATGCTGTCAACCTGGGAAAGCTCTTCTGTTGTTGCATTCCTTATTGCCTCTATTGACTGGAAATGCTTCATAAGTGCTTTTCTTCTGGCAGCACCTATCCCGCTTATATCATCAAGAAGCGACTTAACCTGCTCCTTGCTTCTTAATGAACGGTGGTATTCTATTGCAAACCTGTGGACTTCATCCTGTATCCTTGTCATAAGATGGAAACCTTCACTGTCTGCTTTAACTGGCAGTTCATGTCCCTTGAAGAAAAGCCCCCTTGTCCTGTGCCTGTCATCTTTGACCATACCACACACAGGAATATCAAGTTCCAGGCTCTCAAGCACTTTTTCTGCAATATGCACCTGCCCCTTGCCGCCATCCATCATTATAAGGTCTGGAAAACGTGTAAAACTGCCTGTTTCTTTTAACAGCCCTTTTTCTTCCAGCCCCGCCATTTCTTCTATGCCATGCCTGAACCTTCTTGAAAGCACTTCATTCATGCTTGCATAATCATCAGGCCCTTTAACCGTCTTTACCCTAAATTTACGGTAATCACTTCTCCTGGGCTTGCCATTTTCAAATACTACCATTGAACCAACTGACTGGAAACCATTTATATTAGATATATCATACGATTCAACACGTGAAACCCCTTTTATGCCAAGCCATGAGCATATTTCTTCCATTGCCCCGGATGTGCGCTTTTCTTCCCTTTTAATTCTTTCCATATCCTGTGTAAGCACAAGTGCTGCATTCTTATGGGCAAGTTCTACAAGCCTTTCTTTGCTGCCCTTTTTAGGCACAACCAGACGTACCCTTCCCCCTCTTTTACTGCCAAGCCACTGTTCAATAAGGGATGCATCTGCTATATTATATTCTACCATGACTTCACGCGGAATAAAAGGAGTTCCTGCATAAAATTGCTTAATAAAATCCTGTAAAATATCTTCTTCATTCTCACCTGAAGTTCCATTAAGGTGGAAATGGTCACGGCCTATAAGTTTGCCATCACGCACAAAAAAGACCTGTACTACTGCCTCTTCTAAAGTCCTTGCAAGTGCAATAATATCCCTGTCTTTCCCCTCAAAATCCGTAACTTTCTGCCTTACAGCCATTTTTTTTACACTGGAAATCAAATCCCGGAATCCTGCTGCTTCTTCAAATGCAAGCTTTTCAGATGCCTGCATCATTTTTTTCTGTAAATATCCTGTTACTTCTTCATAGTCCCCTTCTATCAGTTTTAATGCTTTCCTGAAATTCTCCTGGTACTCCTCTTTAGATATTTTACCCTGGCATGGTGCACTGCACTGGCCTATATGGTAGTTAAGGCATGGCCTTTCCTTTCCAGTATCTCTTGGAAGCACTCTTCTGCATGTTCTTATCTTGTATATTTTATGTGCAAGTTCTAATGTATCTTTTGCAGCACCTGCGCTTGTAAACGGTCCAAAATACTTGCTTTTGTCACGTTTTTGTTCCCTTTCTATTAAAAGCCTTGGAAAATCTTCTTCAATTGTTGCTTTTATATATGGATAATTTTTATCATCCTTAAGCATTGTATTGTATTTTGGTTTATGTTCTTTTATAAGGTTGCTTTCCAGTACAAGTGCTTCAACCTCTGAGTCTGTTATTATATACTCAAAATGGTCTATCTGCGATATCATTTTTTCTATTTTGGGTGTTACATTACGGCCTGCCTGGAAATACTGCCTTACCCTGTTTTTTAAACTTATTGCTTTACCTACATATATGATAGCATCCTTTTTATCATGCATAAGATAAACGCCTGGCTTTGCAGGCAGTTTTTTCAGTTCTTCCTCCAAATCAAACATAGGACGCCTCCATTCTGCTGTTATCTTTATTCTTTATCACTAGTATCTCAATTATACAAAAAAGAAAAACTTATATCAAGTCTTTACTTGCTAAGACACGTCCGTTTCATAAAAATCTCCCATGCCGTGCTTTGCACGGCACACTGTCTTAGAATCATTTTTCACACTATTTCCAGTTATTCTGTGCTGGCAGATGGAACCTGCTGTCTTCTGGCCGGCCCATAATTATAACTGGAAATTTTATTGTGTTCTAAATTATTCAGACAAACGGAAGATATTGCGGTATTATTTATATGGCGGAAAATGCAATAAATGCTGGTATGTGGTATGTAGAACCTGCCACTGTAAATTTACAATATCCCCGGATAATAAAATTAACAGTTTCCAGTTATATCATTCGTTTTGCCAGCAGGCAGCAGGTTCCTTATGTATGCATTAAAACGGCATAGCCATAGAGCTACGCCGTTTTCTTAAAACATTGTTATGCTATTTTATTCTTCTTTGCATGAATCTTCCTTTTCAGGTTTTGGAGTCATAAATTTATCTATAACATTTACTATACCGTCTTCATCATTTGATTCTGTCACATAATCTGCAATTTCTTTAACTTCCTTCTGTGCATTTCCCATTGCCACGCCCATTCCTGCAAAACGCAGCATTGGCAGGTCATTATAACTGTCACCTATGCATATAACCTTTTCCCGTGGTATTTCAAGATGTTTTATAAGCTTTTCAACCGCAACACCCTTATCCACATATCTTGGCAGCAGTTCAACAAAAAACGGGTCTGACCTGAATACATTCATCCTGTCACCAAACTCTTTATCCATAATTTTTTCAACTTCTGCCATACGCTCTGGAGCACCGCTTAAAAGGAACTTATTAAACGGGAAATTTATTGCCTTAACAAAATCATTTACTTCATTTATTGTGACATTACATGCCTTTGCATCAATTTCTATATATTCATTAAGCCCATTGCCAGAAATCATTTCTTTTGTATTGTCATTATAGACAACTATACCTACGCCAGCTTTTTTAGCAGCTTCGTAAACAGGTTTAACCATTTCTGGTGATACCATCTGGTTATAAATGCATTCGCCTGTCTTGCAGTTTACTACTGTAGTACCATTATAAGCTATTACATAACCTCCATACTGTTCAAGTGCAATGTTTGAAGCTGTCCTCCTTATCCCTGCAATAGAGCGCCCTGATGCAATTGCAACTGTTTTGCCACGTTTCTGTGCTTCAATTATGGCTTCCTTTGTCTTTTCTGAAATCTGTTTATCTGAACCAACAAGCGTGCCATCAACGTCAAGCACAAGCATGTTGTAATTATCACCTTCTGGTTCTTCAACACCTTTAACTTTACGGAAAATTTTCATAAACTCCTTACCTGTAATTGTTTCATGTTCAATAAGAAACTCTGCAAGACTGTCAAGTGCTGCCCTGTCACCTGATAGCAGTTCCTCTGCTTTGTTGTAACACTCTTTAAGAATACGCATAACTTCTTCATCTATCTGTGCTTCTGTAGCATCCCCACAATTCAATACTGTACGCCCATCAAGATATTTGCCTTCCACTGATTCAAGCCCAATCATGCCAAATTTTTCAGTCATGCCATACTGTGTTACCATAGACCTTGCAAGCTGTGTAGCCTTTTCTATATCATTTGATGCACCTGTTGTTATAGAATTAAATACCACCTGTTCTGCTGCACGCCCTCCAAAGAGCGATACTATACGTGTAAGTATCTCATCCTTGCTCATAAGGTACTTTTCTTCCTCTGGCACCTGCATAACATACCCAAGAGAACCCATTGTCCTAGGGACTATTGTAATCTTCTGTACGGGTTCTGAATTCTTCTGTAATGCAGCAACAAGCGCATGTCCGATTTCATGGTATGCAACAATCCTTTTCTCTTCTTTGCCAAGTATCCTGTCTTTCTTCTCCTTGCCTGCAATTACAACCTCAACAGCCTCAAATAAATCAGACTGGCTTACAGCCCTCCTGCCTGCCCTTACTGCCATAATTGCTGCTTCATTTATCATATTGGCGAGGTCTGAACCTACTGCACCACTTGTTGCAAGTGCTATTGCATCAAAGTCAACAGAATCATCCATAAGCACATCTTTAGCATGTACTTTTAATATATCAACCCTGCCTTTAAGGTCCGGCTTCTCTACTATTATCCTTCTGTCAAAACGCCCAGGACGCAGGAGTGCCTTATCTAATACTTCCGGCCTGTTAGTCGCACCAAGTATTACAAGACCCTTTGAACTGTCAAAGCCATCCATCTCTGACAATAACTGGTTAAGTGTCTGCTCACGTTCATCATTGCCACCACCATACTGTGTATCACGGCTCTTGCCAACTGCATCAATTTCATCTATAAAGATAATACAAGGAGCCATTGCCTGTGCCTGTTTAAATAAATCCCTTACCCTTGATGCACCTACACCTACAAACATCTCAACAAAGTCCGAACCTGACAGTGAGAAAAATGGTACTCCTGCTTCACCAGCAACAGCTTTTGCAAGAAGTGTCTTACCAGTTCCCGGAGGTCCTACAAGAAGCGCACCTTTCGGAAGCCTTGCACCTATATCTGAATATTTCTTTGGGTTATGAAGGAAATCTACCAGTTCAGTAAGGGACTCCATAGCCTCCTCCTGCCCTGCTACATTTTTAAATGTAACCCCTGTTTCTTTCTGTACATACATCTTGGCAGTGCTCTTTCCTACCCCCATAACTCCTCCTGAGCCTTTGGACATCATACGGAATATAAAAAACAGCCCTCCCCATAAAAGCAGTATAGGTATCAGTGTTGTTACTACCATATATAATATGCTTGATGAGCCGCTTGGTATTTCCTTTGAAAACCTGACCCCTGCATTGCTTAACCTTTCCACAAGGTTATAATCCATTGAGATAATCCCTGTATAATAGGTAATTTCATAAAGAGTGTTTCCCTGTGCTGCAGGTATTATTTCTAATTTATCTGAAGAAAGCACTACCTCTTTAACCTGTCCATCTTCAAGCATCCTGATAAACTGGTCATAAGTTATTTCTTTATTAGATGCTTTCTCTACCTGGCTGTTCATAAATGAAAATACCAGAAACATTCCAAGAGCAGCCACAAGGCATATAATTACACTTCTTTTATTCTGGCTTTTCTTAGGGTCCTGCCTGTTATTATTATTTTCCAAAATTACGCCTCCTTTGTCTCCCTCTAAGGTGTTATACTTCCACATTATAAAGCTAGCTTGGAGATAAATCAATATATTATCATGTGAATAATGTTTGAAATTTCTATTTTTTTAATAAAATACTGCTATAATACCCTGCTGCCCTGTGCATTCCAGCACTGGTAAACGCTGTTTGTTACTATGGACAGCGGAGCTGTAAATGGTAACAAAATTTATTAAATATACAGGAATTTTTTAAATAATGATTGAACATAACCTGGTTTATGCGTTATAATAAGAAAATATTGCAAAAGTAAAACCCATAATATGAGGAGGATAATTTAATGGCTGTCAAATATGTGTTTGTTACTGGAGGAGTTGTATCAGGCCTTGGCAAAGGGATAACTGCTGCTTCCCTTGGAAGGCTGCTTAAAATGCGTGGATACAGTGTCACAATGCAAAAATTCGACCCATATATAAATATTGACCCTGGTACAATGAACCCTGTACAGCATGGTGAAGTATTTGTTACAGATGACGGTGCAGAAACTGACCTTGACCTGGGGCATTATGAACGTTTTATTGATGAAAGCCTTACTAAACAGTCAAATGTAACTACCGGCAAAGTGTACTGGTCTGTTCTAAACAAGGAAAGGCGCGGTGACTATGGTGGTGGCACGGTACAGGTAATACCACATATTACCAATGAAATTAAAAGCCGTTTTTACCGTAATGACGGATGCAAGGAAACACAAATTGCCATCATTGAAGTAGGAGGTACAGTTGGTGATATTGAAAGCCAGCCTTTCCTTGAATCAATACGCCAGTTCCAGCATGATATAGGCCATGAAAATGCTATCCTTATACATGTTACCCTTATTCCCTATCTTCATGCATCTGGTGAAATGAAAACCAAACCTACGCAGGCAAGTGTAAAAGAGTTACAAGGCATGGGAATACGTCCTGATATTATAGTATGCCGTACGGAATATGAACTAGAGCAGGGACTCAGGGATAAAATTGCCCTTTTCTGCAATGTCCCTACAAAGTGTGTACTACAGAACCTTGATGTTGAAACTCTTTATGAAGCGCCTCTTGCAATGGAAAAAGAACATCTTGCAGATGTTGTATGTGAAAAATTAAACCTTGAATGCCCTGCACCAGATATAACAGAATGGCAGTCAATGGTTGACAATATAAAACATCTTAATAAAGATGTTACTGTGGCCCTTGTTGGTAAATATACATCACTCCATGATGCTTATATAAGTGTCGTAGAATCACTTAAACATGGCGGGTTTGCACATAAATGCAATGTGAATATCCAATGGGTGCCTTCCGAAGAACTTACACAGGAAAATGTCAGCAAAATACTGGGAAATGCCAGCGGAGTTCTTGTTCCTGGCGGGTTTGGTGACCGTGGTATTGATGGCAAAATTGCAGCAATACAATATGCACGTGAAAATAATGTGCCTTTTCTTGGGCTATGCCTTGGAATGCAGCTTGCAATAGTTGAGTTTTCAAGACATGTGGCTGGTTTCCATGATGCACACAGCATAGAGCTTGACCCACAGACAACACATCCTGTAATCCACCTGATGCCTGAACAGGACGGAATAGAAGATATTGGTGGTACATTGAGGCTTGGTTCTTACCCATGCGTACTTGACCATGCTTCAAAAGCTTATTCCCTGTATGGTGTTGAAACAATCCATGAAAGACACAGGCACCGTTATGAAGTAAATAATTATTACCGTGATGAACTATTAAAAAATGGTATGCTCTTCTCAGGGCTTTCACCTGACGGACGCATTGTAGAAATGTGCGAACTTCCAGAACACCCTTGGTTTATTGCTACACAGGCACATCCTGAATTTAAATCACGTCCAAACAGGCCACATCCTCTGTTTAAAGGATTTATAAATGCCGCCCTTGAATACCAGGACAATCATAAATAAACCTCTTATATTAATTCCAGCATGGAGGGCATAGCATATATTTTCCAGCAGGACAGGCAGTATATGCCATAATAATGCCAACACTCTGTTTTAAAATTTGGAGAATATATTACCTGTCATGTTCCAGATAATCCCGGCAGCCTGGCTGGCAGTATATGCAGTTTCTTGTATTATAATTGTTACTATCAAGCCTTACGGCTTAATAGTAACATAGCAGTGCTTTCAGCACTGGTTATGTACACATTTTGCACAAAAAAAGTGCAAAATGGCACTGTAAAACTCATATT
>JAAWKM010000236.1 GCA_022797375.1 Lachnospiraceae bacterium
CTTTGTATTCTCAATACAGACGCAAAGCGTATCTACCGCATCACCGAATTTTTCTTCTGGTACATACTCTTTCAGAATATCCACTACCGGATCAGTCTTGTCAGCTCCTTCCATAGTAAGCATGGAATATTCCTCTTTGATACTTTCATCCAGTCTGTTCATGCAGACACATGGTTTCTGGTCTTGGGTAAATAATCCCATCACATATCTGAATCCGTAGATAAATCCCTGACGCTCGCTTTCCACCCCAAACTCCGCTACTACTTTTTCCAGTTCTATCCACTGTTTATGGGCTTCCTCATCATCTGCGCTTAAAAGATCACTCATAGCGTATGCTTTTACCTTCTTTCTTGCTTTCTCTGTTTCCGGAAGGTCTACATAATCCTTTTCTCCTGAAAGATAATTGTAAATCTTATCAATGGCACTTATGCTCATCTTCTCACTTCCTTTCTTAATACGGCATACTTCAATTCATTGTTTCTGGTTTTAATCTTCATCTGTGAAACCTCCATCTTAAAAAGAACAAATCCCCGTACCGTTACTGGCACAGGGATTATTTATAGTGTGTCATGATAAGAATATATGTTCGAAAAGATATGGTATACGATTTTAATAATTCAATATATCAAATTAAGAGATAAAAAAATTCACTCGTCGCTAAAATATAAAAAAATTCTTCATTGCAAAAGAATTTGATATTTGCTACCTTTTCTATTATAATAATCCAAGGATATACTCAATACCACTTATTTTTTTCAAGGAGCATTTGTATGCCAGAAGAGACAATTCGTAAAGTAACCATGACACATTATGAAATCATAGCAACCTTTCTTGCAATTATGGCTCTAATTCAGCCATGGGCTATCGCTATATTTAAAAAGGTTTTTAAGCCACTGAAAGTCTCTTTTATTCCTTCATCAAAAATAAAACTCTATTACAATCGTAGTGGAGCATACATATACTGTGGGGGAGTAATCGAGGCAAAAAATCGGTCTGCAATTATTAAAAATATTTCTGCTAAAATCGTTCGCCAAAATGATAAAGCGGAGTTAGTGATGGATTGGTCATGTTTCATGGTACCTATATTTCAGTCTGTTGGTGGGAATCCTGTTACAACAAATGAGATAGCCCGTCCGTTTATGGTTGGTGAGAATAACCTAAATCCAGTTTTTGTAGAGTTTGCAAATGCAGATACCATGATGACCAATCGTTTAAGTAAAATTCATGAGAAGTTGACATTAGAATCTAAGCAAATTTACAATATAAGCATCCCTTTTGAAAATGCAAAGGAGCAATTACAAGCAATGCCAGAATACAAAATATTTCGAGAGGAACTTGTAGAGAATTTTTACTGGAAAGCTTCAGATTATCAACTTGAGTTGTCAATTAGCCATAGTAACAATAAAGTCGAGATATATAAGTATCGGTTTTCGTTGAACCAAGATGAAATCGATGAATTCAGGAATAATATTGATGAGTCCATGTTGTGTGAATTAAAGTTGCTGTATTATCGCCCCGTTAATTTCAATACTTTTCAGAAAGATTTTGTCTCTCCAAAGTAATAATATTCCAATACATGACTAGATAAAAAATAAGATCAATATTCATCAGAAAGTTTCTTTCAAGGTGGCGAAAAATAGAATATGTACAGTGCGGATAGTAATGAGAACATGATTATCTAAAGCTATTGCATATCATGATGCCTAACGGCCGATTCTGTAGAGCAAAAGGCCACCTTGCTCTACTAAACGGCCGTCTCTAAATGTATTCGTTGATATAGTAATGCTATCAACTGGCACTTTTTAAACAAGCTTTGATCTTATCTACATCATCGCTTGGAAGTGCCCCATTCTTATAAATATACTGAATAAATTTATCAATTCCTCTTTCTTCCAATTCCCTCACATAGTTACCATCCTTACCAAAAGCAATAATCAACTGTTTTTTTAGTTCAAAATACATCTGTAGTTTCAAATAACGTTCCTCTACATGCTCTTCGGAAATTAGATATAGATTTTTTAGTTTTTCAACAATCTCGTTCGTTCTATCTTCTACATTTTTCTCATTAAAATTTTCATACTTTCTAGCAAATTCCTCCAAATAAGGTATCCCACTTGATAATAAACACTGGCGTTTTTGAATATATGAATTATTGTTCATATATTCATTTATTTCTTCTGGACAGAGCAACAAATTTCCTAGCAGATACGTGATATCTTTATGGATATCATCATTCAAAATATGTTCTACATTAAATTTATTAAAATCATATTGAACAAACTTATTTTTCTCGCACTCCAAAAGCAAGGGTCTAAAAAAATAAACTAACAATTTTGAAGAAACATTTTTTCTTGTTGTTTTATTTGAATAGATTATATTTTTTAGTCCATTTTCTAATACATCCTTTTTAGTAAAATATGTAGAAAACTTCTTTAGGAATTTCAGCATTTCATACTCTATTCTGTTCTCTTCACTAGATTTATATATTTCATTTGACACTATATATACATCACTATCTATTTTATTACTTAATCCATTATCTAAATTAAAGATTACAAAAAAATTTCTAACCACAATTAACATTTTTTCATATAAATTATCTGAAAGGATTCCCTGTACACTTTTAATTTTTAAAGCTAATAAGATAGATCTTACTTGATGATTTCTCTTTAGTTTAAAATATTCATATATTTCAGTTTCTATAGAGTTACCTTTTGCGTCATATATAGCTCGATAATACTGCCCACATTCAATAAAAAAGTTAAAAAAATCTTGTAAACTAATTGCATTTTCTGTTCGAAGCTGTTCTTTAGTTATATCAAACAAACGATCCTTAGATAGTTTATTCTTATAATGCCAACACCTAAACACATGCAAATAGAAATCATCTAAATCTATTCCTTCTAATAGTTGTTCCAACTGTGACCATCTGTTTTTATATGTATCCAATATAGATTTAGGCTTTAAATATTTAAACAAATAATTTTTTAATAACTCTATTTGCTTTAATTTAACACCACGTGCGTTTAAAATTTCAAATATATTATATACTTCTTCTTCCTGCATTGAAGATATAGTTACTACCCGAGTTTTAAGGAATTGGCTTGTAAGTGATACCAATTCTTCAAAATCCAGTTCAATGAAATCATTAACGAAAAATTTAAAAGCCTCTAAAATAATACTTTTATTTTTCTTATTATGTTTTATAACACTATCATATTTTTGTAATTCTTCCTCACTTAATTGCATAAAGTCTTGATTGAGTTCTGCGTATTCATCATAGCCATTTTCTACCTTTATAGATTCTGATTTTCCTAATGTTCTATTTACAATTAAATCCTGCAAGTATATGATATTCACATCACATTGTTTTGCAATATCTGAACTACTAGTTGTCTTTTTTATATCTCTATAACAATATATCATAGCAAAAATTATTATTTGAAGAGTTACAATTCTTTGTTGCCCATCAATAATATCTACCAAACCACCACTTTTTTGTTTTCTTTCAAAAACCATACTTCCAATAAAATGACTCCATCCCGGAGTTATTTCCGCACAATATCTAATGTCTTTAATCAACTGCGACCAATTTATTTCCTTCCATACGTAATTACGCTGATATCTTGGTATCAAAAAAATATCATCATTTTTAAATAATTGAGTAATATCTTGATCTAAAACATCAAATGCCATTCTTTTCCCTCTCTATCATTCGTTCATTTCTACTTAATCAAAAATCTGCCCTTACCTACTTCAGGTATACTATCCCATATTCTCATTATCCCAATTAAATATTACTATTATAACGCTTTCA
>JAAWKM010000237.1 GCA_022797375.1 Lachnospiraceae bacterium
GGATAATTGTTAGTTATCCTTCGTATAGTATTGATTTTTAAGAAAGATACAGCTATTATCCACTTAAAACAAATAAAATATCTTATGGTTCGATTTTGAGAAAGTTTATTTATACAGAAGAAGGGATTCAAATGGATAATACATTTTTGTTCGATTTTGAATTTGCAGATCGCGTAAAAGAAACGGCTATATTGCATCGCTTTTTAGATAATCCTCGTGATAAGGTGTTATGGATTTATGGTGAAAGCGGAACCGGAAAATCTTTTTTTATAAAAGAGTGCTTAAAGAGTATTGGACGTTATAAGCTAATTTATGTAGAAAATACAAAGTGTACAATGGATGGAGAGTGTATTATAAATCTAATTGACAAAATGCAATTAATAAGTAATTATAATTTTTATAATTTTGTAAAAAAATATTCTAATGAAATTAAAGCACTTTCCTTAGATTTAAGTGACAATAGTAAAATTTTAAATTCAAATATTTTAAAATATGCTTTGAGTAAAAATTCATATTTTGTAAATTTAGAAAATGAATATAATGATTTTACAAGCATACTAAAAAAATATACTGAGAAAGCATTAGATAAATATAATGTGATTTTTGTTATAGACAATCTAAATCAGTGTGATGAAAATTCTTTTAATATATTATTAAATCTTGCAAAATCTAATATCGATAATCCGAAGTGCAGATTTATTTTTATATCTACTGATTCAGAATATGGAACGCAGCCTTTTGAAAAAAAGCTAGTAAAAGAACTTCCTTACGAACATCTATGCATACCAAAAATACCGGATGAAATATATTTTATTAATATGCTGCCCAGACAATTTGATTTAGAAAATCTAGATGAGAATGATATTAAAAAAATATATTTCTTTTGCCAAGGATTGCCGGAAAAGTTTCAAGATTTGCTTGCTAATTTAGATCGGAAGCATGCAATTGATTATTTAGATTCACGAATAAAATTTAATAGAACTGAAATGTTAAACTATATTTTATCGAGTTCTAATACGGATCTCAATATAGAAAACTATAATCCTATAGAGCGCAGTATATTAGTAATTGTCATTTGTTTGGGAATGCCAGTCAGAATAGATTTGTTGCAAATTCTAAGCTGCGAATATTTTAAAAGAATGTTTATGTTGCCTTTGCCAGGCGAAAAATGTTTGGAAGTAATAATGCACATGCAGCCAAAACCGCTAAAATCGAACATAAAAGACGGATTTGTTTATTTGTATACAGACCATGATTTAACTTTTAATGCTGCTTTGATGTATTATACCGAAAACAATATATATAATATGGCTTGCGATTATATTTATGAATACTTGAACAACACAAAGGTGCAGCAATTTGACCAATGTTATAGCAATAAAGAAAAACAAGAACTTTTTGCTGATTTATCATTTCATGCTCAGCATAATAATTGGATAGAAACAAATTTTACTTGCGGAAAATACTTTTATGATAATGGGAATTATATTCAAGCTAATAAATATTTTATTAGACTCATAAATGTATCAGACAGTTTGAAATGTGACGATAAAATTCTTATAGGTATTACTTTATATGAAATTGGGGAATATAAAACTGCTTCTGAACTTTTATCTAAAATACCTGAGAATACAGTTTTTGATAAATATCAATATTATATATATTTGGGGAAATCATACAATATGAGCAATAATGGAGAAGCTGCCGTTTCGATATTTGACAAAGCTATTGCAGTTACGACAGCAGACAGCGATGATGAGACATATGCAAAATATATGAAGCATTTAGCAATGATTCAAATTCCTAAATATACGTGTGAAGCAAAAGAAATATATGAACAATTAGTAGATAGTATATTAAATGCACATAAAAAAAATGATATAGATAAGTTATACCAGCCAAGTAATGCTAAGTTATTAAAATGCTGCTATGACTATTACTTTAATGATGAAGCACTAGAATTAATGGAAATTGCAGAAGATATTGCAGAACGCTGTAATGATAAAATAGAAAAAGCGGCTATTTTACATAACAAAGGATTTGAATATATAAGACAAAATCGTATGGAAGATGGAAAACAAGAATTTGCCAATGCATTTAGGATTTTGAAAAATACAAAAAGACATGAAGCTGCCTACTCTCTTAATAATCTTGCCATTTGTAAAATGTTTACTCAAAATTATCAAGAAGCGATTGATGATTTGAAAAAAGCACTACGTTTTCAAAAATCCTATTATTTATGTCTTACTGCTCAAACAATGCTTATGCAGTGTTATAGGATGTTAGGAAATAAACAATATAAAGATATAAAAGATCAATTGGCAGATATTATATTTACAAAAAAACACGAAGATCCATCTATTATAAGAAAATTGTGTATGAATTTAGCAATGTGTGAATGCAAGGATGGTATAATTTCAAAAGCAAAAAATTATTTAGAAATAATAGAAGACTTGATAGAAGATACTTCTAGCGAATTTAGATTTTTGAAATTATACGAGAAATTATATGGCTGTCCACATCATTTGAAAAAGAATTATATATTTAAAAAATCCCCTTATTTTAATTCTTTAGATTTTGATCCATGGTTTATAACACTTAGCCATGATTGACTAATATGCATAAAATTATAAATCACCGGCAGTCATTATGGGAAAATGACTGCCGGTAATTTATCATTTATATCTGTCAAGAACTGAATTTAGTAAACATAGGATAAAAAAGTCGTATGATTTTGAAAGGCTTTTACATATGAATCCTGCTTCGTTTTTTGAACATATCCGAGGTACGGTATTTGCTTCAAGAAAATAGATATGACCAGATTCTGTAATCCGGTAATCTATTCGTAATATGTCATTAACCTTCAAGGATTCTTTTATTTTTTGAGAAGTTTTTTTAATTTTATTTGCTGTATTTTTACCAAGTATATCTTCACAAAGATGAAATGTACGAGTTCTATATGCTTTGTCCTCAATTGCCATTACTTCATTATTGTGTATCATATTCCCGTGAAACTCTTCTACAACAGGGATATTTATATAATATTTTTTGGTATTACCAATGATAAAATTTGTGATTTCATATCCGGGTATAAATTGCTCTATTAAAATCTCACCAAATTGTTTTTTCATATTTGATATAAGCGTATATGTATAATTTAAATCATAACATATATTTTTTTGTGTAATGCCAATAGATGAACCTTTTGTATTGGGCTTAATAATGGCTGGAAATCCTATCTTTAATATTTGATTTTCAGTTATGACATCATTTGGATGTATGAGAAAAGATTTGGGAACCAAAATATTCATATCCTTAACCGCAAGCTTCATATAATATTTATTATCAATTAATGCTGCCTGAAATGGATTGGCTCCAGAATACAATGCGCCCATCATTTCTAATAAAATCGGTGCTTGAGCACGGCCGCAATCCATTTCTAATCCATCAGTAAGATTTAATGTGATACAATCATCAAACTTTAATCCTTTATTATTTGCGTCAATTAATTCCGGTATACCACCAAATACTGAACATGTATATCCGCATTTTTCTACCATAGATTTGATTTCCAAAATATTTTCGATTGGAGGATGGTCAGTAAAATTCAGGGTATTATCTAACATATTCTTTGGAAAATTTTCTCTTATGTCACAAATTAATTTTACTTCCATGTCTATATCTCCGTTTCTTCAAAATATATAATATTTAATTGCAACTGTTTCGTTTAATGTTTGCTAAAATTTGCTTATTTCTTTAACAAAACATAATAGTATTTTGAAATACTATACGGAGGATAACTAACAATTATCC
>JAAWKM010000269.1 GCA_022797375.1 Lachnospiraceae bacterium
AATGCTGTAACAGCATATAAAAATTTAGCAGCGAGAGGATATAATTCAGATCAAATACAAAAAACTATGATTGCATTAAAAAATAGTGCGACATTTGGTAGACAAAGTACATATAGTCTTGGAGAAGCAGTACAAACTGCATCTGAAGGTTTAAAAAATGAAAATAGTATATTAGTTGATAATGCAGGTGTTACAAAAAATGTGGCCAAGATGTGGGAAGATTACGCAAAATCAATAGGAAAGACAACTAATAATCTTACACAACAAGAAAAAATACAAGCAGAAGTAAATGGAATTTTAGAAGAAACAAAATTCCAAAGTAATGATGCTGCGATTTATGCAAATACTTATTCAGGAAAAGTAGCACAATTATCACAAGCATTTACAACTATGAAAACAGCAATAGGAAATGTAATACAACCAATAGCAAAATTATTTATTCCAATTGTTACTGGTGCAGTAAATGTAGTTACAAGATTATTTACAGCACTTTCAGGATTACTTGCATTGTTTGGATTGAAAGCAGATAGTGTAGAAACTGTATCAAGTGGAATGGGAGATTTAGCAACACAAGCAGGTGATGCATCTGATGCAATTTCAGGTGTTGGAGATAGTGCAAAGAAAGCAGGAAAGGATGCTAAAAAAGCATCAAATAATTTAGCATCGTTCGATAACTTAAATGTACTACAAAAAGATACAAATGCTTCAAGTGGATCTGGTGGTGGAGCAGGAGGCAGTTCTGCAGGTATAAAAGATACATTAGATGTATCAAGCACAATTACTGAAGATACATCAGCATTTGATGGCCTAATTGCTAGAGTAAAAGAATTAGCAGGCATATTTAAAAGTGGTTTTGACATTAGTTTTGGAGACACAAACTTTGATGGAATAATAGGACACTTAAAAGGAATAAAAGATACAATAATCAATATTTGGACAGATCCAAAAGTATTAGGTGCAGCAGAAAACTGGGTAAAAACTTTGTTATTTACACTTGGACAGGTTACAGGTTCAGTAGCAAGAATAGGAATAAATCTTGCTGAAGGATTAGTAGGAAGCATAGATAAATATTTATCACAAAATGTTGAAAGAATAAAAAGTCATATATGTAAAATGTTTGATATTTCAAGTAAAGATTTAACTTTAACAGGTAATTTATTTCAAGCATTAGGAGAAATATCAGATGTATTCAAAAGTGATACTGCAAAACAAATTGGTGCAAATATAATTGCGATTTTTGCTAATCCATTTATGAGTATTCAAGAATTATGTGGAAAGTTTGTACTTGATTTAAAAGCAATACTATTCCAACCAATTATAGATAATGCAGAAAAAATAAAAACTACTATTGAAAATGTAATGAAACCAATACAAACATTTACAGGAACTTTAGCAGAAGCAATGACTTATGTAGGTGATAAATGGAACGAAGTTTATGATCAACATATACATCCTTTTATGGAAAGCCTTAAAACAGGATTAAGCGATACTTTTGGAAAGTTTTTAGATGTATATAACACTTATGTTGTTCCTTTTCTACAAAATATGGCAAATAAGTTTAACGAATTATGGAATACACATTTAAAACCATTTGTAGATAAAGTTGGAGAACTTATTGGAAGTATAGCAGATGCATTGACAGCTTTATGGGAGAATATTTTAAAACCAGTTGTAGATTGGATTATTCAAAATATTATACCAGTTTTAGTTCCAATATTTGAAGGTTTATGGAATACAATATGTAATGTTTTTGGAGCAATAGCAGACACAATAGGAGGAATAATTGATACTTTTAGAGGCTTGATAGATTTTATAGTTGGTATTTTTACAGGAGACTGGAATAAAGCCTGGGAAGGAATAAAAACTTTCTTCGGTGGAATTTGGGATGCAATAAAAGGTATTGTATCAGCTGTATGGAATGCAATTAAAGGAATAATTGAAACTGTTATAAACATCATAAAAGGAATTATAACAACAGTATTTAATGCAATAAAAACTGTTATAACTAATATATGGAATGGAATTAAGACATTTATCACAAATATATGGAATGGAATCAAAACAACAATTTCTAATGTGATAAATGCAATTAAGAACACAATAACAAATATATTTAATGCAATAAAGCAGTTTTTTACAGATGTATGGAATAGTATTTCAAATACTATTAAAAATTTAATAAATGGTATTAAAAATACAATTTCAAGTGTGCTAAATACTATAAAATCAATATGGTCAAATATATGGAATGGCATTAAATCAACAGTAACAAATATATGGAACAATATTTCAAGTACAATTTCAAATGTTATAAACAATATAAAGAATACAATTTCAAATGTTATAAATAGCATAAAATCCGTATGGGATAATGTTTGGAATGGAATGAAAAATACAATTACAAATGTCTTTAATGGAATATGGAATACTATAAAAGGAGTCATTAATTCGATTTTAGGTGGCGTTGAAAAAATGGCAAATGGAGTTATAAATGGAATTAATGGAATGATTAGAGCATTGAACAATTTAAGCTTTGATGTACCAGACTGGGTTCCTGGATTAGGTGGCAAAAAATTTGGATTTAACATAGGAACAATAGGCAATGTCTCATTACCAAGACTTGCTGAAGGTGGATATGTAAAAGCCAATACACCACAATTAGCAATGATAGGAGATAACAAAAATCAAGGAGAAATTGTTGCTCCTGAAGATAAGATAATCGAAAATGTAATAGAGGCATTAAAACTATTCTTTAAGGAACAAGCTAATAGTAATAGGACTAATAATGACAAGGAAAATACTATTGTTATAAACTTTGAAGGAAGTTTAGCACAACTTGTTAGAATATTAAAACCAGAACTTGACAATGAGAGTTTAAGAAGAGGAACAAAATTAGTTATAGGAGGTACTTCATAATGGCAGAAAGATATGATTTTATAACGATTGATGGTCAGCAATATAATATTAGTGTCTTTATTGGAATCAAAGAAACTGCTGATTTTTTAGATAAATATGCAAATAGAACAGACGATGGAGATCTTCAAAGAGAATTAATAGGAGTTTACTTTAATTATTCTGACATTAAGTTTGAGCCACAAACGGACAACAATTATGATGAATTTGAAAGGCTATGGAATAAGCTAACAGAAGCAGAGGAATTTCATACAGTTAAGATTGCTAATCTTGAATTTAGAGCATACTTTAATAATGTTTCAAGAGTAATTTACGATTTTAGAAATAATAAAGCATATAGAAAAGATATGACTGTAAACTTCACAGCTAAAAAGCCAGCAAGGAGTTGATAGAATATGAAAACAAAAGCAAGTATAACATTTGGATTAGTTGATGTTACAGCAAAAGAAGATAGTACCATAACAGTTAATGATAAGCAAAATTTTGTAGATATTATGGATTTAAAAAAGGATAATATTGAAGAAATCAAATATGGTACTTGTGAGAAAAATCAATTTGCATTAAATGGAACATTTCAGCTAATGCCAGATTATGAACAATTAGAAAATATGTGCTGGTGGTCAAATAAAATGAGTAATGAAAAAGGCGAATTTGATACGCCTCTAGTTATGGAAATAAATTTTACAGAAGCACACAGTAGTTTAGGTATTACTTTAATATTTAGTTCTGCGAATGATTATTGTAGCAAGCTAAATTTAAAATATTATGATATAAATGATAATTTGTTAAGTGATTCTGATTATTATCCTACAAATTACTATACCATATGCAATAATATTTGTGAGAACTACCATAAAATTGTTATCACATTTTA
>JAAWKM010000238.1 GCA_022797375.1 Lachnospiraceae bacterium
TCATTACAATTTCACACAAGAAAAATGCAAAAACAGCATTTTTCATTACTATTTGTGCCGTGCAAAGCACGGCATGGGGATTTTTATGAAATGGACGTGATGAAACAAAAGAATTACATTGATTTTTGCTTAAAATTGCTTTAAAATATCTATATCAAAACCGTTATCTGTTATGCGTTCTAAGGGTCAGGATATCAAAAGGAGGAGATTGCCATGAACAAAAAAGCATGGAAAAGAAGAGTTTTGTCACTTGTTGTAGTATTTGCTATGCTGCTAACTAACGTACCGGTGGTATTTGCGTCTGAACAGGCTGGACCGGTATACCCAACTTTTGCTGAGGTATATGATAGTATGACTGGCCTGAAAAAAGATAAGAAGTATTCCGAAGGCGCTCCATGGACGAATAGTACGCCATATGGTAAAGATGGTCCTGATGGAAGTTACTATCAGTTTAAAGGGGGAAAGGTAAACGGAGGGAGCCTTGGCGTTGGATGCGCAGCATTTGCGTTTCTTCTCAGTGACGCCGCGTTTGGAAACCTTCCGGCTTACACATACAATCATGGTGATTTTAAATTTGAAGATGTGAAAACCGGTGATATCCTGCGTATCAACAACAGCCATTTTGTAGTCGTGTTGGAAAAAAGAGCAGGCGGAGTGATTGTTGCGGAAGGGAACTATAATAAGTCTGTTCACTGGGGGCGGGCAATGAGCGGGTCCGAGGTTGAGAATGCGAATTTTATCGTTTCACGGTATCCGAAGGATTATAAGGAAGACAATCAGGATGCGGATAAAATAAAGGAAGAGGGCACAGAGGGTAACCTGGGGTGGACTTTGACAAATTCCGGTACGCTTACGGTTACCGTTACAGGGGGCGCCATCACTGCTGCTATTCCGGATTACGATGATAGTGCCAATACTCCACCATGGAAGGCTTACAAAGGAAATATCGATACTATCGTTATTGGGCAGGGTATAACTGCTATTGGAAAGAGTGCGTTTCGTGGATTGGGAGCTTCTAGGGTATTCCTGCCTGATACTGTGAAAACTATTGGCGACGCTGCGTTTCAGGATAACGGAGTCCTTTTATCTGTTACCATTCCTGGTTCTGTGGAAACCATTGGAAACGATGCTTTTCGTGAATGTAATAGTTTGGCTTCAGTTACAATCTCCGAAGGAGTGAAAACGATTGGGGAGCGTGCGTTCCACTCTTGCACACAGTTGCAGTATATTGACTTTCCAAAAAGTATTCAATCCATAGGAGCTGGAGCGTTTACCAGCTGCGAAAATATGCTTCAGGTCAGGTTTATGCCAGGTACAGGAAATGTTACAATTGGTGACAACCCGTTTATGCAGAGTTGGCGGTTAGTGTATGTAGCATTGCCTGATGGTCTGGATAAACTCAGTCCTGGAATGTTTGAGTCATGTAAATCAATCCAGGATCTATATATACCTGCCAGTGTAAAGTCACTTGGAGAGGTAGGAACTACGAGCCCGTTTATGAGTGCGGAAATTGCAAATATCTATTTTGGCGGCACTAAAGAAGCTTGGGATACTATGATGAATTCAAATCCGCAACTAAAAGCTACTATGCCTAAAAATGTCGTAATACACTATGAGTCTCCATTCGAAGATCCATCCGCATCAAACGGTGATGATGGTTTTATAAAGGATGGGGAAGCAAGTCCAACCCAAACGGCGGCCGTTGCTCCGGAAACACCAAGTCCAACCCAAACGGCGGCCGTTGCTCCAGAAACACCAAGTCCAACCCAAACGGCGGCTGTTGCTCCGAAAACACCAAGTCCGGCACCAACTGTTTCTGGCAATACAGGAAGTTCTGGCTGGTCTATCTGGCCAAGTGTTCCGGAAACACCAAGCCCAAGTCCAACCCCAATAGTTGCGCCAACCCAAACGGCGGCCGTTGCTTCGGAAACACCAAGTCCGGCACCAACTGCAACTGCGGCTCCAGACACTCCAAAACCGGCCGTTACTCCAGATTTACCGCTTCCATCTGCTGCTTCGGGGGGGGGCGATACAGTTGAACCAGCTAGCACGTCAAAGCCAACAAAAAGGCCAGCCAGTACGCCGGAGCCAACAAAAAAGCCTGGTCTTGCTACGGTAAAAAAACAGCTTAATTCGTCTATTAAGAGCCAGCTCCAAACGAAGCTTAAAACCCAACTAGCCAATAAGCTGCAGAAAAAGTATGGCAAGAAGTCAAAGGCACAGTTGAAAAAATCGCTTAAAACGGAGTTGAAAGCGAAGTTGAAACCAGTTATCAAGGCCAATATGAAGAAAAAATATGGCAAACAGCTTGGCAAAAAATTTACCACACAGTTTAATGCGAAATACAATGCGCAGTACAACGCGATTTACAACAAACAGTTTGAACAGGTTTATAAGAAAGTATCAAAATCCAAAAAGAAGAAAAAATGATATATTCTTCATGTTCTTTTTTTTAATCAGGGCAGTCCTTGTGGCTGTCCTGATTTTTTTGGTGTGCGTGCCATGGGCACGCTCTAACGGGTACAAGTCCCGGACATGCCCAAGTAGTGGGAAATGGCCGGACAGCAAGGGTGTCCATTGTGAGGTGGAATCTGAAGGAAGGTAGAGACAAATCTCTGGTACGACGGACAGAAACCGCATATAAGGCTAAAACTCTATAATCGTAAAGTTTATAAAGATTAGGTTTGTTAAGCCCCCCTTTGCTCTATTTCAAGTACTTTTTTTCTTTAGACTTTTTAAAATGCCAATAACAGTAGGTTTTGACATGTCTACCATATCACATATTGTTTCAATAGTTGGATAAGTTTGACATAAAATAAGTATAGTACCTATACTTACAATTATAATAAAATGGTTTTAATTTCATGGATATATTTAGAGTAAAAAATTTTAACTTCTTGAAGTAAAAAAATTTTACTTCCATGAATTTTACTGGCTTTACAGTGTGTGAATAATTCAAAATAGACATAACAGCAACAGTTATACGGCTATGCTATATAGTTCTGTCATGGTTTCATAGAAATAAAAAGAACCCACATTAACAGCGGATTCTTTTTATTATGATATATTTTTTGTTTTTAATCGTAGACTGGTATAAAAAGGGAATGTACTTTATGAAATCATTTCTGTCTTTCTGCCTATGTTAAGCCATATCTTCAAATAGTTCCCGCTTATACTTGTAATAGCTGTTCCTGTCCAATGCATTGTATCAATGTCATTGAGAGTCCCATTAAAATCTTTGCTGTATTCCTGGCTCAGCCTCTTAGCTTCCAGGCTTTTCTTTGTAGTTGTGCCGTGCAAAGCACGGCATGGGGATTTTTATGAAAGAGTATTATAGGCATTTTCTTTGCAGGGATGAAAAATTTATAATACGTGCAAAGAAAAACCGGAATGTTATTTACAAAAACAAAACATATAATATAACTGGTGTGGCAAAAAAATATAAAGAGAATTACTGCATGTGTTTTACAAATAGAAATGGCAAAACAATACAATGTAAAATAAGTTATATACCAGTAAAATTATGTGCATTTCCTGAAAAAGACCTTGTACTTGTTGTGGTGTATGGTTTTGGGAAAAATCCAATGATGCTGCTTACAAACCTTGCAGTACAAGAAGCAAAAGATAAGAAAAAATTATGCCTTATTGTCACAAAAGTTTATCTGATGGGATGGAGGACAGAAAAATATTTCAAATTTAAGAAGCAGCAGTTTAAACTGGAAGATTTACGTGTCATGTCATTAAATTCAATACGTAACCTGGATTTATTTGCAACCCTGGCAG
>JAAWKM010000239.1 GCA_022797375.1 Lachnospiraceae bacterium
TATTTTGAGGCAGGAAAGAGCAAGGATTTCTATCTCGTGGACGCTTTGCAGCTCGGATGAACTACGCAGTGGTGCATAAAAGGGCATACTACGCCCTTTAAGCACCAGCGACTTCATAATGCCACTTGATTAGAAATCCATGCCCTTTCCTTCTGTTTACCGGCAGGTATCTTGTATTTTATTTTCAATTATACTCCCTATGCACAATGCCTTCCTAATCCTGTTTTTATCCCGCCTTCTATTTTTGCTTTTGCCGATGCCAGCTGGATTATAAATGTCACGCTCAATAACATTTTCATTTTTTCCAATCCGCGGATGGTATGTCTCTCGAATCAGAAATCCCGGTCTATCTTTCCGTTTATTCTTTCGATGCTTGTCCTTTTGTTATACAGCTTTTTCCATTTCCTGGTATTCCTTGCTGCTCTTGTAAATATCCTGGGGCCGGTTTTTAATGGGATCCGGAAAATCCTTTTGTCATGGTATTTCGGATGGAAGCCGTACCGCTGGCAGCCCCTGCTTTTGTCGTAGCCACGGCACTGCAGTTCTATGGGCTCCCCCTTTTCCGGAACAAAGTATACTTTCCCTTTGTAATCATATATTAAGTCTGTATTCCCGGACTGCCTGGTCTCTTCTCCCTGCCAGCAGTTGCGTATGTCTATAACCGGGCAGACCCCTTCTGTCTCCAGCCATTCTATCAGACCGGTACTGTCATATCCACGGTCTGCCAGAAAATAACGGCATTTTTCCAGTTTTTCCTGCCTGCTTTCTTTCATTTCTTCCAACAGTTTTCCGGTTTCTTTCAGCTCGCTGCTGGATGCTTTTGTCACTTCAAAATCTACCGGCAGTTCGTAGACGGCATCTGAAATTAAATGCAGGCGGAAGCCAAACCATTTTTTTGTTTTAGTTATTTTTTCGCCATCCGGTTTTGTTGTTGTATAGGTTTTCCGGCACCAGTCTGCGTCTTTTTCCCCGCGGTTTCCACTGTCTTTTTGGGAAATTTTTGTTGCATAGCTTTGAATCGCTTTTCCATCCGCAGCAAGTATCTCCCCAAACCCTGCCAGGTTTTCATACATGTATCCCACCAGGCTGCCAAACATTTCCTGCAGTTCGTCCCCGCACTTCCGCAGATTGTTCAGAAAGTTTGTGTAAGCACTGGGCGTAGGTGCCAGTTTATATTTCTGCTCTCTGGTTCTTCTGCCGTACTCATCTTTTTCTTTCGCCAATACCGTATACAGATGCGGCTGGAAACCACAAATTATCCTTAACTGGCTGTTCCGGTTTAATTCCCGCAGCAGGCCTGCAACAGAGTCATGGTCAAAGATAAAGCTGGCAACCAGGGAATTCCACATGGCTTCTACAGGCCATTCATTGCGCCCTTTCCCGCGGATGGATTTTAATTTTTGAATCAGTGGTTTATCCGGAAGGTTGTCCAGAACCAGTTTTAGCCGTTCCAAATCTCCAAGATTTTCATTTTGGGTATCGTCAAACAGTGAAATTTGTGTTATTATTTTCATAGAAAAGCACTCCTTTTTAATGAGGTTTGGTCACTTACATTATACACCATTTTTGGTTGATGAAGGGTGCTTTTCTTTTATTTTTTGATTATGGTCGTAAATTTATGGTTATGGACAAAAACGCCACAAAAAATGCGATAAAATCGTTGTTTTCTGTGGCGTTTTATTTTTATGTGTTTACTGCAGAAAGCTCAGTACTTCCTCTAAAAATTTTACTGGGCGTAAACCTATTGCAAAACGTTTCTTTTTTATTGAAAGCCTTTTCATGCTAAGAGAAAGCTCTGCCAGTTTAAGTATGCTTAAACACCATTTGCGTATTATATTGTGGTTCTGGGCTGGTATCTTGTCTGATATTGTATTGTAATCCTCACGGAATGTAACATCAAGATGCCAGTGCATGCTTTCAACACTCCAATGTCCACGTACCGCCCTTCTGGCAAGGCTTATGTCTTCCGCAAGGCTGCTTATGGAATACCTGTATTCTGTACTTTTTTTACCTTCTTTTTCTCTTGTTTTACGTTCCATTATAATACTTTTTATGCCTTTCCAGTCCTTTTTCTGCGTAAGCCACCGGATATCCCCTGTCTGGTAATATTCCCTGGTTTCTATCTGTTCATGTGCCTTTTCTGTTGTTTTTTATAGTTCCCTTTTTCTTTTATTGTTTTTTGGAATTCTTTTTCCGCAAAATAATCTTTTATATCATTATACAGTGTTTTCTGGTTCCCTTTTACTGCAAGCACATAATCTGCATGCCTGCTTCCTTTCATTTAGGCATTTGCGGAACGCCAGAACCCGCATAAATACGGGACTCTTTTTGCTACAAAATAAAACAACTCCTCACTGATTTATGGTATAATTGAAATGTCCAGTAACAATCAACCATATCCACCAGTAAAGGAGTTGTACTTACATGATACCATACAAACATCTTTCTTTGGCAGATATTTTTGAAGATTGCTAAAATATTTTTGAAGATGACAAACCTCAGTTCCTTGCTCTGTTAGAACAGCATATCAACCTATATCAACCTTGATGAAATTATTCCGTTTTCTTTTTATAACCATTTTTATGCATCAACGGGAAGAATCCGTATATACCCTTTGACTGCCCTTTTGTGGGCTTTAATATTACAGAAAATTTTTTCCGTTCCCACTGGCCGGTTATTGCTTACTTTTTTACAATACTCCAAACCGCTTCGTGATTTTTGTGGTTTTACAAAAGTTCCTGACGCCTCAAAAATAACCCGCTTTAAACAGGATTTTGAAACAGATATCGAAAATCTTTTTGAACATCCAGTGGATATTACGGAGCCAGTCTGTAAATCCATAGATGAAGCAAAATCCGGCATGCTTTTATTTGATACCTCCGAAACCGAAGCATGGGTAACTGAAAATAACCCTAAATTTGCCAACCGCATTATCAGGCAGTTAAAAGCTTACGCAAAAACATTAGATGGCAATTCTAATTATGACCCTTACAAAGCCGCTTATGGTTCCATGCCTTCCCATGCCGCGGCAAATCCTGCCATACAGCAAATGTATATCAATGGACATTTCTGCTATTCTTACAAATCCGGTATACTTACAAACGGGTTAGAGATTGTACGCCATATTTCTTTTTACAACAAAGATTTTTTAGATCCGCATCCTGAAATCATTGTTGAAAAGAAAGATAAATCCTCAGATGAAGATAAATCCCTGGCAGACGCAAAAGCACTTATACCAGCCTTAGATGATTTTTTCAAAAAGCATCCGCTGGTAAATCCCCCAACTTTTCCTGGTGGCTCTGTTTTTGACTCCATTTCCATTTATAAATATCTTTTAGAAAACTGCTGTTTTAAAAAAGCGTATATTCCTCTAAAAAACAAACTGTCTGTTCCCGATGTTGGTTATAAAACAGACGGAAACGGCATTCCCTGCTGTCCTAAAAATAACCTACTCCCAATGAAACGTGAAGGAAGTAAATCCCATCTGCGCTGCGGCGTTCCAACCATGAAATTTGTCTGCCCCAAAATGAAATGGACATGGGATAAAGAACAAAAGCGTTCTTACCGCAAATGCGGGTGTGATAATCCCTGCACCACTTCTTCCTGCGGACGTATGGTTTACGTTTATCCTGAACAAAATTTACGGGCATACCCCGGCACAATACGGGGCACAAAGGAATGGGAAACTACATACAAAATCCGTGTGAATGTAGAAAAATCCATCAACCACATAAAAGACAGTTTCTGTCTGGCAAACCGGAAAACAAGGGACGCAAAAACACTTCATTCCGATTTACTTATAGCTGGTATTGCCCAGCTGATAACCGTTGTGCCCGCTGATAAAATCCATCATCATTAATATATCCGGGGTCTGAAACCACTCATTGCTTAGTGCGGTTTTTGTATAGGACTTACCAACTTAATAACCATAAATTCATATGGCTTACTTAAGTGCGCTCAAATTTGGAGTTACTGTATTCCATTTTCAAATTTCTTCCTAATATCCAGCTATATGGACATATTTACTTCTTTTTAGATATTAGTTTCGCAATTGCCTATTCCCTTCATAGTCTTGCCATCTATACAGACAATTTTTTTCAGGGCTTCCCCTTCTCCACTGTCCAGAAGTTCCTGCCATTTTACATACAGCTGCTGCAGGGCTTCTGATGAAACCATACCCATTACCCTCTGTATTGTATCATGTGGAGGCACACCATTTTCCAGTCTTATGTATTTTTTTAAATAATCTTCATAAACTTCCGCAAATTATGCAATTTCCACCCAGCCATCTGCATCTGCAAGTGTTGCAAATAGGACAATAACCAGGATATCTTTAAGTTTATGCCTTACTTTTCTTTCCTGCCTCACATCCTCAATATATTCCATCCACTGTAACAATTTTTCCATGTATACACACCTCCCAGTTTTTGTTTTATTTTAACAAAAACTAGGAATATTTACAATTTGTTCATTCATGCGTTTATCCTATATCAAATCCCACGGCAAACGCATGATGTCATCCATAACTAAAAGCATACATTTGGTTAAAAAATTTACAAATTTATTATCTGCTCCAGATGTCTTCTTGGATTTGTCCTAATTGCAAACTGCTTTTTTCAGGCTTAACGCCCTGCTTTCCACTTCTGCCAACTTTAAGATATTCACCGGCAGCTTTCTCATGATATTCAGATTATAGGACGCCTGCTTATCAAGCGTATGGTTTCCATACTCTTTGAACGTCACATCCAGATGCCAGTGATAACTCCCCGCCATCCAGTGATCACACACTGCATGTGCTATTTCTTCTATTCCGGGTGGCAGACTGCTTATAAAATACCATTCCTCTGATGATTATCTTCAGGCCTTGTCACTCTTTCCGAGGGTTTAGCCATAAGATGTCGTCTGTCTGCCAGTATTCTCTCTTCTCCATTTTCCCCTTGCTTTTTCCCTGTCTTTTTTTAGGTGCTTTTCCCAAAGCATTCCAGGTCCGCGAAATACTTTCCCAAATCTTCCAGCAGATTTCCTGGTTTCCTTTTAACGCCAGCATGTAATCCACATACTTGTGACGGATTTTTTTTACAATTTCTGTTTGTGTTCCTATTGCATTTGTTGTGATTATGATTCCCTTGATGTTCAAACTGTCAAGCATTCCAAGGATTTCCTCAGGATAACCGCATAAAAAGTTATTACCAATAAAGAGAGATTACAATCTATTTTTTTAGTTTGTTTTATTATATAATGCCGCCTTTATGGCATCAGCTG
>JAAWKM010000034.1 GCA_022797375.1 Lachnospiraceae bacterium
TCATTACAATTTCACACAAGAAAAATGCAAAAACAGCATTTTTCATTACTATTTGTGCCGTGCAAAGCACGGCATGGGGATTTTTATGAAACGGACATGGCAATTTGTAACGAAAATTTGGAAAAAGCAGTTAATTATTTTAAATATATTTCGATATAATATATAGGAAAGTGGACTGGGAAGAGTATTTCCAGAGTTATATGGTACAATGGTTTATGTAACCAGGATTTTAATGTAAAGGAGTGAGAATTATGTCAGTTTTTTCAGTATCTGGCTCAAACAATGATTTTTATGGCATGTTTTTTAATACATCAGGTTCAAACAATAAGAACAATGCAGCAGGTCTTTTTGGTGGAGGCAATAGTGTTATAGGTGATATGTCACTTATAAAGAGTGGTGCTTATAAAAAACTTCTAAATTCATATTATACAACTGTAAAGGAAAATGACGCTAAAGAAGGGAAAGGCACTACTACTGCAAAAGCAAGCGCAGCAAAGGATTCTGCTGGAAGCCTCCAGACTGTTGCATCTGATGCTACAGAGCTTGTGGACGCGCTTAAAGAACTTGGTAACAGGTCATTATATAAGAATAAGACAGATGACAGTGGCAATAAAATTCTTGGTGAAAAGGGTGAGGCTGTTTATGATACAGAAAAAATAAACAGTGCTGTTAAGAAATTTGTTGAGTCTTATAATTCATTTATTGAGTCATCAGGCAAGTTAAATTCTACAAGCATATTAAGCAAGACACTTGATATCGTCAAGGGCACAAAGAAAAATGCAGGGCTTCTTGCTGATATAGGCATTACAATTGGTGATGATAATAAGTTAAAACTTGATGAAACAAAGCTTGGCAAGGCAAATGTAACTACAATTAATTCATTGTTTGTTGGAAGCGGTTCATATGGTTCATCAGTTTCAGCGAGGGTTTCAGCAAGCGGACGTCTGGCAAATAGCACAGCATATGCAAATACACATAGTTCATCATATACATACAATGGTGCTTATTCCCTGCTTGGTTCAACAGGCTCTAATTCCATTAATGGGTATATGTAAAAATAATTTGTGTAAAATATATCCAGTACAAGTTATATCTGGAATTTAAATGCATTTTTATAGTAATTTTATCCTCCTGCTTATATATAATTATAATATATAAGCAGGAGTTTTTTAGAAGTTTTCTCCCATGCGGCTGGTAAGGCCCTGGTTCTGTGTTTTCTTGTACACAATTACAGGTACTGTTACACATATAATGGTAATTATTGCAAAGAATATGATATTTCTGCCCAATGGAATAGAATAGGAAACTCCTGCATAAAGGTTTATTGCATTAAATACAGCATAGCTTAAAGGTATTCCCGCAGCCAGCGAGATGGTAACAGAGATAATTGCATAGCCTAATCCCTCTGTGCCAAGCATTCTTTTAGCTTGTTTTGAAGTCATCCCAATACTTTCAAGAGTTGCAAGTTCTTTAGAGCGGTTGTGTACATTAGAAGCCATCATATCCAGGTAGTTAAATATTGCGAGTATTGCCATAATAATGCTTATACTGTTGCCAAGCACTTTACTTTTGTTTTCAGTGGTTTTCATTTCATTGTAATTACACAGCCTGGATTCGCTACTGGTTTCAGTTATACCATTAAAAACAGATAGCGCTGCATTTTCCGTTTCTTTATTATAAGGTTCTTTATATTCTGCCATTACAGCTTCAATATATGTTTCACCCAGAAGTTTTTCAGCAAATTTTTCACTTACAATTATTTCTGGTGCAATTCCTCCAGCAAAAAATGCAGGATTAGATTGTATGCTGGCAACAGCAGCTATTTTAACAGAGTATTCTTTTTCAGGGTTTAAGCCTCCAGGCAGCCGGAAATTTATTGTTTTTCCTGTCATTCCACTGTCCCCTTCTGTGAATGTCCGGATTGCTACAGCAGTCCTGCCAGCTTCAAAATCGTTTCTATCTAAGGTATTTCCAACACTCTTATTTAAATATTCAAACCCAGCTTCATCAATGCCTATAAAACGTGATGTAAAAATACCATTTCCGGGGTTTTTCTTATATTCCGCCATGTCACTTTCATAACTTCCAGCAGGAAAATACCTTGTAGAATATAATTCTTTAAAATATTTGCCTAATGTTTCTTCCTGGTATGGGATAATTACTTCTTTAGAACTAACAGTTCTTACAGATTTTATTCCTGGCAGTTTTTCAAGCTGTTTAATTTTTTCTTTTGTAAATATTGGTTTTTCTTCTTCAAGTGTTGTTTCATTTTGAAAACGTATGTCATAATCCAGAACTTCGTTTAAAATATACTTTGCATCATTTGCCCTTATATATATTGAAGTGCAGAGATAGACAGATATAGCAGTTACAAATGAAAGAAAAATTATAAATGCCTGTTTTTTATTGCGGAATATATTCTGCATTGCCATTGAAAAGATACTGGTACTTTCACGTTTCCTGTTTTTCCGTTTGGCAGAGATACCAGTATAAATTAGTGCTTCAACAGGGGAACAGTCTGCAGCAATCCTGGCTGGTTTATGGCTGCTGGCTTTAATAGCTGCTATTGCAAATATACCAGCTATTAGAAATGACCATATATTTACAGGTACAGTATTGTTTTTATTAAATGAATAGTCTATAATGCTTATTATTTCTGGGATAATAATTTTAGAAAGCATAATTGCAACAACAAGCCCTGCAGGTATTCCAGCAAGTGCATTCCAGAAGGCCTGCTTGTTAATCAATTTTTTCAACTGGACCGATGTCATACCAATAGTTTTAAGCTGCCCATAATACCTTATATCCCTGGTTACAGAAATATATAAAGTATTATAGATAAAAAGATAGCTGCTTGCAAAAACCATAAACAGTATTCCAGCCAGGCCAGCCGTTATTTTAATGAAATAGGAGATTATGCTTGCATCAGCTTCAATAATCTGCCTGTTACTAAGGTTTAATGTGTTTTGTAAGGATAGGATATCTTTTTCAGTATACAATGGCTGTTTAAGTTTAATTTTTAATGAGCCCTGCGTAAAATCTGTTGGTTTTACATTGGATTTTTTATAAAATTTTTCTGAAATATACCCCTTGCTTTTCCCGGTATAATCATTATACCAGCCACAAAGTATAAATTCTTTTTCTAAGATTTCTTCATCTGTACCTTCTTCTAATGTATAATAAGATAATTCCAGCTTCATGCCTTTATGTGGTTTTTTAATACCCATATTTTGAAGGGTTCTGGAAGAAAGCAGGATTTCGTTTTCTTTTTCTGGATAAGTGCCTGTAAATGTTTCAAGTGCAGGCAGTACCATTTTGTCAAAGCAGGTATTGTCTGCCCAGTAAAGCCTTGTTTTACCAGGCATTTTCTGCTGGTATTTTTCAATGACTGCACATTTTACAAGAAGCCCTGCATATTTGATTTCTTCTATGGAACGGGCTTTTTGGATCTGGGCATCTTCTGGCTCTGTTAATGCAATATCATAGTCAATGCCAGATGTGTAAAGCTGGCGTTCCATTGTAGTTTTCCAATAGCTTGTGCCAACAGAAATTATAGAGGCAATTAAAAATGTGCTTAGGAAAATTGCAAAAATTATAAGCAAGTTTCTTTTTTTATTTGCTTTATAAGTAGTTAAAGCTATTTTATTTATAACTGGTTTATTATTTATTTTCATCATAAGTACAGCCACCTCCATAAATCCTGCCATCTTCAAGGCGTATAATCCTGCCTGCCATCTGGGCAATTTCTTCATTGTGTGTAATCATGGCTATTGTCTGGCTAAACTGCAGGGCACAGGTTTTTATAAGCCCAAGTACATCTAAACTTGTACGGCTGTCAAGATTGCCAGTTGGTTCATCAGCAAGTATTATAGATGGTTTCGCCGCAAGTGCCCTTGCAAGTGCAACACGCTGCTGCTGGCCGCCTGACAGCTGGCAGGGCATAGAATATTTTTTCTCCGTTAAACCAAGGGCATTAATAATTTTATCCACAAATATTTTATCCGGGCGTATTCCATCCAGCCTTACAGGCAGTACAATATTTTCATATACATTCATAAGAGGGAGCAGGTTGTAATTCTGGAATACAAATCCAATTTTGCGCCTGCGGAATATGGCAAGTTCATCTTTGCCCATTTTTGAAATATCCTTTCCATCAACATAAATACTGCCTGATGTTGGTGTGTCAAGCCCTCCAAGCATATGAAGCAGCGTTGTCTTTCCGCTGCCAGAGGTTCCTGTAATTGCGAGAAATTCACCTTTTTTTATGGAAATATCTATCCCATCCAGTGCTTTTACAATTATTCCATCTCCTGTCTTATAGTATTTCTTTAAGTTCCTGGTTTCTAGTATATCCATATGTGGCCTCCTTAATATTTTTTAGACAGGAAGAGCATAACAGAAAAATCTTTCCCAAATCTTTCCTAAAAGTGACAGTTTTGACAGATTTTAGGTTTTATGAAGGGTAACGTGAGAAAAACATTTGTACAATAGTGCCTTTTTCTGGTGCAGGTTTAATTCTGGCATATCCGCCTTGCTTTGACAGTACTTCCCTTACAATATAAAGCCCTATCCCAAAGCCAGGTTCTTTTCCTGCCGCCTGGGAGCGGTAGAAGCGTTCAAAAACAAGCCCTTGTTCTTCTTCATTTATTCCAATGCCTTCATCTTCAACACTTACACATAGAAATGAATCATATGTAGTGGTCTTGACTTTTACCAGGGAGTTTTCAGGGGAGTATTTAATGGCATTTTCCAAAATATTGGCAAGTGCTTCAATGCTCCATTTTTTATCTGCATAACATAGTTCTCCGAATGTGTCTTTTTCTATACATATATTTTTCTTCAGGGCAGCGAGTTCTGTTTCCTGGCAGGAAATATTAATAATTTCCCCTATTTCTGTCATTTCAGGGTGGAGTGTAACCATCTGCTGGCTTGTATAAGAGGATTTAACAAGTTCCTTTATAAAGAAATCAAGCTTCCCGGCCTGTTTATATATTTTGCTGGCTAAAAGCCTTGTTTCAATATCCAGTTCTTTTTCATATAAAAGACCTGAATAAAGCATAATATTTGCCAGAGGGGTGCGTACCTGGTGCGAAATATCAGAAACTAGTGACTTTATGGCGTCCCTTTCGCTGGCTGCTTGTTCCTTCCTGTCCCTTGAAATGCCAGCGAGCCTTTCCAGGCGTTCATCTACTGCTGACCAGACAGATTCATTATACGACACTTTGAGCGGTGTGCCTCCTAAAATCCGGTCAAGTTTCATAAGCATGGTTTCAAATATTGCCCCGGTTTTTTTATTATGGAGATATCTTGCTATAACAAATGCCAGAAGGGCTCCAGATAAAAATACCACTATAATTAGTATTACAAAAACCATAAGTTTCATTAAAATTTCTCCCATATATAACCTTTTCCATAGACTGTTTTAATATATTCCGGTTTTGAAGGTGTATCTTCCAGTTTGTCCCTTAAGCGGCGGATGCCTACAGAAAGGGCGTTATCTTCAACATATTCTGTACCGTCAGGCCATACGCGTTCCAGAAGCAGTTCCCTTGTAAGAATTTGCCCCGCATTGGAAACTAAAGTATATAAAATCCTCTGTTCTGTTTTGCTTAGTTCTATAGCTCTTCCGTTTTTATAGAAGTCCATTGTATCAAAATGGAAACAGAATATTTCATTCTGGTATCCTGTTTTCTGGAAATTGTCATTGCGGCGCAGTAATGCACGTATTCTTGCACGAAGTACCATAAGGCTGAAAGGTTTTGTAATATAATCATCTGCACCACATTCAAGCCCTATTACAATATCCAGTTCCATATCCTTTGCAGTCAGCAGGACAACAGGAACAAGGCTGGTCCTGCGGATTTCTTTGCAGAAATCCAGCCCGCTTCCATCTGGAAGGCTGATATCCAGTATAAGAAGGTCAAATTTAGCAAGCTCCAGTGCGTTCTTTGCTTCAGAAATTGTTTTACAGCATGTGAAACAGAACCCGGGGCTTTCAAGAGACAGGCATATGCCATCAGACAGGTCTTCATCATCTTCTAATATAAGGATAGATTGTTTTATATTTTTTAACATTTTAAAGTATACCTTTCTAGTATGCCAGATTAGTAAAACTGTTGTATTGTTAATTATAGCATTACGCCTGTAAAAGTAAAGGAAAGATGGGTAAAATGCCACGTCCGTTTCATAAAATTTCCAGTTATTCTGTGCTGGCAGACGGACGCAGGTTTCCAGTACCAGGGCTGGTTTATTCCACTCCAGGGCACACTTGCGTTACGTTAACCCACGCAGCGGCACATAAAGCCCCTGTGTCCCAAAAGAAACTTATGTTTCTTCCTGCCACACAGGGGCTTAAATGCCGGCGGGGTTAAAGTGCACCTGTCATGGAATAAACCAGCCCTGGCATATGGAACCTGCTGTTTTCTGGCAAAACCGGTAATATACCCAGCCATCTTATTATTCTGGTTTTTATTGCAAATTTATAGTGACAGGTTCCACATACTATATAACAGTATTTATTCCATTTACTGCCATATAAATAATACCGCAGTATCTCCCGTTTATCTGAATAATTTAGCACACAATAAAATTTCCAGTTATAATTCTGTGTCTGCCAGAAGACAGCAGGCTCCATGTGCCAGGGACTGGGTTTATTCCATGACAGGTGCACTTTAACCCCGCCGGCATTTAAGCCCCTGTGACACAGAAGAAACATAAGTTTCTTTTGGGACACAGGGGATTTATGTGCCGCTGCGTGGGTTACCGTAGCGCAAGCGTGCCCTGGAGTGGAATAAACCCGTCCTGGCACTGGAAAACCTGCGTCCGTTTCCCAGCACAGAATAACTGGAAATTTTATAAAACGGACTTGTGAGCATTGTAAATCCCTGTTTTACATTTTTTTATTATATGTTATAATATTACAACATTTATTATTTGCCAGGCAGATTGGAGATTATTATGTACCGTTTTTATATAGACCAGAGTAATATTTATGGCGGGGATATCCATATTACAGGAACAGACGTAAACCATATTAAAAATGTCCTGCGCCTTGAAAAAGGAGACTGGATTATTGCATGTGATGGCAGGGGTAAGGATTATATTTCAAGGATTGCAGATATAGACAATGCATGTGTAAAGCTTGAAACCTGCAAAGTGCAGGAGTCTGGTACAGAACTTGGTACAAGGCTTGTACTGTTCCAGGGAGTTCCTAAAGGTGACAAAATGGAATTTATTATACAGAAATCTGTTGAACTTGGGGTGTCTGCAATAGTTCCGGTTTTTATGAAAAGGTGTGTTGTAAAACTTAATAATGAGAAGGCATTAAGAAAGCAGGAACGCTGGCAGAAGGTAGCAGAGGCGGCTGCCAAACAGTCAGGAAGGGGCATTGTGCCAGAAGTAAATATCCCTGTAACATTAAAAGAGGCATTTGACATAGCAGCAAGCTTGGAGTACAATATTATACCATATGAGTTACAGGACGGTATGGGAAAGTCAAGGGAAATTATAAAAGAGGCATGTGGTAAGAAAAGTGCAGGGATTTTTATAGGTCCAGAGGGCGGATTTGAGAAAGAAGAGGTACAAGAGGCTGTGAATGCAGGTATTAAGCCAGTTTCCCTTGGAAAGAGGATTTTACGCACAGAAACAGCAGGAATGGCAGTTCTGTCTATAATGATGTTCCAGATGCAGGAATAGATGTATAAGAAGAAGTTCTAATTACTATGAAAGCATAGCTGTGAATAGTAACAGTTATTTATATTGAATGGAGATAGTTTTTATGGAAGCATATCTTGATAATGCCGCAACTACCCCGGTTTTGCCAGAGGTATGCAGTATTATGGTAAAAGTGATGGAGGAGGATTATGGAAACCCTTCATCAAAACATACAAAAGGAATGACTGCGGAAAAATATATTAAAGGTGCAGCAGAAGATATTGCGGCGCTTATGAAATGCCAGCCAAAAGAAATAGTATTTACTTCAGGTGGCACTGAAGCGAACAACCTTGCACTTATTGGTGCAGCAACTGCTAATAGCAGGAAAGGAAAGCATATTATTACTACATGCATAGAACATCCTTCTGTGTATGAGCCGCTTGCATACCTTGAAAAGCAGGGTTTTGAAGTTACATACCTGCCTGTAGACAGTAACGGGCTTGTAGATGGGGATGTGCTTGCAGATGCAATAAGGGATGATACAATTCTTGTATCAGTTATGTATGTAAATAATGAGATTGGTTCAGTACAGGATATAAAGAGACTTTGTAGTATTGTTAAAAAGACAGAGCCAGGGATTTTATTCCATGTTGATGCAATACAGGCATATGGTAAATACAGGATAATTCCTAAAAACATTGGTGCAGACTTTGTCTCTGCCAGCGGCCATAAAATCCACGCGCCTAAAGGCAGCGGGTTTTTATATATAAAAGATAAAACAAAAACCAGCCCTGTTATTTTTGGCGGAGGGCAGCAGAGGGGAATGAGGTCTGGCACAGAAAACGTGCCTGCAATAGCAGGGCTTGGGCTTGCATCAAAAATTATATATGGAATGGAGAGCAGCACGGAAAAGCTTTATATGTTAAAGAAGAGGCTTATTGGAAGGCTTTTAAACATTGATGGTGTTACTATAAATGGCATAGACGGGATTGCAATTGAAGAAACAGCGCCACATATAGTCAGTGCAAATTTTGAAGGTGTAAAAAGTGAGGTGCTGTTACATGCACTTGCCTCAAAAGGTGTATTTGTGTCTTCAGGTTCTGCATGTTCTTCAAACCATCCAGGAATTAGTGGCACGTTAAAAGCAACTGGTTTGAAAAATTCATTGCTTGATTCAGTGTTAAGATTCAGTTTTTCGGTACTGACGGAAGAAGAACAGATAGATTATGCAGTGGATGTGCTGGAAGAGGAACTTCCTGTTTTAAGGAAGTTTATACGTAAATAAATATAATAATTATAGTTTGTGCCATAAAAGGCGCAGAATAGGGGATTATTTATGGTACAGGGATTTTTATTAAAATATGCGGAAATCGGGATAAAAGGGAAAAACCGCTATAAATTTGAGAATGCGTTATGCGAACAGACAAGGATAAAGCTTGCTAAAATTGATGGTAATTATAATGTAGTGCGTGAGCAGGGAAGAATATATGCTGAGGCTTCAGGGGATTTTGACAGTGATGAGGTAATAGAAACATTACAGAGAGTGCCTGGCATATCAGCAATAAGCCCTGTGGAAGTTGTAGAAGATAAGTCATGGGACAATTTAAAAAAGGCAACAGGGGACTTTATTGAAAAACAGTATGGCAGTGCTTGTTTTTCATTTAAGGTAAAGGCTAAAAGAAGTGACAAACACTATATATATACTTCACCAGAAATATGTGTTGAGATGGGTGCATACATTTTAAGCCGTTTTGACAGGACCAGTGTAGATGTGCATAATCCGGAAGTATATATATGGGTGGAAATAAGGGACAAGGCATATATTTATTCAAAAGTGTATAAGGGAGCTGGAGGAATGCCATTAGGTACAGCAGGGAAGGCGATGCTTCTTCTGTCAGGCGGCATTGACAGCCCGGTTGCCGGGTATATGATATCCAGAAGAGGGGTGAACCTGGATGCAGTATATTTCCATGCGCCGCCTTATACAAGTGAACGTGCGAAGGAAAAGGTTGTAGAACTTGCCAGGCTGGTATCACGGTATGCGGGCAAAATACGTCTTTTTACAGTAAATTTTACTGATATACAGATGTATATTTATGAAAAATGCCCACATGAGGAGCTTACAATTATTATGCGCCGCTATATGATGCGTATAGCAGAAGAACTTGCTGTTAATAATGGATGTATGGGGCTGGTTACAGGTGAAAGTATAGGACAGGTTGCAAGCCAGACTATGCAGAGCCTTGCAGTAACAAATGAAGTGTGCAGCCTGCCAGTATACCGCCCGCTTATAGCATTTGACAAGCAGGATATAGTAAATATTGCAGAAAAAATAGGCACATTTGAAACATCAATACAGCCATATGAAGACTGCTGCACAATATTTGTGGCAAAGCATCCTGTTACAAAGCCAGAAGCAAAGGTAATAAGAAATTCAGAAAAGAAAATAGAAGATAAAATAGAAGAGATGGTAAGGGAAGCAGCCAGTACAGCAGAGATTACAGAACTAGATGCATAGCTGCTAAGAATAATATAGCTGTGGCTGGTAATTATGGACAGGCTGGAAGTGGTCCAGAATAAAAAAAGAGAACACCCTGTGGTGTTCTCAAGAACTTCCTGTTTTAATACTGGAACCTTGTACTTCCAGGCTGTCATAAAACAGTCTGTGTACATGCTGTAACAGTGCTGATACTGTTATATTACTCAACGATGTATGGCTCCAGTGCTGAGAGTATGTTATCAATATCATCATCATCATGGATATTTAAGTCGATTGATTTTGAAAGGTCAAGACTGAAAATACCCATAATTGATTTAGCATCTATAACATATCTGCCAGATACGAGGTCAAAATCTGTGTTAAACTTAGTAACATCGTTTACAAATGCTTTCACCTTGTCAATAGAGTTTAAAGAAATCTTAACAGTTTTCATGTTAGTTACCTCCCTTTGTTATTTTACTTCTCTATAGTAACATTACGGCTGAAAAAGTCAATATACAATCTAGCCAAAAATTAGGGCATTAAACTAGCCAAAAATTAGGAATACAAAAAAAATTGGCAAATTTTTGGCAAATTGGCAAAAATTAAGGTAAAATTCATAAACTTTTTAGGCTGCTCATCTGGAATATAACACGCCATATGCGTTGTGTTGTAGCTTAACAGAAAATATATGTGGTTTTGACATTTCACTACGTATATTATATACTGGTTGTTAATAATAAGAGCTGGCATTGGCTATTAACAGATACCAGTTACCAGCTTTGGAGGTAAATTGTGAGAGCAGCATTTTTGACATTAGGATGTAAGGTAAATTCTTATGAAACTGGCAGGATGGTAAAACTGTTTGAGGAAGCAGGGCATATTGTTGTACCATTTGAGGATTATGCAGATGTATATATTGTAAATACATGTACAGTTACTAATATAGCTGACCGTAAGTCCAGGCAGATGTTACATAAGGCAAGAAAGCTTAACCCAGGCGCAGTTATTGCTGCGGCAGGCTGCTATGTTGATTCAGCACTTAAAAAGGGTGAGAAGGATGAAAGCATAGATATATTTATACCTAATAAAGATAAAATGGATATTGTAAATATTATATGTAATGAAATTGCAAAAAGGGAACAGGACATTAAAAATACACAAAGCCAGTATACAATACAAGTAAAAGACAGGCATACAAGGGCATATATAAAAGTACAGGATGGCTGTACCCAGTATTGTACATACTGCATTATCCCATATGTAAGGGGCGGTTTAAAAAGCAGGGATGTGGAAAGCGTTGTTAAGGAGGCAGAAGGGCTTGCAGCAGGCGGTTGCAAAGAAATTGTAATTACAGGCATACATATTTCATCATATGGTGCAGTTACAAATAATGCAGACGAGTTTGTCAAGTTAAAGGGTATGCCTCTGCTTAAACTTGTCCAGGCAGTAAGCCAGGTAAATGGTATAGAGAGAATACGGCTTGGCTCACTGGAACCAAGGATAATAAGTGAAGATTTTATTAAAGGGCTTGCGTCTGTACCACAGATATGCCCGCATTTCCATTTATCACTGCAAAGCGGCTCTGATACAGTTTTAAAAAGGATGAACAGGCATTATACAACAGAAGAATATCTTGCTGGCCTTGGTATTGCCAGAAAATATTTTGAAAATCCTGCAATAACTACTGATATAATAACTGGCTTTCCAGGAGAAACAGAGAAAGAGTTTGAAGAAACAATGGATTTTGCACAAAAAGCAGGATTTGCAAAGATACATGTGTTTAAATATTCAAGGCGTTATGGTACAGCGGCAGATAAAATGGATTGCCAGATTAGTGAAGCTGTTAAGTCTGAAAGAAGCACAAGGCTTTCTGCATTAGAAAAAGAACTTGGCATACAGTACCAGAAGCAGGCATTAAAAAAGTATGAAAATGTGCTTTTTGAAGAAATTACAGAAACAGGTAGTAAGAAATATATTGTTGGTTATAATGAAAGGTATATACGTATTGCTGTACCAGCAGAAAATATTCCTTGTGCAGAGGAACTTTGCAATACTATTGGAAGTGTTTGTATTGTGGGCAGGGATGATAATGAAATGTTAACTGGATATTACAATTTATTAACAGAAAAGACAGAATAATTAAAAAAGAGTTGTTTTTTCAGTATAAATATATTACTATAGTGGTATAAGGTTTGTACGTGAAAGAATGGAGGTTAGTTCCTTTATGCAAGAGATTAATAATACACAATATTTCAAAGTCCAGAAGGAACAGGAAATTGAAGTAAAAGATGTTATTGCAAGGATTTACGAGGCTTTAAGGGAGAAAGGGTATAACCCTGTAAACCAGATTGTAGGTTATGTCATGTCAGGAGACCCGACATATATTACAAGCCATAATGGTGCAAGAAGCCTTATAAGGCGTGTAGAACGTGATGAGATTATAGAACTTCTTTTAGATTTCTATATTAAAAATAATTTTGAAAGTTAGAGAATATGCTATGAGGATTATGGGACTGGATTATGGGGATAAAACAGTAGGTGTAGCAATTAGTGATGAAATGCTTCTGACGGCACAGCCTGTTGAAACTATTAAAAGAGAGCGTGCAAATAAGCTAAGACAGACTTATGCCAGAATAGAAGAACTTATAATGGAATATGATGTTGGAAAGATTGTAACCGGCCTTCCACTTGGAATGGATAATAAAGAGGGTGTACGCTGCCAGGTGACACGTGAATTTGCAGAAACACTTGAGAGACGCACTGGCATTGAAGTGGTTTTCCAGGATGAGAGGCTTACAACCTTTGCGGCTGATGCTGTACTTGAAGAAGGCGGTGTGCGCAGGGAGAAGCGCAAGGCATACATAGATAAGATTGCGGCATCTATGATTTTACAAGGCTATCTTGACAGCCTGCATGGCAGCAATGAGGTTAGTATGTAACCAGGCAGACGGCAGATGTGATTATGGATTTGCAATATGCATATATTATTGGACAGAGGAATTTTATATATGGAAGAAAAACCAGATTTAATAGAATTTATATCAGAAGACGGGGAAAAAGAGGTTTTTTCTGTAACCTGCCAGGTAACAATTGCAGGGACAGAGTACCTTCTTGTTACAGATGGCGGGGATGAAGATGGCAGTGGTGAAGAGAACGCTTATATTATGAAGAAAACTGGAGAGGAAGGCAGCCAGAGTGTATTTGGCATGGTTGAGGACGAAGAAGAGTTTAATGCTATTTCAAAGGTTTTTGTGGAAACGCTTGAAGATATAGATTTTGAAATAGGACATTAGTTTAAGGGATAGCAGGGTGTATCACAAAGCGAAATAACTTTAATGGATATTAGAATACAGATATATGAGTTATATAATGATAGCCGTATTATGACAGTCTTAATTTGACCTTTTGTTACTATAATAATTAATGTCTTAGCTAAAACAGAAAATATAAAGTAAAAAGGGGTTTATTAAGCCTGCCTTTATATGGGTATTATTAGGAATAATAAGAAAGGCAGGATATTTTAGTGAAAAAAGAAAACGGAACAGAGACGGAACTTCTGTTTGGTGAAACTATTTATGAGCCAGAAGAAACTTCCAGAAAGCCAGCACCAGCAAGGAAAAAGGTGGCACGGAACCAGGAGAAAAAGATAGCACCATTTAAAAAGCCATTTGCAAAGAAAAGCGGAAGTGAAGATAAAAAGGTTAAAAATGGTTTAGGAAATGGTTTGAAAATTATACCACTTGGCGGGCTTGAGCAGATTGGAATGAATATAACAGCCTTTGAATATGAGGATACTATTATAGTGGTTGACTGCGGGCTTTCATTCCCAGAAGATGATATGCTTGGAATAGACCTTGTTATTCCAGATGTAAGTTACCTGAAAGAGAACATTGATAAAGTAAAAGCATTTGTTATAACACATGGACATGAAGACCATATTGGTGCACTGCCATATGTGCTTAAAGAGATTAATGTGCCAGTTTATGCAACAAAGCTTACAATGGGGCTTATTGAAAACAAGCTTAAAGAGCATGTGCTTCCAAGGCCTGTTAAACGTAAAGTGGTTAAATACGGGCAGTCGGTGAACCTGGGATGTTTCCGCGTGGAATTTATCAGGACGAACCACAGCATTTCTGATGCAGCGGCACTTGCTATATTTACGCCAGCAGGAATTGTTGTGCACACAGGTGATTTTAAAATTGATTATACACCTGTCAATGGTGAAACAATTGATTTACAGAGGTTTGGCGAACTTGGCAAGAAGGGTGTGCTTGCACTTATGTGTGACAGCACAAATGTTATGAAGCCAGGTTATACAATGTCAGAAAAGACAGTAGGCAAGACATTTGACAATATATTTGCAGATAATGAAAGAAGCCGTATAATAGTAGCAACATTTGCTTCCAATGTTGACCGTGTGCAACAGGTAATTAATTCTGCTGAAAGGTTTGGGCGCAAGGTAGTAGTTGAAGGCAGAAGCATGGTAAATGTTATAAGCACTGCTACAGAACTTGGCTACCTTAATGTGCCTGAAAATATTATAATTGATATGGAAGAAATGAAGAATTACCCTTCTGAAAAGCTTGTGCTTATTACAACAGGAAGCCAGGGAGAGGCAATGGCAGCACTTTCAAGGATGGCGGCAAATATACACAGGAAAGTGTCAATAGAGCCAGGAGATACAGTTATATTCAGTTCAAGGCCGATACCTGGCAATGAAAAATCAGTTTCCAAGGTTATTAATGAACTTGCAGAAAAGGGGGCAAAGGTTATAGTACAGGATACACATGTATCAGGCCATGCCTCACAGGAAGAGATTAAACTTATATATACACTTACAAAACCTAAATATGCAATACCTGTACATGGCGAGTACCAGCACCTTAAATACCACGCAGAGCTTGCACAGGAACTTGGCATACCAAAGGAAAATACAAAAATCCTTTCTTCTGGCGATGTACTTGAGCTTACGCAGGAGCATGCTGCCCTGGTTGGCAAAGTACAGGCACAGGGCATTATGGTTGACGGGCTTGGTGTAGGTGACGTTGGTAATATTGTATTACGTGACAGGCAGCATTTGTCTGAAAACGGGCTTATTATAATAGTGCTTACCCTTGAAAAATATACAAACCAGCTTCTTGCAGGACCTGATATTGTATCAAGGGGATTTGTGTATGTACGTGAGTCAGAGTATCTTATGGATGAGGCTAAAAATATTGTATATGCTGCACTCGAAAGATGCCTTGACAATAATGTTTCAGACTGGACGAAGATTAAAACAGAGGTGAAGGACAGCCTTAGTGACTACCTCTGGAAGAAGATGAAGAGAAACCCTATGATACTGCCAATTATAATGGAAGTGGAGTAAGTAAAAGATATTAAAGGAAGGGTGGTTTTATTGCAGCCGGAAGAAGTAATGGAGAACCTTATCAGAGCTATAAAAGGGACAAGGGAGTATAACCAGTACCAGAATCTTTTAGAAAGTGTCAAATCACAGCCTGAATTATATAACAGGATAGGTGAATACCATAGAAGAAGCCTTGCAATGCAGATGTCGGAGAGTGAGAATTTTATCCACGAAAATAATAAATTGCAAAAAGAATATTTTGATTTGCAGAATAATTCACTGTCAAATGAGTTTTTCTCTGCAGAACACCAGTATTGTGTAATGATACGCAGCCTTCAGAACCAGTTTCTTGAAGGTATCAAAATTGAAACAGATTTTCTGGAGGTTTAACTTGAAGAATGTCCATAGTAGAAGATATCTGCTTCTTATACTTAAAGGCAGCCTGTACTTTGTCGTAAATTTACTGGTGGTAATATTAGTGTTATATGGTACTTTTTATATGTGCCGCCAGGGCTATAACTTCTGTTATGGAATATCCGGGCCTGTAGTTGCAGAAGAAGCGCCAGGACAGGACAAAGTATTTGAAGTAAGGGATGGGGATGGTATGCCTGATGTTGCCAGAAGGCTTGAAGAAGAGGGTATTATTACAGACAGATATGCATTTTATATACGTACAAGGCTTATGGATGAAGATAAGACTATATTAAAAGCTGGTGTATATACATTAAATACAAGTATGGATTATGCTACAATTATAAACCAGATTACATTTAAGGAATAAATTATATGGTTATTGATGAAAGACTTTCTGTATATTTAAATTCACTGCTGTGGGATATACCAGGATACTTGCAGGAAACAGAGAAAAATGCCCTTGCAGGAGAAGTGCCTGTTATAAAACGTTCTACACAGACATTACTTGCTTTTCTTCTGAGGATGGCAAAACCTGATGCTGTACTTGAAATTGGCACAGCAATTGGTTTTTCTGCCATGCTTTCCAGTGAATATACAAGTCCTGGTACTGTTATAGATACTATAGAAAAAGTGCCTGCAAGGATTAAAAATGCAAAAGAAAATTTTAAGAAATTTAATAAAGAAGACAGAATAAACCTTATCGAAGGTGATGCAAATAAGGTTTTATGGCAGCTTGTGTCACAGGAAAAGAAATATAATTTTATATTTATGGATGCTGCAAAGGGCCAGTATATGAATTTTGTAAAGCCAGTTTATAAACTGCTGGTGGCTGGCGGCATACTTGTAACTGACAATGTGTTACAAGACGGGGATGTTATACAGTCACGTTATGCAGTGACAAGACGTGACAGGACAATCCACAGCAGGATGAGGGAATATTTATACTACCTTTCGCATTCAGAGGAATGGGACACTATAATACTGCCTGTTGGTGACGGCGTGGCTGTATCTGTTAAACAGGACAGGGACAGCAAGGGGCAGCAGAATGGAGATTTATTATGTTAGCAAATGGTAAACCAGAGCTTTTAGTGCCTGCAAGCAGCCTTGAAGTGTTAAAGGTTGCTGCCAGATATGGCGCTGATGCAATATATATTGGCGGTGAAATGTACGGCCTGCGTGCAAAAGCCAAGAATTTTTCAAAAGAGGATATGGAGGAGGGCATACGTTATGCCCACCAGCATGGCAAAAGGGTGTTTGTAACAGCCAATATTACAGCACATAACAGTGACCTGGACGGGGTGCGCCAGTATTTTGGTGAATTAAAGGAAATAAAGCCAGATGCGCTTATTATTTCTGACCCTGGTGTATTTGCTATTGCAAAGCAGGTCTGCCCTGAAATAGAAATCCATATAAGCACACAGGCAAATAATGTTAATTATATGACATATCTTTTCTGGCAGCAGCAGGGCGCAAAAAGGGTTGTATCAGCAAGGGAGCTTTCTTTAGAAGAAATAAAAGAGATAAGGAAAAATATCCCTGATGGCCTTGAGATAGAAACATTTGTACATGGGGCAATGTGCATATCTTATTCAGGAAGATGCCTTTTAAGCAATTATTTCACAGGAAGGGATGCAAACCTTGGGGCATGTACACACCCATGCCGCTGGAAATATTATATAATGGAAGAAAGCCGTCCAGGTGAATATCTTCCTGTAGAAGAAAACGAAAGAGGCACTTATATCTTTAATTCAAAAGATTTATGCATGATAGAACATATACCAGACCTTGTAGAAGCAGGTGTTGACAGCTTCAAAATAGAAGGCAGGATGAAAACAGCCCTTTATGTGGCAGATGTAGCAAGGACTTACAGGCAGGCAATAGATGATTATTTCCAGTCACCAGAATTTTATAAGTCACGCCTGGGTTATTATATGCAGGAGATTTCCAAATGCACATACAGGCAGTTTACAACAGGGTTTTTCTATGGCAAGGCGTCACATGATGCACAGATTTATGACAATAACACATATGTACAGGGTTATACATACCTTGGCATATCAGGAAAAACAACAAGTGACGGGTATACACCTCTGGTCCAGAAAAACAAGTTCTGCATTGGTGATACTGTTGAAATTATGAAACCGTCAGGGGAAGATATTACAGCTTGTGTAAAGGATATGCGGGACAGTAATGGAACACATATAGAAAGCTGTCCGCATCCAGGACAGGAAATAGAAGTGCTTTTTGATGGGAAAGCAGAAGAAATGGATATAATACGGATTAAAGCAGATTAGTTTAATTATGGGGGAAAGCAGATGACTGTACAGGAAAAGTATTTAAAGATTGTTGATGAAGTAATTGAAAAGGGGCCATATAAACCAGACTGGGTTTCACTGTCTGGATATGAGGCACCAAAATGGTTTAAAGATGCAAAGTTTGGCATATTTATACACTGGGGGGTTTTTAGTGTACCAGCATTTAATAATGAGTGGTATCCAAGAAATATGTATATACAAAGCATGGAAGAGTGGCAGCACCAGCGTGATACTTATGGTGAACATACAAAGTTTGGTTATAAGGATTTTATACCAATGTTTACGGCAGAAAAGTTTAACCCGGAAGAGTGGGTAAATCTTTTTAAGAATGCGGGTGCAAAGTATATAATGCCAGTAGCAGAACATCATGACGGTTTCCAGATGTATGACAGTGAAATAAGTGAGTGGACAAGCGTTAAAATGGCTATGAAACGTGATGTGCTTGGTGAACTTAAAGAAGCTATTGAGAAAGAAGGACTTGTATTCTGTGAATCGAACCACCGTATAGAACATGCGTTTTTTATGGGGCATGGCTGTGAATTTGAAAGTGATGTAAAACAGCCAATGGAAATTGGTGATTTTTACTGGCCTGCAATGCCAGAGCCTGATAACCAGGATTTATATAGTCCTGCTCCTCCAGAAGAGTTCTTAGAAGACTGGCTTGCAAGGAATTGTGAGCTTGTTGAGAAATACAGGCCTTCAATGGTGTATTTTGACTGGTGGATACAGCATAATTCTGTAAAACCTTATCTTAAGAAATTTGCTGCTTACTATTATAACAGGGCAGCAGAGTGGGGAATACCAGCTGCCATATCATATAAACATGATGCGATGATGTCCGGCACAGGCATACTGGACATTGAAAGAGGCCATTTTGCTAATGCAAAACCATTTTACTGGCAGGCAGATACTTCAATGGCGTTTAATTCATGGTGTTATACAGAGCAGAACCGCTTTAAAGAAGCAAAGCATATTATACAAGACCTTGTAGATATTACAAGTAAAAATGGCTGCCTGCTTTTAAATGTAGGTCCAAAGGCGGATGGTACAATATGTGATGAAGAGGTAAACATACTAAATGAAATTGGCAAGTGGATGGACGTAAATGGCGAGGCTATATACGGCACACATCCTTGGAGAGTGCAGGAAGAAGGAGAAACAGAAGCCGTAGAAGGCATGTTCTCAGAAGAAGGACGCAGTGAATACAAATCTTCAGATATAAGGTTTACATGCAAAGCGGACTGCATATATGTAATACCTATGCAGCAGCATTGTGAAGACATAATAATAAAAAACATGGGAGAGGACAGCAAAGACTTCCATGGGATTATTACAGAATTTACAGTGTTAGGCTATGATGAGAAACCAGAATTTACAAGGGATGCAGACAAGATGGTTATACATGCTCCATTTGTAGACAGTGATAAGCCGGTTGTATACCGTATAAAGCTTATGTAAATAAAAATTGAACAATATAGAAAAACAGTTATAGGTTATAATAAAAATATATAAAGGCTGTAAAATAAAACAGGGACTGTAAAAACAGTCCCTGTTTTGTTATAACCCTGTCTGAAAATCAAAAAACTTTTAAAATAAATCTCTTTATATAAAAATTAAGATGAATCCACGCATTGATTATAACACGCAAAGTAAAACTGGAATAATTAGTAATTAATTAACCAACTTTTACTACGTTTGAAGCCTGTGGGCCTTTCTCTCCGTTTACAACATCGAACTCAACAGCTTCACCTTCGTCAAGGACTTTGAAACCATCCATCTGAAGTGCTGAAAAATGTACAAATACATCCTTGCCTGTTTCATCTGAAATAAATCCAAATCCCTTTTTTGCGTTAAACCACTTAACTGTACCTTTCATTATAATGCCTCCTAAAACTGAAAAAATATTAAAACGCTTTGTACCTGGACAAAACTTACAACATATCTAATCTATCATATATTTAAAGAAGTGTCAATCAAAAAACACGTCTGTTTTATAAAAATTCCAGTTATTTTGTGCTGGCAGACGGACGCAGGGTTTCTGTGTCCAGGCTGGTATTATTCCACGACAGGAAAGCATGCCGCAGACATGGCTTTTGCATGCATTCCGCTACATCAGCCAACACAGCGGCGCATAAAATCTGAAAAAACCAGATTCAAACGCCAGCGGGGCTAAAGTGCTTCTGTCATGGAATAATACCAGCCTGGACATGTGAAACCTGCTGTCTTCTGGCAGACCCATAATTATAACTGGAAATTTTATTGTGTGTTAGATTATTTAGACAAACGGAAAATGCTGTAATATTATTTACATAATGGCAAATATGGTAAATACTGTTATGTAGTATGTGGAACTTATCGCTACAAATTTACAATAAAAACCTGCGTCCGTCTGCCAGCACAGGATAAATTTCAGTTATTCTAAAAGGCGGCCAATGGTTTCTTAAGTGTGATAAACCCGTTTGACGGACAGATAATCTTACTTAAACGGATTTTATTGCCAGTCAATATACCATAAACAATCTATATAATATGTTGTTTGTAATTATTTGTCTCTGTATCACTTAGATTATAATATAAGTATAGATTTTTTGCATTTTATAGTTTACATCGATATTAATGTTAAAAAAAAATAGAAAAATTTATACAATATTATTCTTGACTTAAATTATATTATATGATATTCTAAATAAAAATATTTGTAGCTTTTTAAGTTAGATATAGGACAGAAAATTATAAGTATAAGAAAGGAGGATAGAAAGAATTTAGCAGGTTTTAGAATAGCAAAGAAATATTTATCAAAAATAATATAGTTTTATATATATAAATAATATATATTATGATAAGTATTATATACTTGATATGTATGTATGCATAAATGATTTTTTATAGGAGGGAATTTGTATGAAAAAAATAATTAATATAGTTACTTTACTGTTAATGATAATATTTATACCAGCAGTAGCAGATGCTGAAGAAATATTTGATAATAGTGTGAAGATTGATAGCTTATTAGAAGAAAGAGCAAGAATGATCTGCCAGGAAAGATATAATGAGATTGATTATATAGACCAGCAGTTGAAAGAACTAAATGTTGAAAAACTTACACAACAAGAAGTTGATGAACGTTTTGGGAATAATCAAAATCTACCATATGCAGTAGTACCTAGTTCAAAAAATATAACATGGTTTTCAAACAGAACAAACTATGCTTATGGAAGTAAAATATATGAAATACAAACTTTAATTGCCCAGCCAAATGAAAATGATTCTGGTTTGAAGAAAAGTGGAAGCAGAGTTATTTCATCAACATATAGATGGGAAGCAGGTTTTATGAATGCACTTTCTACCCTTGCGCTAGATACTGCTGGCAGAGTTGTTGGAAATTCTTTAGCATTAACTGTATATAATACAGCAAGCTCTTTTTTAAGTAATCTTAAAACAACAACTGAAATATCATCTGCTAAAATTATATATTCATACTCACATACTACAACTGCATCTTTTAAATATATTAAGGAGAAGGGGCAGTCAGATAGTAATCAATTTTTAGCATATATTTCTACAAGTGGTGTAACATCAGTAGGTTATCAATATCCAACATTTGATTATGCAGGAGGCACTGTAACACCAAATGTTATTCAGGGAAGCCGTGTTATTAATTCTATACCAGATGGGTATAATAGTAATTCAGTGGCAGTAAATGCATATGTATCTGGAAATAATACGGCATATAATTTTTTGACAAGTGTTAAAATTACTGGATTAGAGAGTAAAAATGTATCTAATATACTTCCAGTGTGTCCAATGGCACCTGGTTTACTTTCATAATTACTGTAAATATAATAATAATTATATTTAGCTTAATTATTTATAAATGCATATATTAGTATATCAAGTAAAAATTTAATTTATATATCAACATCATTTTTATATTTTATAGAAATGATGTTGAATATTTTTAATTAAAAATATTCAATTTATATAAGGATAATAAAAATGAAAAAAAAGTGGATTGTTTCAATAATAATATTATTTATATTTGTTATATTTGTAATTAATATTAAGAATAGAATAGAAGATAAAGCGGATATACAGAATGTGAATACGGATAAAAATGAAGAAGTATATTTTAAAGAACTATATACAAAAAGTGATATACAAAAATTTCGCTATGATGAAGAAGGTTTTTATCCATATTCTTTGTTATATTATAATGGAAAAATATATACATCAGATAATACTATCAATTGCAATATAGTTGATAATAAACCAGATATAAAAGAACTTTCAAAGGTTTATGGAAATAGTGCTTTTTGCTGGTCTGAAGATAGCAATATGCTTTTAGAAGTTACAGAGGAAGGTACTATATATGAAGCTGATGGTTATAGTGATGATTACAGGATATGTTTATATTATAAAGAAACTAATGCAGAAAGTAATAAAAGCTGTTATATTAAGAAATATTTTGATTGTTTTAATGGAATGTACTTATCATATGGAAGGGATTTATTTAAAGATATTTTGCATCTTGAGAATACAGAAAAAATATATATTGGAGATGACAGGGAAATATCAAATACCAGATGGACAGAAGTTTTAGATAAAGATATAAATTTTAAGGAGTTTTATAATGCTCTATGCAATAGCAGGATTTTACAACCTGAAGTAATAGAAAAGATATATTCTTATTATATTTTGGATGGTGGCTGTGTATTACAGTTAGAGGATAAAAACGGAGTGAAAACTATATTAGAAATATACTTGGATGGGTATGTTGTATTTAAAAGTTCTGATAAACAGCATTTTTTTATTGTAAAAATTAATGAAGAATATTGCAGCCAGATATATTCTAACCTTAAATAAAATTTAAAAATATAAAATAATAAAAATAATTATAAAGGCAAAATTCATATATAATAAACAAGTTTCTCATGTATGGATATAAGATAATCTCCAGTTGTAAAATTTGGCCAGTATTATTGCAAATAAAACTTGGCTATGTTATTATATTGTTGCAAATAAAACTTGGCATAAGGGTGATGGCTGTTGCAGGTTTTTACATGTAACATTATTTTTCTTCAATGTAAAGGCATTACTTATTAATATGGATTGGGGGTTATTATGGATAAGGAAGAAATCTTAAGGAGAAGCAGGGCTGAAAACCAGAATAAAGATATTTATGAACTTGAGGTAACAGGTAAGGCACAGCGGGCTGGAGGACTGGTTGCAATCTGTGTGGCATTTGCATTAATGGTGATTGAAAGCGTTTTACTGGACAGTAGTGTAAATTACGCATATTTTCTTATTATTTTATCAGCAGGAATGGTATTATGGCTCTATAAAGCTGTAAAAATGAGAAAAAAACATGAAATGCTTCTGGCGGTAATCTGGACGGCTCTTACTATTTATGCTGCTGTAATGGTTGTTTTGGGCTTTAGAAGGTGATATTATGAATGATGCTTTAATATTAAAGAATAATTTAAAGAATATACGGACAGAAAAAGGATTGTCACAAGCCCGGCTTGCGGAAATAACAGGAGTTTCACGCAATACAATCAGCTCTATTGAAACAGGGCAGTTTAGTCCTACTGCAAAGCTGGCACTGGTCTTATGCACTGCCCTTGACAAAAAGTTTGAAGAGTTATTTTATTTTGATTGAGCAGAAATATATGGCATAAATAACATTTTTCACAGCAGATTTATTTGCCTGGTTATTTGTGCCATTGTAACCGGCAAGGGGAATATTATGAAAAAAATTTTAATTATTGAGGATGATAAAAAGCTTAGTGATGGCATAAGGCTTGCACTGCGTAATGAATACTCATGTTCACAGGCTGGTTCTTTACAGTCTGCAAGGAATAATTTTGATGTACGGCAATTTGACCTGGTCCTGCTGGATGTTAATTTCCAGGATGGCAATGGAATGGATTATCTGGCAGAAATCCGCAGGGAAAGCAGAGTTCCTGTAATTTTGCTGACAGCAAATAATATGGAAATGGATATTGTTTCGGGTCTTGAGCAGGGGGCAAACGACTACATTACAAAGCCATTCAGCCTTATGGTACTGCGTGCAAGGGTAAATGTACAGCTAAGGGAGGATGGCAATAATACAGATATTTTTAATGATGGGGATTTTTATTTTGACTTTTATAAAATGGAGTTTTTATATAAAGGGAAGAGGTTAGATTTAAGCAGGACGGAACAGAGGCTTTTACGCTGTCTTACTAGTAATAAAGGGCGGAGTGTCAGCAGAAGCCAGCTTATTGATGAAACATGGAATGGTGAGTCAGAATTTGTAGAGGAACATGCACTTACAGTTGCAATTAACCGGCTGAGAAAAAAACTTGGTGTCAATAAAGACCATCCAGAATATATAAAGACTGTATACGGGGTTGGTTATATATGGTAACTATTCTTGTTAGTTTTATTTGTATTGCCATTGTAGTATATTTTTTAAAAAGGGAAAGAAAATTAACAAGCCGTATGCAGGAGATGCTCGATAATGCTGCTTCGGGTGTGTTTGAAGATAAATATCTGGATGAGTCAAAGATATCACTGCTTGAAAATACAATGTGGCGTTATATTTGTGATAACAGGCTGTTATATACGGAACTTTCAGATGAAAAAGAACAGATGCAGAAACTGGTGTCAGACATTTCACACCAGGCAGTTACCCCAGTTTCTAATATTATATTGTATTCACAGCTTCTTGAAGAAGAACTTCTTTCAATGGAAGAACACAATGTTAAAGAAGCAGTGGAAAGTATACATGCTATTATGGAACAGGCTGGGAAAATGGATTTTTTCCTGCAGATGCTTGTAAAATTGTCACGGATGGAGAATGGAATTATTTCTGTAAAACCTTTGAAGCAAAGTATTAGCAGTATTTTACAGGCCTTGGGGAAGCAGTATGGTTTAAAGGCGAAGCAGAAAAATATAAAATTACATATAGAAAGTTCAGAAGAAACTGCTGTATTTGATAAAAAGTGGACAATTGAAGCTGCTGCCAATATTGTGGATAATGCAATTAAATACACGCCAGAGGGCGGGAATGTGTATATAAGTGTTATACCATATAGCATGTTTTTAAGGCTTGATGTTTCAGACAGTGGTATAGGGATTAAAGAGGCAGAACAGGGGAAGATTTTTACAAGGTTTTACCGTTCAGATACAGTGCATGGGGAACAAGGCGCAGGAATAGGACTTTATATTGCAAGGGAAGTAATGAGGGCACAATATGGATATATAAAAGTTACATCAGAAGAAAGAAATGGCAGTACATTTTCTTTATTCTTCTTAAGACATGAATTGTCACAAAAGTGATATATTCTGGAAACCAGTCTGGTATATTTATATGGTATAGTCTGTATAAACAATCTGGAAGCTGCCAGTTTGTTATACAGGCTGTTTTTAATTTACCAGAGGAATTGCATATATGTATTTAATGGTATTATGAAAAAATATTTATTATTGTATTTTTGGCTGGAAGATTACATGGAGGTTTAAAATGGTTATATTAGAAACTAAAAATCTAAGAAAAGTATATGGAAAAGGCAGTACACAGGTTAATGCGTTAAATGGTATCAGTTTAACTGTACAGCGTGGTGAATTTGTTGCAATTGTAGGCACATCAGGGAGCGGAAAGTCAACATTTTTAAATATGGCGGGCGGGCTTGATGTACCTACAAGCGGTGAGGTTATTGTGGACGGAAAAAGGCTGGATAAATTATCTGAAAAGGAACTGACAGTATTCAGACGGCGTAAAACAGGTTTTATTTTCCAGCAGTATAATCTTATTCCAATGTTAAATGTCTATGAAAATATTATACTGCCTTTAAAGCTTGATGGCAGAAAGGCTGACAATGCATATGTGGAAAGCATTACAGAAGCACTGGATTTAAACGGCAGGTTAAAAAGCTTTCCAAACCAGCTTTCAGGAGGGCAGCAGCAAAGGGTTGCAATTGCAAGGGCAATTGTTACAAAACCTGCAATTGTGCTTGCAGATGAACCAACTGGAAACCTTGATTCAGGAACAAGCCAGGATGTGCTTGGGCTTTTGAAGCTTACAAGCACAAAATTCCACCAGACAATTATTATGATTACACATAATGAAGAAATTGCCCAGCTTGCAGGAAGAATTATAAGAATAGAGGATGGCAGGCTGCAAAACAGCCAGGAGGGAAGTTTATAAACAGGCAGGCTTGTATATACCTGCCTGGAATATGGAAGGGAGGCCTGCGTTAATGGGCGGACAGGGTAAAATTTTATTACACAGAAGGTTTATATTATTTTATAAAAAGAATACACTATCATTATTTTTAAGTTTTGTATTAACATTTATGCTGGCATCAGCAATACTTGTATTAATACATACAAACCACAGGACAGAGAATATAGAATATAAGACAATATTTACACCATCTGACTGTTTAATAGAAGATTTGTCATGGCAGCAGGTTCAAAAGTTAAAAGATAACCCATCAATAAGCCATATAGCACTTCAGCAGGAAATATATAATGATGGATTTAACAAGAATGGCAAAACGTTTTACCTGCATAAAGGGGATGGCAATTATATAACTTTAATGGCAAAAGTTATAGAGGGAAGGCTGCCAGAAAAACCAGATGAGGTTGTTGCTGAAAAATGGGTGCTGCTTAACCTGGGAGTCCAGCCAGAACCAGGACAGGAATTTGAATTGCAGGATAGTGAAGGCAGGACAAGGACTGTAAAGGTTTCTGGAATATTATCTGGAATGAGAGGGAATATAAGCTATGGCACATTGATATTGTATGCTGGAATGGATAATGCAGAGGATATATCTTATACGGCATATATTACTTTTAAAAACGCCAAAAACCATGATGATATAATAAAGGAAATATGCAGGGAGCTTAAAGTAAAACAAAAACAGGCCAGAAAGTGTCCTGCAAGGGAAGATTTTAATGAGCTGTTTTATATTGATATACAGATAACAGGTGTAATACTGTTTGTCTGCCTTGTAATATTTTATGGAATATATAAAATTGTGCTGGTGGCAAGAGAGAAGCAATATGGAATACTGCGTGCGCTTGGAATGGGACGCAGGCAGATGTTTATTATGGTATTGTCTGAACTATACCAGATTTATTTTGCAGGTGCACTTTCAGGTACTTTGGCAGGTATCTGCCTGGCATGGATTATTGCAAATATTTCAGGTGATGCAGGTACAATTGTCTATTTATATAATAAAAGTGTGGAGTATAATATTGTGGTACCAGTGCACCAGATTATAGTATGCATTATTGTCATGGCTGTATTTACAGGGGCGGCAGGGTATTCCACATGTAGGAGCATAATTAAAAAACCGTTGGCAGAAACAATATCAGGGGCAGCACAATATAAGGGGAACAGGCTGCATTTTCCTGGAATTAGCGGCAAATCAGGCAAAATATGTACTTTGTTTTCGTTAAGCTGTAATTATATTTTGAAAAATATAAAATTAAGTATATTTGTAATTATAACAATGTGTACAGGAATAATGCTATTTACAGGGCTGGCGTATAAGTTAGAAACGCTTCAGTTATACCGTTCAGATACAAAGGAGTCCTGGTATTTGAATGGACAATATGAAATGAGTGTAAAGAGTTATAACAGCCCATACCAGGGAGTTTCACGCCAGGCAGCCAGGGAAATACTGGAGATGGATGGTGTAGAGGATATAAAAACTTCAGCAGGCATATGTGTGCGTGTGGTTGATGAAAATGGTGTAAAGCGTAATGATAAATATTATAATAAAATTAATGCTGATATAAAAAAGTATTATGGTTATGGGCTGCATGGGCATGATGGCACAAACCAGGTTTACAAAACTTCCTTGTGTGGCTATAATTCCAGTGCATTAAAGGAGTTAAAAAAATACGTGGTTTCTGGAAGTTTTGATGTAGAAAATATAAAAGAAGATGAAATTA
>JAAWKM010000240.1 GCA_022797375.1 Lachnospiraceae bacterium
TCGAGCGGAGCAGGATATAGTTCAATGCTTGCTGGGCGCATTACAGATTTGATGAATGAAACATATAAGGTTTTGAAGTGTAAAAACCATTGCGCAACAGCTTGTCATGATTGCCTAAAACATTATTGGAATCAGAGAGTTCAAAATGTATTGGACAGGCATATAGCCAAGCAACTATTGGATTGGAGCAGAAACAAGAAGAAAGCAGATGCTATTTCCTATGACAGACAGAGAAATCTTATTAAGGGGATAAAAGAAACGGCTAATCTGGAAGGAGCTGATTTTAATATCATTTTTGAGAACGATAGAATATATGGAATAAAAAATGATAGAAAAACAGAGATCTATGTGCATCCTGCTATGTGGAATCCAGATGATAGAATGATTCCTAATGGAGCGATTCCAATATCTGATAAAATGATTATAAATTCTATGCCATATGCCTACTCGTTTATAAGGAATAGTTTATAAGTAAATAGATTTGATGATTGTAGGTTTATTTCGATAAGTATGTGCTAAGGATTATAATGAGTGGCTGGTAGCTGTAAAGAACTGTCTTTTGGTTTAGAAAAGATGTGAACAGGTTAAGGTAACTTGGCTTGTTTCAATCAAAAAAACCAGCCAAAAAATGGAAAACTAATGGAAAAAATGGGCGGCAACATGGAAAATCAGCTGAAAAACCCAGTGTATAGAAATACAAATATATTTTTTATGACATAGGCTATGCGGGTAATGTGCTTTTGGCACTTGCCCGCATTATGCTTGAAAGGCATATTGAAAACAGTTATATGAAGCATTAGACAATACGGAGGAAGGGAGGATATAATGAATTGTAGTAAAAAATAAAAAGTGGAAAATTTTTTTAGTTCATACTTGACAGAAGAATATCCTATCTGGTGGAACAAAGAACCAATGATTATTCGTACATTTTTGGAATCTTATAATCTGGAAGGGAAAAAGATTGTAACATTCTGTACCAGTGGAGGCAGTGGAATCTCTGGCAGTATGGAAGGGGTCAAAGCTGCTGCTAAAGGTGCAAAGGTGGTAAAAGGAAAAGATTTGACAGATGCATCCTATAAGAGCGTAGCAAAATGGGCGGAGAAACAGATAAAATAATAACACATAAAATAAATGAAGAGGTAAAAGGATGGGTAGTGTCAAATTACCTGTCTTTTTGCTTTAATGATAAATATAAAGAGGAGATATAGTGAATATGGAAAAACAGAAAAAAATAATGTGGAAAAGACTGGCAGCTATAATTATCTGTGCTTTTATGGCAATACATATAAGTTTGGCATGTGGTGCAGGGCAGCCAGTAGCATATGTCCATGCGGAAAACAGTGGTGTTTTAGAAGAGCCGGCAGTGTCTGTTAAAAGCCATAAGCAGCTGGTAAATAAAATATATAGAATGGCATTAGAACAAAAAAACCCCGGTGTATTTTACTGCAATGGCAATGGAAATGAAATTTTTGATGGGAATTTAGATGCCTTGCTGCAGGAAGTTTGTGCGATTGATAAAAAGACTTCGGATGATGCAGATTATCTGGCAAACAGTATTGCATCCATGAATGTAAGGACAAAACAGGAATATGCAGGAAACCGTATATACCGCACGGAATTTACGGTTCAGATCCGGTACCGGGAAACAGCAGGGCAGCTTGCGGCAGTTAATGCTGGTGTCAAAGAGGTTTTGGCAGCCCTGAAGGTAAAAGGAAAATCTGATTATACAAAAGTAAAGCGGATTCATGATTATATCGTAAATAATACGAGATACCAGTTTTCCTCTAATTGTTATACGGCATATGGGGCATTGGTGGATGGCAGGGCAGTCTGTCAGGGATATGCGCAGCTTGCTTATAAAATGCTGACGGAGGCAGGCGTGAAATGCTACACTATTACGGGGGAAGCAAATAATGGAAGGGAAACACAAAGCCATGCATGGAACATGGTAAGGGTTGGGAAGAAGTGGTATTATCTTGATGTTACATGGGATGATCCGGCGGGCGCCGGGGATATACTGCAATATGATTACTTTCTTGTAGGAAAAAATCAGTTTGAACAGAGTCATGCTGCCTTGACAGAATTTGGAGAAAAGATAAAAAAGGTTGGAGAACAAAACCATAAAAAATGGAAAGGGCTTCAATGATAGAAAATTACTTTTAGAAAGCACGTATGTAGATGGTATTTGGGAGAAATGTTATTGGTATACGCAGGGCATGAAAGAGAATGTGGGCTGTACAGGGGTTCTTCTGCAAAAGGTGGGAACGGTGCTGTGCACCAGAAAAATGCAAGACAAAAGGAATTTCTGGATGAAAAGATTGCAAAGGCGGAGCAGGAGAGAAGCAGGCTGGAAAGGGCATAGAGCTGTGAAAGGCAGATGGCAAAAGAGGCTAATGAACCAGGAAGAAATAAATGAAATGCCAGGTAAATTTGCTGAAATGAGAAATCCGCTTATGCATAGTAATTTAAAAGAATTGGAAGACATACATGTGTATGCATATATTTTAGCCAGGGTGTACATATATATTATGATTATGAAACAAGCAAAAATAGAAGATAATTTAATAGTACAGGCAATAGATAAGATTTTATAAATAAACTGTTTATGTGCAGGTTGTTTTGATGGATATACCTGTCCTGTTGTTTCTGGTATTATAAAAAGTGTTTTCGACACTTCAACCCCCTAGCCCCCATTCATGGGGGAATTAGGGGTTTCTTTTTGTTACTTTTTCATGTATAATAGTCTTATGAATATCTTACAAGAAATTTTTAACGGCCATTATGAAGAAATTAAATATACCCTGCATCCCAGAAAAACTGAGATGGAAAATATTGATAAAATGATAAACTGCGGGATCCTTCCCATTAAAAAATATTTTTGCAGATATCTTGCTGCTTATACTTGCCCGTAATGCTTCTATGTATTTCCCATTTGCTTTTCTGTGTCTTTTCTCCCATGCCAGCATTTCTGTTGCACTGAAATATCTTTCTTCCTCTGTTTCTTCTGGCACATAATGGCTTCCTGTATATTTTTTTACTTCATCCCAGAGCCTTCCATTATCTTTCCCATGGTAAAGCCCTCCAAAATATACTGCATTTTTAAGCTCTTTGCGTCTTTTTCCCACATCTTTATATCCCTCATGTATATACACAAGTTTTACAATCTGTGTATTGTCTGCATGTCCCTTAAAACGTTTTATATCCACTTTTTTCTTATGGAATTGTAAAGCGGCATGGTCCTCATCTGCCTCAACATACAGTTCCCTGGTTTTCTTCTTTATTCCAGGCTCTTCCTGGCTTTTTGCTGGCATTCTAAGGCTGCGGACATGGCGCATCACTGTTTCCCTGGACACATATTCCCCAGGACAGGCTTCATTTCCTGCCTTTTCATAGCTTGTCTGTACTGCTTCTTCAAGGATTGCTGCTTTCACACCGTCACTCATACGGACATGTGGAAAAAGACCCAGGACCCTGTCCAGAAGGTACGCTGTTTCTTTTGTTTCCTTGTTTTTAAACCTTGTGCGTGTAAAAGACAGCAGGCCTGCTGGTGACATTATATTTTTTATCCCACGGTCTTTAACATGCCAGTGCAGCCTCCTTTTTAAACTTTATAGTCTCTCGGATTCTCCAGCCCCTTTTTTCTGCGACTCTCAAATCCTGTTTTATAAAAATTCCCCCACTTTTTTGCCAAAAATACTTGACAAAC
>JAAWKM010000035.1 GCA_022797375.1 Lachnospiraceae bacterium
GCTAACAGCCACAAAAACAGTGTCTGTTGTCTGAGGCTTTGTGGAGTGACAGCTTTCGCAGTCCAGTAAAAGATATATACATTCCTGCAAGCAAGCTTGGGGAATGATATATCTTTTACTGGACTGTGAATAGTAACCTTTTGTTTTGTATTTTTAATAGAATACCATAAGTATATTTACTTTTGAAGCTGGTTATAGCCAATATTTTTTAATAATGGAATAATATGGTAAAGTGCACAATTTTTACTTGTATCTATAATAAAAATATATGAAAAATTAACTGAATGTACTTTACTTTTGTGCAAATTGATGTTAAGATATATTGCAAGGCAGGTTTTTATATAATAACAATGGGGAGTACACAAGAATAATATTGGAGGTATATTTATGATATCTAACCAGGTCCTTCAAACTACAATAGATGGATTGAAAAATATCACAAGGATTGATATATGTATTATGGATACAGAGGGCAAAGCTCTTGCTACTACTATAAATAATATTGAGGAATATGAGGAAGCTGTTATGGCTTTTGTAGACTCTCCAGCAGACAGCCAGGTTTTACAGGGATACCAGTTTTTTAAAGTATTTGATGAGCACCAGTTAGAGTATGTTATTCTTGCAAAGGGTGACAGTGATGATGTATATATGGTTGGCAAGCTTGCTGCATTCCAGATACAGAATCTTTTAGTTGCATATAAAGAAAGATATGATAAAGATAATTTCATTAAGAACCTGTTATTAGATAACCTGTTGCTTGTTGATATATATAACCGTGCAAAAAAGCTTCATATTGATACAAGTATCAAAAGGATAGTTTTCCTTATAGAAACTAAGAATGAAAAAGATATGAATGCACTTGAAACAGTTAAAGGGCTTTTTGCAAGCAAAACAAGGGATTTTATTACACAGGTAGACGAAAGGAATATAATTCTTGTAAAAGAGGTTAAGCAAAACGAGAGTTATGACGATATGGAAAAGACAGCAAAAGTAATTCTTGATATGCTTAATACAGAAGCCATGACAATGGTACATGTAGCATATGGCACTATTGTTAATGAGATTAAAGATGTTTCGCGTTCATATAAAGAAGCGAAGATGGCACTTGATGTTGGCAAGATATTTTATAGTGACCAGCATGTAATAGCTTATAGCAGCCTGGGAATAGGCCGCCTTATTTACCAGCTTCCGATGCCATTATGTAAAATGTTTATAAAAGAAATATTTGGCAATAAATCTCCTGATGATTTTGATGAGGAAACAATTGCCACTATTAATAAATTTTTTGAGAACAGCTTAAATGTCTCCGAGACTTCAAGACAGCTTTATATACACAGGAATACACTTGTATACAGACTTGATAAGCTTGAAAAAAGCACAGGGCTTGATTTAAGGGTATTTGATGATGCAATAACTTTTAAGATAGCACTTATGGTAGTTAAATATATGAAATATATGGAGACATTTGATTATTAATATGCCAATCATTTAATATGCATTATATAAAGAAATACAGGTTAAGCATAGCGCTTAGCCTGTATTTTGCTTTTTTGTGGAAATTTTATGAAACAGATGTGGGGATTATTTCACGTCCGTTTTATAAAATTTCCAGTTATCTTGTGTTTGCTTAAAAATGGACGCAGGTTTTCCGTGTCCAGCTGAATTATTCCATTCCAGGGCACGTTTGCACTACGTTGGCATACGCAGCGGCGCATAAAATCCCAAAGTACGGGATCCAAGCGCCGGCGATGCCAAAGTGCACCTGTCATGGAATAATACCAGCCTGGACACATGAAACCTGCTGTCTTCTGGCAAAATGAATAATATAACTGGAAACTGTTAATTTTATTATCCGGGGTTTATTGTAAATTTGCAGTGATATATTCCGCACACCATATAACAATATTTATTAAATTTACTGTTATATAAATAATATTGCAGCATTTCCCGTTTGTCTGAATAATTTAGCACACAATAAAATTTCCAGTTATAATTACGGGTTTGCCAGAAGGCAGCAGGTTCCATATGCCAGGGCTGATTTATTCCATGCCAGGTGCACTTTAACCCCGCCGGCATTTAAGCCCCTGTGTGGCAGAAGAAACATATAAGTTCCTTTTGGGGCACAGGGGCTTTATGTGCCGCTGCGTGGGTTACCGTAGCAGAAGCGTGCCCTGGAGTGGAATAAACAGCCTGGCACTGGAAAACCTGCGTCCATTTCCCAGCACAGGATAACTGGAAATTTTATGAAACGGATGTGGGGATTATTTCATTTATACTTGTGCCATGTAAAAAGCAGTGGTATAATATTTGACCAGATATACAATTACAAGATAAGATATCTGGCTTGTACCAGAAAAATGTTCTGGCAGGCCTGGCAAACAATAAGGAGGCAGTAATGAGTGATTATAGTTTAAAAACAATGATGGATAAACCTGAACGCCTTGCTCCAGGACACCGTATGTGTGCTGGATGTGGTTCTACAATAGCAGTACGTGCGGTACTACGTTCGCTGCACGAAGGTGACAGGGCTGTTATAGGCAATGCAACAGGATGTCTGGAAGTTTCTTCTTTTATGTATCCATATACATCATGGGAAGACAGCTATATACATAATGCGTTTGAGAATGCAGGTGCTACATTAAGTGGCGTTGAAACTGCATATAAGGCATTAAAAAAACGTGGGAAACTGCCAGCAGATGAAACATTTAAATTTATAACATTTGGCGGTGATGGTGGTACATATGATATAGGTTTCCAGTCCCTTTCTGGTGCAATGGAACGTGGACATGATATAGTATATGTGTGCTATGACAACGGGGCTTATATGAATACAGGAATACAGCGTTCTTCTGCAACACCTATGTATGCAGATACTACTACTACACCAGTTGGCAGGGAATCTGATGGCAAAATGCAGAACCGCAAGGATTTGACAAGTATTATTGCAGACCATTATGTGCCTTATGTTGCACAGACTACACTTACTAAGGATTTTAAAGATATACATATGAAATCTGAAAAGGCAATATATACAGAAGGCGCAGCATTTCTTAATATAATGACGCCATGCCCGCGTGGATGGAGATATGAAACTTCTGAAATTATGGAAATATGCAGGCTTGCTGTTGAAACATGTTACTGGCCTCTTTTTGAGGTTGACAATGGCAAATGGATACTGTCATACCAGCCGGAGAATAAACTTCCAATAGAAGACTTCCTGAGAGTACAGGGAAGGTTTAAACATTTATTTAAAAAGGGCAATGAAGGGCTTATAGAGCAGTTCCAGGCGGAAGTTGACAGGCGCTGGGAAGACCTGCTTTATAAATGTTCAAGGGCAGCATAGATATGACATTACTAACATACCAGGTATTTAAAACAGTAGCAGAACAAGGAAGTTTCAGGAAAGCGGCGGATATACTGGGGCTTACTCCTTCAGCGATAAGCCATGCAATATCTTCTATGGAGAATGAACTTGGGTTTTCATTGCTAATAAGAAGTAAAATGGGAGTTACCCTTACTAATTATGGAAACCATTTGCTCCCTTATGTCAATGCTGTCTTAAACAGCGATGAGAGTTTACAGCAGGCAGTTGCAGAATTTAACGGGCTTAAGCAAGGCAAGGTAAAGGTGGGTTGTTTTTCAAGTGTATGTACTAACTGGATGCCAGATATAATGAATTCATTTAAAAGGCTATATCCAGATATAACTATAGAAGTATTCCAGGGTACATATGATGATGTGGCATACTGGATAAAGAACGGGGTAACAGAGCTTGGTTTTCTGTCTGTTTCAAGTGCTGCGGATATTCCTATACAGCCATTATACAAAGACAGGCTTTTGTGTGTAATGCCAAAAGGAACAATAAAGGCAGGCAGCAAAAAATATATGGGAATTAGCGAAATGAGAAACCACCAGTTTGTTACACAAAGGGAGTCAACAGATGCAGATATACAGAACTTCCTTAAGGAAAATTCGCTGGATATCCAGTCAAATTACCATGTAGTAGATGATTTATCAACAATAGCTATGGTTGCTAATGGATTTGGGATATGTATTATGCCAGAAATGGTTATGAATGATATACCATATGAAACAGACTGTTACCCAGTAGAGCCAGAAACATACAGAATAATTGGTATTGCAACACTAAACCCTGGATTTATGGCTCCTGCTGCAAGGACTCTTTATAAACATATATTAAAAGAATACCAGCAGGAAGAATTTAAGGAAATTATATAGTATTTAATTATATTACATGAACAGGGAAGCATTTTAAAGCTTCCCTGTATTGTATAAAACATCTGTTGTTGTATTTATAAGTAACATGGAAACCTGGTTTTATTATTTATTATACTAGAATAATTTTCTTAACTTCTCTAAATCAAGTTCCATTTCCGGGTTAAAACTATCTGATGCCGCATAATCTGTAATTGATTTTATAAACTGTTTTATCTCAGGATAAGAAGAGATTTCAGAAAGCCTGCTTGTGCATACAAGTAGTTTTCCATTTCCTGCTTTCCCTTCAAATAAAATACCAAGCTTGTGGTTTCTTTCAAAATTATCAATCATCTGTACTATAGGTGTATATCCTGGTTCTGTAACATCTTCAAGTATTGCACATGAAGCATGTGATACTATTTTATACCATTGTGGTGTTGCATATTTATGCGATGGGAACTGTGCAAGTGCTTTATGTTTGTTTTGTATAAGAAGTCCCATTGTACCAACAGCAACAGGTTTTTTCATCCATTCACATATATCCCTGAACATAGGGTAGCACCAGAAATCTGTACAATAAAAGCCTTCGATGCTTTCCTTTGTTTCAGCAGGAAGAAAAAGCACACGCATTCCCTTATTAAGCATATTGCAAGCTTCCTGGAAGTTATTTGTAGTATAAAATTGTTCTTCTATTGTAACATTTGTATCTGTATTAACAGCAGCAACAGGGTTTTTGGCAGCGGTTCCAGAACTTGTAGTTATATCTTGTATGTTTTCATTAGCAGGATAACAATATACTTCATAACTGTTATGGATATTTGTGCCTGGTATTGAAAGGTTAAGTGTGTACACCTCTGGCTCTGTAACATCAGGCATTTTAAATGAAATTTCCCCAAGTTCTGCGAGTCCTTTTACATTTTCTGGAATTTCTGTTTCTATTGTACCAATTATATTTCCCGTGCCAGTTCGGTTATTCTTGCGTGCCAGTTCTGTTTTAAGTATTTTGCCATCCAGACTTTCAGGATTATAATAACGCATTGCAAGCTTGATATTAAATTCACCGCCTGCTGTATACACATATTTGTTAAATTCTGCAAGAAGAACTGCATCAGAACACCATCCTGCCCACTCTTCTGGAGTTACAAGCCCTTTAGAGTCCATAAAAGCATCAAGAATGCCAACAAGTGCAGTGCCCTGGCCTGTAAAGTCCTGGAGGTCGAGTATCTGGCAGCCTGCAATAAGGTGGCTTCTTGCAGCAGCTTCCAGTTCTTCTTTATAACATTGTACTGCAAGTTTGCCACTGGCATAGAAGAAATCATAAGCTTGTGCAATCATTCCTTTTTCTTCCAGCCTTTCTTTAAACACCTCAAAATTACGTGCTTTTAATACACCAGTGTATTTTTCTATTTCCCTGAAATCAGGATATATTGCAAACTGGCCTATTTCGTGTGTTACTACAGGAATCTGGGGGATTAATACACTATTGCTTTCTGCAGCTTTAACTTTCTTTACGCCTGTACCATACTGTATCTCAATTTCTTCTCCACTGCCAGATAATGAACTGCTAGTATCAGAAGGATGTATGGCATCATCATAATTATGGCATGTAGAAGGCTCATCCCATTGTATGTGGCCAAGCGGGGCATCACACATTCCATAAGAACCTCTTATAAGACGGTTTTTGCTTAAGCGTACGCCAACAAAAAAGTCATCTTCTGGAAGAATTACAGGTGTATGCTGGAAATTGTTGGAGCCTTGTGTATAAAGATGCCTGTTATCAGTATTTTTATAGTCTGTAATGATTTCTGCCATGCGTTCCTTGCTTCCCCATAACTCATTGCCAAGTGACATCATACAATAAGAGGCATGGTTTCCATAAGCATCAAGCATCCTGAAACCTTCATTAATAAGATACTGCTGCTCTTCTTCATTATGCCCTTCATCACCAGGGGCAGTTAAAGTCCCCCAGAATGGGAGCTGTGGTTCCATGTATATTCCGAGTAAATCAGCAGCAGTAAATGCAGCATCAGGAGGGCAGCATGTATGGTAACGGTAATGGTTTATGCCGTAAGATTTTGCAATTCCCATAATACGCAGCCATTCATCCAAAGATGTTGGAAAAGCGCCAGTCAGTGGGAATATAAGCCCGTCGTGCTTTCCACGCAGGAAAGTTTTTGTACCATTTATAAGAAAATCCATATTTTCTGCCGAAAACTTTCTGAGGCCAAATGTGGTTTCTGTCTTTTCGGCAGTACCTTCTATTGCAAGAGAAAGATGGTAAATAACAGGTGTATACTCACTCCAGAATGCGGCATTATCACCTAAGAAATATTCATATTCATATACAGATGTACCAGCAGGGAATGGGATATTTTCTAAATGTGCATCTGCACTTATGCCAGTATATCCATTAATATCATAAAGAGATGCCACAGTATTTACAGGAAGAACAGTGTTATTTTCAGTATTGTTTATAACAGTGGCCTTTATTTTTACGCTTTTTTTATCTGTATCAGGGTAAGTTTTTATATCTTGTATATAAATATTGTTATAAATATTTAGTGAAATACCACCAATAATACCATTCCAGTTAGTCTGTGTATCAGGTGATGTAAGATGCCCTCCCTTTGTAGGGTAATCTGTATTTGATACAAGCACTGTCAGCCTGAAATTTTTATTTTTAATGAACCCCGATAAATTATATCTGTGTGGTGTTGTAAGGCTGTCTGCCCCGCCTGCAAATTCATTGTCTACCCATACTTTAGTAAGCCTTGTCCTTTCCAGGTTTAGAAAAATAGTTTTGCCAAGGTCTTCACTGTCCAGGGATATTTCCCTGGAATACCAGGCATATCCTTCAAAAAGATATGGGTCTGTTAGAAACCCCGTTTCCCTTACATCAGAAGGAATTCCCTTTTTTGCCATAGAAGTAGTGCCTGGAAGTGGTATTGTGCCAGAAGGAAGTGATTTATAAAATTCCTTGCTTATACCTTCCTTAGCTTCATCGAGCTTAAAATTCCATTGTCCTGCTAAATCAATTTTTTTAACCATGTTGTTATCTCCATTTCAGTTAATTGTTTCATTAATCCCCATCTGGTTAAGTAAAAAAATACCGTCCGCTACAATTATACAGCTTATGGCAGAGGCTTTCAATCCATATATTTTTCAATCTGTTTATGTATTGCACCAATGCATTAAAGTGGCATCCCGTTTTACCTGTCTGTCCATGAATCAAATCTTTCCTGTACCTGGGGGTCATATAGTGGGCAGCCATAATTATGCATAATATCAATAAGCAAGTTCATATCAGGTCCAGACATGCCATAACAATCAAACCTGACAATTTGCGGGGTAGTAAAAACCTGGAATGAACCACACCCGTCTTTTTCATAATTATATTTATTTATAAAATCCCAGCTGGGAAAAGCGGATGGGATTTTTTCAATAATTTCATCTACTGGGAGGTTTTCCAGCCCGTCAAATATTTCCCCGTCACAACATGCTATTTCATAAACTTTGGTGTCGTTATGCACAACCCCTTTCTTATACTTCCAGAAATTCAAGTCTGCGCCCATACTGGCAGTTCCTCCTTTTATTCATTATATATTTGCATTGTAAGCCTGCAGGCAGGCTATGTTAAAGCATTGTTTTAATTATTATAGGGTAAATAATGCAAATGTGCAAGAAAAGAGAAATTTATGCTATACAAGAAAAAGTATCTTTTTATATCCCGAAGGGAAACGGACATGGCTGGCATTATCCAGATATTGAAATCGTCCAGGATATATGTTAAAATCACAAAGATTTACCAGGGATATATTAAAAATATAATTGGAATTATACCTATAGGAAGGAAGAGTGGAAATGAATAAAATACCATTTGTAACCAAAGAACAAGTTGAGGAAATTGTTAAAACATACCCAACCCCTTTTCATATTTATGATGAAAAAGCCATCCGTGCGAATGCACGTGCTCTTAAAGCTGCGTTTTCATGGAATAAAGGTTTCCGTGAATATTTTGCAGTAAAAGCAACACCTAATCCATTTATATTAAAGATTTTCCAGGAAGAAGGCTGTGGCACGGACTGCTCTTCACTTACAGAACTTATGATGTCAGAAGCATGTGGTTTTAAGGGTTCTGACATTATGTTTTCATCAAATGTCACACCTGCCTGTGAGTATAAAAAAGCCAGGGAACTTGGCGCATATATAAACCTTGATGACATTACGCATATAGATTTCCTGGAAGAAACAGCAGGAATACCAGAAACAGTATTCTGCCGTTATAACCCGGGCGGGATATTTAAAATGGGTACGGACATAATGGACAACCCGGGGGATGCTAAATATGGCATGACAAAAGAACAGCTTATTGAAGCAATAACAAGGCTTAAGGCAAAGGGTGTCCAGAAATTTGGAATACATTCATTCCTTGCAAGCAATACAGTAACTAATGAATATTATCCTGAACTTGCAGGGATACTGTTCAGGCTTGCTGTTGAAGTAAAAGAAAAGACAAATGCAGATATATCATTTATTAACCTTTCTGGTGGTGTTGGAATACCTTATGAACCAGGCAAAGAACCAAATGATATTGCTGTAATTGGTGAGGGTGTAAGAAAGAAATTTGAGGAAATACTTGTACCAGCAGGGCTTGGGGATATATCTATATTTACAGAACTTGGGCGTTTTATGTGCGGGCCTTATGGCGGTCTTGTTACAAAAGCAATACATGAAAAACATATTTATAAGGAATACATCGGGGTAGATGCATGTGCAGTAAACCTTATGCGTCCGGCAATGTATGGGGCGTACCACCATATAACAGTACTTGGCAAGGAAAATGAACCATGTGGACATAAGTATGATATTACAGGTTCACTTTGCGAAAATAATGATAAATTTGCAATAGACAGGATGCTTCCAGAAATTACACCAGGGGATTATTTATTCATACATGATACAGGGGCACATGGATTTTCCATGGGTTATAATTATAATGGAAAACTTAAATCTGCAGAACTTCTTTTAAAAGAAGATGGAAGTGTACAGATGATACGAAGGGCAGAAACACCAGAAGATTACTTTGCAACATTTGATTTTTGCGAAATTTTTAAAAACCACTAAAGTAAAGCAAAATACTACCGATAAATATTATGAAACATAAAAATTAAACTGCATACGCAGAACTGGTGTAACCTGTTTAGCTTAACTTTATGCCTGCAAAGATAAAGCCAGGAAAAGATACAACAGGTACATTAGTATTGGACGGCAGTGGCGGGCGGAGAGAAATCGGTATCCTCCCACTGTTATGGGGTCAAGCCATGTATTTAATTAAAATGCAGCCGCACTCCGTGAAATTACCGAGCGTGGATAGAAACAGGTGGTGGTTTTATGAGAATAGACGCTATTAATAAAGTTAACCAGTTATACCAGGCAACAAAGCCAAAGAAAGCTAAAGAAACTGGCAGTGTAAATATCCAGGAAGAATATCAGGTTTCAAAGCAGGGCCAGGATTACCAGACAGCTAAGACAGCAATTAAAGCCTCACCTGATATAAGGGAAGACAAAGTTTCCAGGATAAAGGATGCACTTGCCACTGGCACATATAATGTATCTGCACAGGAAATTGCAGATAAGATGGTTAGCAGGTATTTTGATTCCATTTTATAAGTGAGGGCTTAGAATTGGCTAGTTTAATTGAAGAACTTATTAGCACGCTTAAAGCTGAAAAAGCAGTCTATGAAGAGCTTGTGCCTGTATCAGAGAAAAAGACAAAGATACTGGTAAAAAATGACCTGGAAGAGTTAAAGGAAATAACTGCACAGGAACAGCTTTTGATAGACAGGGCGGGAGTTATCGGGCATAAAAGGGAAGAGGTTATTAAGAATATAGGAGTAGTTCTTAATAAGACACCAGAACAACTTGACCTTACATCACTTACAAGGCTTATGGCAAAGCAGCCGGAAGAGAAGAAAACGCTTGCAGCCTTGCATGATTCGCTACGGACTACTATGAGGCGTCTTGTGGAGGTTAATGAAAGAAATAAAGATTTAATTGAAAATTCCCTTGAAATGATAGAGTTTAATATGAACTTTATTCAAAGTACACGGATGTCACCAGGGAACAATAATTACAACCGTAATGCAACAAACAGCTACACTTCAGATTATGGAGGTCATGGGTTTGATGCAAAGCAGTAGTAATTATTTCCAGGCTGGGCATACATGCCAGCCTGGAGGGTTTTAACAGTTCCCCCTGGAGGTATCCGTTATTTTTATTCCCGCTAGGGCAAAGTGAGGATTATGCAAATATATTTGCATAGTCTGGGCGTGCCCGCGGGGCCAGATACCCCGCCTCCTGGGGCGTACCTGCTAAAGCAGACGTGGGCCATGCCCCATAGCTTGCTGCGGGGTATTTGGGTGGTTTTAATAATTCTGGATATTACAAGTGGAATAATATAAAGCAGTGGAGGATACGAGATGGGAAGTTTATTTACAAGTTTTGGTGTTGGTGTGCAGGGGATACATTCTGCACAGTCAGGGCTTAATACTACATCACATAACCTTGCAAATACAAAAACACCAGGTTACACAAGACAGCAGAATATTAATGCTGATATGCCATACCAGACATATAAGGTTACAGACAAACACATATCACAGATTGGAATGGGAACAAGGGTTGATACGATAAGGCAGATACGTGACCAGTTCCTTGACAAAGAATACAGGCTGGAATTTTCCAGGCAGTCATTCTATGGTAAACTTGTTGAAACAGAAAGTGAGATAGAAGATGTATTTGGTGAGATGGAAGGTGTGGAATTCAGGTACGCACTGAATGAAATCTGGGCACAGATAGAAACACTGTCTACAGACCCGGGAAGCATTGTATACCGTAAGCTGTTTATTGCAGGCGCAGAAGCTTTTATAGACAGGGCAAATGATGTCTACAGGGAGCTTACGAATTACCAGAAAGGCCTTAATGAAGAAATATATAAAAATGTTGAGAAGATTAATAAAATAGGCGAAGAAATCGCAAAGTATAATTCAATTATTACAGAAATGGAAGCATCAGGCACGCAGAATGCAAATGACTACAGGGATATAAGAAATTCCCTTATGGATGAGCTTGCAGGCCTTACATATTATTATTCCCAGGAAGATGTAGATGGGAAGATGCAGATATATATAGATGGGGCCCCTCTTGTTATTGAGGGCAAGAGTTACCATATGCATTGTGAAGAATTGTCAGAAGACACAGGCATGTATAAAGTAGTGTGGTCTGACAATGGTTTTGGTGATGTGTATGACCTTGATACAGCATATTCTAATAAAGACAGGACAGACACAGGTTCCCTTTATGGAATACTTACTGCACGTGGAAAGAAATTTGCCAATTACACAGACCTTCCAGTAGCGCCAAAAGAACCACAAGAAACAGATTTCAGGGATGAGAATGGCATCGTTGACCAGGATGCATTTGATGAAGCATATGAGGCGTATGAGCTTGAATATGCGCAGTTTGAAAAAGATGTAAAGATATATAATAATACAACAGGAAATTCCATTCTTACTAAGATAGAGGCCCAGTTTGACAGATTTGTGCATGATATGGTTACAATGATTAATGATGTGCTTTGTCCTAATATTGAATTTGAAGCAAATGGGATAACAGGCACAGATATTAATGGCAAAGATATTACACTGGAGGATGGTACATATAAGATACTGGATGTAGTAAACAGCCCTACTGGCACAGATGATGATTTAACTATTGGCGAGGAACTGTTTAAGAGAAGGACAACAGACAGATACCAGGTTATAATACTTGATGCACCATTATACCGCAAGGATGAAAACGGTGATGACCTGCTTGACGAAGATGGCAACCCGGTTCCGGCAACGCTTGAGTATACTGATAGTGAGGGCAATACAAAATATAAACTCTTTGTATATAATGAAGAAGCAGAAGATGATATTTTCTCACAGTATACAATAAACAACCTTGAAATGAATGATAAGGTGCTCGCCAATTATTCACTTCTCCCAGTAAAGGTCAACCCGCTTGCAGGAGGAACAGGTGCTTATGCACAGGATATGTTTACAGACCTTATAGCAAACTGGCAGAAAGAAACAATAGCACTTGACCCTAATACACTTACTGTATATTCATTTGACAGATATTATGAAGAAATGATAGAAGGTCTTGGTACACAAGGCATGATATGGAACAGCATGCTTGAACACCAGACAGGGCTTACAGATGAGGTTGAGGCGAAAAGACAGCAAATATCAGGTGTTTCTACAGATGAAGAACTTGTATACCTTTTGCAGTACCAGCATGCATTTAATGCAGCGTCAAGATATATCAATGCAATTGATGAGATGCTGCAGAACCTTATTGAGAGGCTGGCATAATAAATAATATAGATGCAAGAGCCTGTACCTGCGCCTGGGTGCAGGCATGATTAAAATAACAAGCGCAGAAATGAGGTAAAATATGCCATCAACATTTTTAGGATTAAGTATAGCGTCATCAGGAATGGCAGCATACAGGGCACATGCTAATGTAACAGCACATAATATATCCAATATTAAAACAGACAGCTATTCAAGGCAGTGGGCTGAGCAGGTAACCAAATGCCCTATCTCGACAAGTACATCTTTTGGAATGATAGGAACAGGTTCAGAAGCTATTTCCATTAATAGTACACGTGACGAGTATTATGATTATAAATTCCGTAAAAATAATGCAATATTTGGTTATTACAGCACATCAGAGTATTATATGAAGAGCCTTCAGGATTATTTATATGCTGCAGACAGTAAAAGCGGAGGGCTGTCAAACTCTTTAAATAATTTCTTTGACAGGCTTACAAGCCTTACAAGAAGCCCTGCGGATACTACAATACGTACTGAAGCCACAGGCTATGCAGATACTCTTGCAGAGTATGCCAATGAAATGACAAGGAATTATAAGCAGATGCAGAGTGAAATAAACCTGCAGATAAATACAACTGTAAACCAGATAAATGCTTATGCAGACCAGATAACATCACTTACAAAGCAGATAACATCGCTTGAAGTATTTGGTGGCAGGGCAAATGACTTAAGGGACCAGAGGGCAAGGCTTATTGATGAACTTTCGCTTCTTGCGGATGTTGATGTTGTGGAGAAGCCGCCTGCTGATGGTAATGGCATATACCAGTATATGGTTTACCTTGGCGGCGGGGTGCTTGTAGATACCAACGTCTATAACCGTATAGAACTTAAACCATCTGAAACACATGTAAACCAGAATGATATAGATGGGCTGTATACGCTTTCATGGAGCAACGGGCAGAAATTTAATGTCAGGAATACACAGCTTGGCGGGCAGCTGCAGGCATTGTTTGAGTTAAGGGATGGTAATAACGGAGAGAATTTCCAGGCAGAGTTTGCGGGTTATGATGAAGGTGAAAATACATTTACAATTATAGCAGACCCATCAAGTGCCAGTTCTGCTTCAAACCTTGCAAAGCTTAATATACCAGCAGCAGATGGCGTAATAACAGCTGGCGTAGTAGATTTTAAATACGATTCATTTAGTGTTGCAGTAGCAGCAGATGGTACATATACATACACATTTAAACTGACTAACCCGCTTTCTGACCAGGATATGGCATATCTTGACAGGGAACTGGCGGCAGCAGGTGATAAGGGTGTTAATGCCAGTGTAGGTGATTCTATAGCTTACCGTGGGATTCCATACTACCTGGCACAGATAAACGAATTTACCAGGACTCTTTCTGCGACATTTAACCAGCAGCAGAACAGGGGCTATGATATGTATGGCAATAAAGGTGTTGACTTATTTGTAGCTAAGCATGCAACATCATCAAACCAGATGGACATGACTGAATTTTTAAAGAGTTCAAAGGATGGATACTATTATCTTGATGGTGATAAAGTATTTACAGAAGATGCTTATGATGAATATATAGATAAGAATTATGGGGATACTGATTTATATGAGATAACAGAAAAAACTAATGCAGATGGTGACCCTGTTACAATAGGCAATATAACATATAACCATATGGTAATAACTGATAAAGCAACTGGCAAAGTAGTTGAAGAGGTATACAGGTCAACTGATGCAGATGGTGCAATATTTACATTTAATTCAGTGGTAAATGAAGGTGAGAAAGCTTCATATTATACTATGACTGGTGGCAATTTCTCCGCTAACAGGGATATGGTAAAGGATGGAAGGCTTATAGCAGGTTCTGCAAGAGACCCTAAAGGTGATACTACAGGCTCAGTAGATGGCAGTGGCGCTGAAGAAGCAGAGAACCTTTTACTGCTTGCAGGGCTGCAGAGTGATACATCTATGTTCAAGCAGGGTGACCCTGTATCATTTTTACAGGTTTTAACAGGAACTATAGGTGTTGATTCTAAAAAGATGATTGATTGTGCTAAAAATGCGCAGAATATTACTGAATCAGTTGATAACAGAAGGCTGGCAGTTTCTGGCGTAGATGAGGATGAAGAAGGCCAGATGCTTGTAGAGGTACAGAACCTTTTGAATATACAATACAGGGTCGTTTCAGTAATGAACGATGTATTAAATAAACTTATTAATGAAATGGGATTATAAATAGATTAAATTTGTAAAATGCAAAAACGGAGGTACAAGTTATGAGAGTAACCAATACCATGATTTCTAACAGTGCTAAAAGCCATATAGCTAATGCAAAGAATAAACTCTTAAAATATGGTGAACAGTATACTTCACAGCAGAAAATACAGAGACCTTCAGATGACCCTACTGTTGCAGTACGTTCCCTTAAGTTAAGAACAACATATTCACAGGTTACACAATATGTTGAGAAAAATGTACAGGATGCCCTTAACTGGATGGATATGACAGAAGGCGCTTTAACAAATATAGGTAAGATGCTTACTACAATGAAAGGCTTTCTTGTACAGGGTAATGTTGATGAAATGGAAGCTGACCAGAGAAGGTCAGTAATACAGACACTTAAGAAAAACGTAGAAGGAATATTCCAGAGTGAGGCTAACGCAGATTATTCAGGACGTTACCTGTTTACGGGATACCGCACAGATACATCACTTTTATTTCCGGCTGTAACGGATAACCTGGAGTATAAGATAACAGAGAAGTTTACCTATGATTCTTTCAGGAATGTAACATCAGTTATAGGTGGACCATCTTACAGCACAGATACTGGTACAGGACAGGAATATGTTGACAGTGCTGCAACAACTGCCACAGCATACCGCCTGCAGCTTGCATATAACAATTGTGCAACAGAAGTAAATTTTGACACAGGTATGGATGAAGCAATCCAGTTTACATTTACTAATAAAGAAGGTGAAGATGTAACAGACGATATACTTACAGGGGATTTAAGGATTGAACTTTCAACATCAAGTTCAACAGTACGCCAGGTTGCAGATGATGAAGTGCTTTATCTTTATGATACAGGTGAGGTTCTTGTTGGCAAAGATGTGTTTAATGCAATACAGGAAAACCAGGCAACAATTAATGTTGACTATCTGAAATCAGAATTCAAGCAGTTTGATGTACGCCCTGAAATGTATTTTAAAGCAGAATGTTATGATACAGTTACAGAGAAGTCAATTAAATATTCAGAACCAGCAGACCAGACTATAAGGTATGAAGTCAATTTTAACCAGACAATTAATGTAAATACACAAGCAAGGGATGCAATAAGCACAGATATATACCGCACTATTGAGTACATAGAGCAGAATATACAGTATCTTGATGAGGCGGAGACTAAAATTGAAGAATGTGAGAAGCTTATAAAAAATACTACTGATGAAGAAGAACTCGCCAAGCTTAATTCTTTAAAAATCACACTTGAAGATGAGAAAAAGCTCCGTGTAAAAGTTCTCTCAGAGTCTTTTGGAATAGGGCTTACAATGATAGATACTGTACAGGTTAAGCTTGATATTGCTGTGGCAGACCTTGGTGCTAAATACAACAGGACACAGCTCACATATGATAAATTATTAGATACAAGGCTTGATACTGAAGATAAGCTTTCCGAAAATGAGGGTGTAGATTTACCAGATGTATTAATTAATATGACACAGGCAAATAATTTATACCAGGCATCACTTTCAGCAACTTCAAAGATACTTGGCAATTCGCTCTTAAGCTATATTTAAAATAAATTATGGTGCCCCGTTTATATTTACGGGGCATTATGGTTTTGAAACGGAGGCAGTAATGAAGATTGATACAAAATATTTTGGAGAAATTGAAATAGGGGATGAGAAAGTAATACATTTTGACAATGGCGTATTAGGTTTTGAGGACTATAAGGATTATACAATACTCTATGATATAGATGCAGAAGAAGAACCTTTTTTCTCATGGCTCCAGAGTGTAGAGGAAAAAGCACTTGCATTTCCTATAGTCAATCCATTTAAAGTAGACAAAAGTTATAATCCCCAGATAAATGAAGGGATGCTTAAATCTATTGGTGAATGCCCTGATGAAGACCTTGTAGTATTTTTTATGGCTACAATTCCAGAAGATGTTAAAGAAACTTCTGTAAATATGAGAGCGCCTCTTATTATAAATTCCATTTCCAGAAAAGGCATACAGCTTATAACAGAGAGCCCAGAGTATGAGATTAAGCATAAGCTTATAAGGCAGGAAGAAGAATAGATTGGAGGCGGTAACATGTTAGCTCTTGCACGTAAATTAAACCAGTCAATAGTTATAGGCAATAATATTGAAATTACACTTCTTGAAATAAAAGGAGACCAGATAAAAGTAGGTATAAATGCACCAAAATCTGTTCCTATATACCGGAAGGAAATTTATGAACAGATACAGGAAGAAAATAAAAAAGCAGCACAGGCAAAGGTGGATATGGGTTCACTTAAAAATCTGTTCCCAGGAAATATTAAGTAATCTGAGGAATATGCCGATATAGAGTAAAGATAAACTACTAAAAAGTTTTGCAAAGGAGTAATAATATCACACGGAGGTGGTAAGATGTCAATGGAAATTGAAAATTTAGAAATGCCGGTTAAGAGTGTACCAGACAAGATTGCAGTACCTGTAAAGGCAGTGCCAGAACCACAAAAAAGCACCATTGATAATGGAAAGGATTCTGAAAGCAGTGATGCTGTGGAAAGGGATTTATTAGAATTAGAAAAAGGGAAAAAATTGTCAAAGGACACACTTGATTCTGCATTTGCTGGCATGAATTCAAAGCTGAAAATGCAGCGTACACGTTGTGAATATGATTATGATGAGGCAACAAACAGGGTGTCAATAAAAGTATATGATAAAGATACTGATGAACTTGTACTAGAAGCTCCTCCAGAAGAGTCTATAGAGGCGCTTAAGAAAACATTGGAGCTGGCAGGAATCATAGTCGATGAGAAATTTTAAAAGATAGGAGTGGTCAGAATGCCAATAAGAATGACAGGTCTTAACTCAGGACTGGATACAGAGTCCATAATTGCAGCACTTATGTCTGCACAGCGTACTAAACAGACAAAAGTAGAAAATAAAAGAACAAAACTTGAATGGAAAAAGGAACAGTGGGCATCCTTAAATACAAAGATTTATAATTTCTATACAAACTCTCTTTCAAAGATGAGAATGGCATCTACTTATATGACTAAAGCTGCGACCTCATCTAATAATTCAAAAGTAACCGCAAAGGCTACAACAGCAGCTGCAACAGGTTCATATTCTGTTGTAGTAAAGCAGGTTGCATCTGCACAGAAGGTTACAAGCGGAAAGCTTAAAGGGGCAGTTGTTAAAGATGATGATGGAAATCTGGTTAAGGATGAGAATGGCAAAGTAAAGACAGAAGCAGCAACATCCAAGACAAAACTTAAAGATTTAGATGGTGCTGGATTTGAACCTGGAACACAGATAAAAGTTGCAGCAGGTAATAAAACAGTATTCCTTGAAGTAGGTGATGATACTACTATCAGTGATTTTGTTGGAAAATTAAATGATGCAGGCCTTACTGCTTCATTTGATGAGAAACAGCAGAGGTTTTTTATAAGTTCATCTAAGAGCGGTGCGGATAATAAGTTTACAATCACATCAGCTACCATGGACCAGAACCAGCAGGATGCTACAAAAGCACTAAAAGACCTTATAGGTTATGACAGCCTTTCAGCAGCCAATAAAAATACAGCAGACAGTATAATGGCAGGCCTGCAGACTGGCAAGAGTGTAGATGACGTTATAGAAAAGCTTACAACACTTGCTAATGACTATTCAGATAAAGAGGCAAAAAGAAAAGCAACAGAATTATATACAGCTGAGGCAAAAGCTTCCGTGCTTGACGGATTTGATGACGAAGTAAGAAAGTCACTTAAGCAGGAAGACAGTTATACTGTTACAGATGATGACAGAATAAAGTATTTAAAAGATAAAGGTTTTAAATTAGATACTTCTGATGGTAAAACCCAGGCTGATGCGCTTAAAGAAGCAAAGGATAAATATGCAGATAAAGAAGCAGCAAAGCTTATTAAGAAGGATGATTACAAGACTAAAATTGAAAATGCATTAAGCAACGGTCTTTCACAGAGTGATATAGATGCAGTAAAAACTAATATTGCAAATAGTGGTGTGACACTTGATCCAGATACAGATTACACTTTTGATAACCGCATGGACAGAACCCTGGAAGTAAATAAAAATATTGATGCCGCTGCTAAAGAATATTCTGCTAAAATGAATGGTTTTCTGAGTGGTGATGATGCCGGGGATGGAAAGGCACTTGCTGCCCTTGGATTAGAGAAGGTTAATGGCACAGAGCATAAAGAGGATACAACAAATGGTACAGGTATGGCAGTAATTGCTGCTGCTGATACACAGATAGAGTATAATGGTGCGACACTCACAAGTGACACTACTAATATAACAGTTGCAGGCCTTGAGTTAAATATTCTTTCTAAAACTGCTGATAATGAAGTAATTAATATTTCAGTAACTAACGATTCATCTGGTGTATATGATACAATTAAGGAATTTGTTTCTGAGTATAATGCATTACTTAAAGAAATGAATACATTTTATAATGCTGGTTCTGCAAATGATTATGATGTGCTCTCAGATGAAGAAAAAGATGCTATGAGTGAATCAGAAGTAGAAAAGTGGGAAGGTAAGATTAAGGACTCACTTTTAAGACGTGATTCAACTTTAGGTGCAATTGTTTCATCATTTAAGAATAATATGATGGGCACATATACATCATCAGATGGTAAAAAGTATGCCTTAAGTTCAATAGGTATTATGACATCAAAGGATTATAAAGAAGGCGGGCTTCTCCATATACTTGGTGATGAAGATGACTCAGAATATGCAGATAAAAAGAATGTACTTAAAAGCATGTTAGATGAAAACCCTGATGCTGTAGTAGGTGTTCTTACAAGCCTTACAGAAACATTGTATTCTGACCTCCAGAAGAAGATGTCGGCTACTAAGATGAGCAGTGCACTGACATTTTATAATGATAAGGAAATGTCTTCACAGTTATCAGATTATAAAGATGAAATTTCTAAATGGCAGAGCAGGCTTGATGAAATGGAAGATAAGTATTATAAACAGTTTTCTGCAATGGAGACAGCTCTTGCTAATCTTCAGTCGCAGCAAAATTCACTGGCAAGCATGTTAGGTGGAGGAAACTAATAGTTACTATGGACAGCATAGCTGTGAATAGCAACAACTAATAATATTATTACATAGCTGTTGTCTGTCAAATTACAGACAGTGCTGGTACAGGCGCAGGGATATTGTGTATAACAGTATTCCTGCGCTGTAATTCTACAAAGCATAACACATACATGGAGGTTAGTTATGGCAAAATATAGCAATACAAATGCAGCAAACTTTTATAAACAGAATTCTATTAATACAGCATCACCTGCAAGGCTTACCCTTATGCTTTATGATGGGGCTGTAAAATTTTGTAATATTGCGCTTGAAGGGATAGATGAAAATGATATTTCAAAAGCAAATAATAATATTATAAAGGCAGAGAAAATTATAGTAGAGCTGCGTGCCACACTTGATATGAAATATCCAGTAGCAAATGAATTTGACAGGGTATATGATTATATATACAGAAGGCTTGTAGAAGCTAATATGAAAAAAGATAAAGATATATTGAATGAAGCCCTTAAGCATATTAAAACTATGCGTGATACATGGAAAGAAGTAATGAGAATTAATAATGTAAGCTGACGTTGTTCTTTATAACTGGCATTTCCTGTGTTTCAGAGGAAACAGGCTGCCAGAACCAGAATTAACGGCAGTGGCAGCCAGAGCATAAGCAGCATCCTCAGAGGGCATGAGGCAATTAATATAAAAGCTTTGCTCCAGACTGTTGCAAGTGGATTGAAATAAACAACAAGAAATGGGGTAAATTATGGATAATATTAATACATATATATCAGTATTGCATGGTTCACTCCGTAAGAAGCTTGAACTAATAAAAGAACTTTTAGAACTTACAAAAGAGCAGAACAGGGTGTTAAGTAAAGAAGAAGTCGATGTAGACAGTTTTGACAGAATAGTAAGCCAGAAAGAATTAAAAATTAATGAGGTTCTAAGTATAGATAATGGATTCCAGTCACTATATGATAAGATAAGCGGGGCTGTAAAGGAAAATCCTGGACAGTACAGGCAGCAAATACTGGAAATGCAGAATTTTATCAGGATAATTACAAGTCTTGGTGTTGAAATAGAGAACCTGGAACATAAGAATAAAGAGAAATTTAAAACTTTTGTTGCTTCAAAAAGAAACAACATAAAGGATTTTAAGGTAAGTAATAAGACCGCTGTTTCATATTATAAAAATATGTCTAACCAGCACAGGGAATGGCAGTCATACTTTGTGGACAGCCGCAAGTGATATTTGCATTTTTGCAGATATCCATACTAAAAAAATAATTTTAAAAAATTATATAAAGTTACTAAAGTTTTTAACCGGCTATCCGATATATATAACAGGTAAAGTAATTGATACCAAATTGTTCGTAAGAACGCTTGCTCCGGTTGATGTGTACGGGCTGATACTGTGGAGTAAAAATCAGTAGTTTATTACTAATCTCATGGATGGGATTATATTTTCAAGGAGGAATTGAATATGATAGTACAGCATAATATGACAGCGTTAAACGCTAACAGGATGTTAGGCATTACAAATGCAACTCTTGCAAAGGGAACAGAAAAATTATCTTCAGGTTACAGAGTAAACCGCGCAGCTGATGATGCTGCTGGTCTTTCTATCAGTGAAAAGATGAGAGGACAGATTAGAGGTCTTAACCAGGCTTCACGTAATGCACAGGATGGTATTTCTCTTATACAGACAGCTGAAGGTGCTATGAATGAGATCCATTCAGTACTTCAGAGAATGAGGGAACTTACAGTACAGGCTTCTAACGATACATACGTTACAGCTGACCGTCGTGCTATTGCTAAGGAAGTAAGGGCTCTTACATCAGAAATTACACGTATTGCAACACAGACAGAGTTCAACAAAATGACACTTCTTTCAGGTGGATTTAAGAATAAGGTTCTCCAGGTTGGTGCTAATACAAACCAGGTAATTTCATTCAGCATTAGTAAAATGACAGCTGGTGCTTTAGGTGTTTCATCAAAAGTTGTTGCTGGAGTTATGTCTAAGATTGCTGGAGCTGCAGATGCTGGTAAGCAGATTACAATGCTTATTTCTATTGTAAATATGGCTATTTCTAAGGTTTCAATCCAGAGATCTGCACTTGGTGCTTTACAGAACAGGTTAGACCATACTGTTGCTAATGCTAATAACATGGCTGAGAACTTACAGTCATCAGAGAGCAAAATCCGTGATGCTAACCTTGCTGATGAGATGGTTTCTTACTCATCTTCATCAATCTTACAGCAGGCTGGCCAGTCTATGCTTGCTCAGGCAAACCAGGCTACACAGGGTATACTCTCATTACTTGGCTAATTATAAAAATTATAAGTTTGTTAGTATGTCGGATGGAGCTGGCCATAAGGCCAGCTTCATTTTTTTGGAATTCTGGGATATTTTAATTAAGGAGGCAGTATATGGGCAAGCAGAAAGAAATAGTTGTGAAGTCAGTTAAAGAGGTAGAAGAAGTAGTTGAACTTTTTTACCAGCAGAAATTGCAGGAAGCATTAGCCAAATTTGAAACTACAATTGGCGGAATGATGACAGCCATAGACACACTTTTTACATTCAGGGCAGAACATGAAGGATTTATTTTTGATGAAGTGAAAATTACAAATACACTAAAAGAAGCAATGGAGGCATTGCAGAATGGGGACATGGTATTACTTGCAGATATATTGCAGTATGACTATTTAGAATATATGCAAGAGGTTTTGGGAAATATGGAATAGACAGAAATATATTGAAAGGAGTTTCTTGATATGGGAGACTGTTTAGAACAGAACATGTCTTTAATGGAAAGACTGAGACCAGAGCTGTATAAAAGATTAAAAAATGTGTTTGAGAGTGAAGAATATTCATATAGTAATGTAGAAGAAACAGAAACAAGGGATGGAAATAAAGCTCTTATAGTGGAGAGAGATAATACTAAATACAGGCTTAACAGTTTATATAAACCATTAAAAGAAGCAGAGAAATGGGCAGACCAGTATGAATTTCATAATCTTAGTATTTCTGTTGTAATGTTTGGCATGGGTAATGCCTTATTTGTAAGGGAAATGTTAAACAGGCTTAAGCCAGATGCAAGTGTATATCTTTTTGAACCTGATTTATCAGTATTTTTATATGTTTTAAATAATATTAATATAGTTGATATTTTGGAGGATAAAAGGGTTTACCTGTTTATTAATAATATAAATGAAAGAGAATTTAGTGATTTATTACAAAGTGATATGGACTGGGTGGCAGTGCCAACGCAGATAATATGTAACCATCCGGTATATGATAAAGTATATGATGAGGAGTTTGTTGGTTTTTTAAGGGTGGTACATGGTGCCAATAAAATGGCAAAAGTAAATATTGATACAGAAAAGCATATGTCAATTACACTTGTTGATAATGCTATAAGAAATTTAAAATATATAAAAGAAAGTAATTATGTGTCAGAATTTATAGGGAAGATACCAGAAGAACTTCCTGCGGTTATTGTAGCAGCTGGTCCTTCACTTGATAAAAATATAGATGAACTTAAAAGGGCAGAGGGAAAGGCATTTATATTTGCAACAGATACTGCTGTAAAATACCTTTTACAGCATGATATCAAATTTGATGCAATTATTACAATAGATGCAAAAAAGGGAGTATGGCACCTTAGGGATGAAAGATGCCATAATGTCCCAATGTTTTGTGTACTTGAAGCAAAAAGTAATCTTATGGATATGCATATAGGACGTAAAATCTGGTTCAGGGGTTCTGTGTATATGTATGATTTATATAGCAGGTTTAACAGGGAATTTCCTGGATATAATAGTGGTGGTTCTGTTGCAACAGCAGCATTTTCGTTATGTGTTTCCATGAAGTTTAAAAATATTGTACTTATAGGCCAGGACCTTGCATACAGTGGCGGCGTAACACATGCTGGAGGAGTTGTAAGGAATGTACAGGGTGATAAGGAGGGAAGGGAACTTGTTGAAAGCATAGATGGTGGCAAGGTATGGTCAAGATATGACTGGCTTATATATCTTGAATGGTTTGAGAATTCTATAAGGGATTTAAAAGATATCAATGTTATTGACGCAACAGAAGGAGGAGCACTTATACACGGTTCTAAGGTTATGGCTCTTTCTGAAGTAATTGATGAGTACTGCAAGGAAGAATTTTCATTTAATGATATGCTGGATAAAATGCCATATACGTTTTCAGATGAAGAATATAGTGAAGTCAAAGATAATATTATACATCTTAGAAAAGAATTTAATGATATAAAGCAAAAGTCAAAGGAAGGAATAAAAGCAGCAGAAAAGGTTATCAGCATCATTAATAAAGGGGAGGATAATCCTGTTAATGAAGCAAAAAATTTAAAAAAGGTTGACAAAATCAATAAATTCCTGGCTAAACAGGATGCCTATAGTATTCTTGATGTTTATATAACAAATTCTGTTTCAAAAGATTTGCAGACAGTAAATATGCTTTCCGATGATGAAGATGAAAATATGAAAAAGACATTAGAGATTTCAGTCTCTATATATAAGGCGTTAATTGAGGCAGTAGACAGCCTTACACCAGTACTGGAGGAAACTCTGGAAAAGCTATAATGTAATATATGATTCTATATTGTTCTATATGGTTATTTGTGCTGCTTAAAACATGGCATGGGGGATTATTATATGATAAGATTATTAGAAGAAGCCAGGGAAATGCTTCGTCTTGTAACACAGGCAGTTTATTTTTACAGGAAACAGGATTATATTAAAGGGAATATGTATACTATGGGGCTGACCAGGCATGGAGGGCAGTTTTTTGATTATGCAGAAGAAACAGGATTTAATGAAGGCATAGAACTTTTACTCCCTATATGGAAAGAACTGCTTGAAGTTTCAGAAAATGGTAACCAGACATATCTTGCTGATATATATGGAAACAAACTTATACCTGCGCTTTTTGATATCCAGTCATGTCTTGTCAATGCTTTGGACAATGGGCCTTTAGTTTACTGGGAAGATAATATTAATGTTCTTAAGGACAAGGATAGTGCTCTTTATAATATACTTAGGGATGCTAAGGAAAATGAAACAAGAAATTATATTTTTAGCTGGGCACAGACAGGAGATGCAATTTTATCTGTTGAAACGGAACAGTATGGACAAGTCCCGCTTGCCTCTTCTGTTAATCCATGGGAAGAAGCTGTAATATATGGAGATGGTTTAAACAGTGCACGGGCAAAGAGATGTGTAATAATAGGGCTGGGAATGGGATATCATGCAAGGTATATAGCAGCTTCATCATATTTTAAAGAAATAGTAATTCTTGAAAGTGATTTGGAGCAGCTTAGAATATGTATGATGTATACTGATATGCAGGGGCTTCTTTCAGATAGCAGGGTAAAGGTAGTATTATGCTGTAAAGCAGAGGATTATGCAAAATGGCTGAAAGAAGATGAAGATAATAGTACGACATATAAAATATGGTATCCTTCAGTTAAGACTATAGAAGACAATGCTATACGTGAACTTCTTGAAAATTACTGGGTTAATATAAGTTCTTCTGACAATCTTATCAATGTAATGCTTGATAATTTTGAAAATAACCAGGAACTGGGAGATGAGCCATTAGACAATATTAAAGATAAATTTAAGAATAAAGATATAATAATTACAGGAGCAGGGCCTTCACTTGATAACAGTATTGAGTACCTGCATAAACTCCAGGGCAGGGAGGATGTTGTAATTGTCTGTGTAGGAAAGGCAGCTAAAAGGCTTATATCTGAAAATATACTTCCAGGGTTTATTGTAGCAATTGATGCGAAGAAAGGCACAAGGTGGCAGACTAAAGGAATAGAAAATTGTGGTGTGCCATTAATATATCTTTCTACGGCAGCACACAGCCTGGTGTCAGAATATAATGGAAAACGTTATATAGCATACCAGGAGGGCATAAGTCCTTCAAAGGAATATGCAGAAAAAAACGGTCTTGTTTCTTACCAGAGCGGAGGTTCAGTTGCAACATTCGCCATAGATATGGCAATACGCATGGAATGTAAGAATGTAATTTGTACAGGGCTTGATATGGGATATCCAGGTGGAAATACACATGCAGAAGGGATAGGCAGGAAATTACATGACAAGAGGAATATGCGCAGAGTAGAATCTATAGACGGAGGAATGGTTTATACAAGTAAAACACTTGATATATATAGAAGGTGGATTGAAAGAAGAATAGAGAACGTTGATAAAATAAGATTTATAAATACATCTAATGGGGCAAGAATACATGGAATGGAAGAAAAGAGCCTTAAAGAAGTAGCAGAAAGTTATTGCCATCAGATAATATATTGTTATGTAGAGGAGCAGGGAGAAGAATTAAATAAATTTGTTGAAGCCCATAATAATGACAGCCTGGTATATATATATTATTCTGTAATTGAAGAATGCGAAGGCAAGCTTCTTTACTGTCTTTGTGATATAGCAGATAAGTATGTGAATTCAGATAAAAAGTTATGGTTTGTGACGGATATACAGGATTTGCATAATATTGTACAAAGATTGTATTCTGCTTTATTTGAAAATATTATATATATTAATACAGAAGAGGCAAAAATATTTGACAGTGGGTTAAATACAAGCCAGCTTATTAATTATTTTCTTGGAATACAGAAAAACCAGGCTGCCAGTTCTTATATGAGACAGTTGTGGGATTTAAAGAATTGTGAAAAAATAAATGATTTTATTAAGTTTTTGTGTGAATTAGGAACAGACAATATAGAAAAAGAACAGTTTATTACTAAATTATGGCATTGTTTTTGTGAACTTTTATTATGTGAACAGGAGCAGGAAGGTTTAAATAATAATTATTATAACCTGGTAATTTATTCAATATTAATGAGTATCAGTAATAATCCAGGTTATACTAATTTATACCTGAAGGAAATTTTGTTTAACAGTAATGCAAATAACAGAAATATGTATTTTGTATGGCACCAGTTTAAGCCAAGGTCTCTTAAAAAACTTGTAAGTTTTAATAAAGAAACGCGTTTATTGTGGGATGAATTATATGAAAGGTCTTATAAGGGATTTTCAGAGGAGTTAAAGGAGTATTTTGTGAAAATTCCATTAATGGAAAGAAACAAAAACCTGGTATTAATATTGACAATCCAGTTTCTGGAAGATATGCATGCACCAACAAGGACAGTAAAGGAAAGGGCAAAAGCATTAATAGACTCAGGTAAAGATGTTATTATTGTAAATACAACAGAACAATATATTACTGATGGATATATGCTTATTTATAATTTATTTGAGGGAGAGGTTTTAGAAAAATATAATGATATGACCCAGATTAATATTGGGGAATATAAAGTGCCATTCTTGCAGATACCAGGCAACTTGCCTTTACAATATAGGATGCAGGTGCTTGCACATGTTATTAACAAGGTAAAACCTTATTATATATTATCAGTTGGGACAGGAAGCATGCTTGCTGATTTATGTGGCAATATTGTTCCGTGTGCTTCAATGGCACTTGCGTTTTCAACCCTGCCAAAGACAAAAAATAAAATGAAAATACTTGGCAGAAAGCTTAGAGAAGAAGAAAAACAGCTTTATTTAGAAGAAGACATTATAGAAAGCAGGTTTACATTTGAATTAAAACCTCAGAAAAAGAAGTTCTCACGTAAGAAAGCAGGTCTGCCAGAAGACAGGTTTATGCTTGTTGTGGTTGGAATACGTCTGGAATTTGAAATTACAGGCAGTTTTATGGATGTGCTGTCAAAGGCTTGCAGTGCTGGCTGTTATGTTATATTTGCAGGAGTTATGGATAATTATAAAAAACTTATGCAGGATTATCCTATAGTATCAGATAATTCATTATTTATAGGATATTGCGATGATATACTTGCCCTTATGGAAATCTGTGATTTATATGTAAATCCTG
>JAAWKM010000036.1 GCA_022797375.1 Lachnospiraceae bacterium
CCCTTTTTTCGTTTTTTGAACTTTCATTAGTTAAGTTTTGCAATATTCAGTTGTTAAAATACAGTTTTTAATTTACTCCTCGTGAATCCGAGAGGCTATCATAACTAGAATAAGCAAAATGATACATAGGCTGTGTATTAGAAACATTTCCACAGAATACTCCAAATGCAGCAGTATCATAATAATGTTCAAACGTTATAGCACTACCACCTACATATGAATAACTTCCCATTGCTGGAGGCAATGACAAATTAAAAGCAGCCTTACCATTAATGTCTGTTGTAAGTGTCTGCGTCCTCTCAAAATTTCCTGAACCTTCACTCCAACAACCACTCTGCCATACCAAAGTAACACTTTGGCCTGCCACTGGGTATCCTGAAGAATCTAATACTGTTACAACTGGCGAAATTTTTGATTTTGCACGGTAATATGAGCCTGCTCCATAATTTACTTTGCTTGAACCCTGGTCTCCATTAAAAGCTACATTTATCTTTGATGCCGTATTTCCATATAACTGAAATGATAATGTATAGTCTGAACTTACAAAATTATCACTATCATTATGGACACGTATATAATAATATCCACTTCCCAATTTGTATATTCCAGAACTTTCTGGCTGTACTAATACCATTGAGCCATCATCAATTGCATAGTATATTTCAGCGGCATAACTGCTTTCACTCAAGTTCATTGATACTCCATAAATGGTTGATGGCACCTGCCAGACATACCAATCCTGGTCATTTGACACATTCAAATTGTTTCCTGTTACTTTTTGCCCTGTGGTAATAGCAACAGCATCAAATGGATTGTCATTTGGTTCTGCTGCATCATAATAACCTTCTTCATCAATGCTCACTGTCAAAGAAAATGGCTCTGTATCACTGCAGCCTGATGACGCCAATACAAATAACGCATATGACTGATTGCTTTCTCCAGTATGGATATAAGATAATGCATCTTCTACAGATTTTGTTTCTCCGTCTGGATATTCATTTAAATAAGTATCTAACCCACATCCTGCAACACATGTGCCAAGATTTCCATCATTAACAGTATATAGCAATATATCATAGTTAATTGATGCATCATTTGGGCCCGCCAAAGTAGCTTGTATAATTTCTCCTGGAGCAAGTGTCAACATCAAATATGTTGTATCACCTTCAGCCTCAAGCATGCCTGTAAAAGTTTCTGTTACACTATTTGCCGAAGAACGCTGCATTTTGTTTCCAACTGCTACCCCCTGCATCTTACCAAGTTCATTTGAACCAGCTATAGAGACATCTGGCATTTCCTTTTTCTCTACAACACGTGAATTCCCTGAAACCACTTGCTTAGAACCAGCACTGCTAATACTTGCTGCAGATACACTAATAAAATTTGCTGTCATTGCAGAAATAGCCATTGCAGAAATTAACATACCTGTCAAAAATTTTTGTTTTCTCATAAACTTACCTCCCAGTATTCCTTATTTTCTACAACCAGAGATTCTCATTTAATATATTTTTTATAATAATGAGATTCTGTTTCTGTGTTTTTTCTTGCACTACACCTTTTAATTACATTGGAATGTTTGGCTCATAAAAACACAATAATAAGATTGAATTGGTATTTTTAACAGCTATCCGTTCCAAACACTTTTCAATCTTTTCTTTGAAATTAACTATTATCTGACCCCCTTCCTTTTTTATTTTATTTTAACAATTTTATCCAGGCTTTTGCTAAAATTTGTCTAAACGGTTATTTTTCTTGTCTAAAATGCTAATTTAAAAATCAATAAAAAAGAAACAATAATAAGGAATACACACAAATATTGAACTTTCCTATAAAGTAAACAGCACCCCTGGAATTAATCCAGAAGTGCTGTTTTTAAATTTTGTTTACATTTAATCCAGTCTGTACTCAATTTTCATTCCAAAACCGGACTGTTCACTAAATAGATAATACTTAGGATATACCGTTTTTACCGTGTGGCAAACCACATCATATATTTCTTGTAATTCCTGTTTTGCCACCAATTCGTATAACATATAATTCTCCATTTCCTTTACATATCTATCCACTGGATAAATGCTGTCTTATCTGTGCTGTTATATCCGGCATTCCGGTAAAAGTTTAATGTACTTTCTTCTTTCGAACCAGTAAGCAACATCATTTTATAACAATGCTTATCTTCTGCAATCTGCTTTGCATAATTTAAGCAATCCGTTGCATAGCCCTTATTACGGTAATCTTCGTGTGTCACTACGTTCTCAACAAATGCATAAGGACGGACGCCTCTTGTAAGATTAGGGATAATCACACATACGCAGGAAGCTACTATCTTGCCATCAGATTCACAAACTATAATATGATGGCTGGTATCATTTATAATATTATCCCAAGTATCCCTAAGTTGCTTGGAATCTTGTGGAATACTTGTCTCATGTAAATACAAATATAGCTGCAATATTTCATCTAAATCATTTTTATTTGCTTCTCTAATCATTATTTGCCAATCCTTTCACAATGAATATAATATGCTTCTTCCAAAATCTGCTTTCTTATCCGCTCTGCGGTTTCTGGATTTACATCCTTTTTTTCACTGCCATAAATCCAACCAAAGCCATCACCTTCATATCTTGGAAATATGTGCAGGTGATAGTGTCCCACATCATTGAACCCACCGCCGTTTTGCATAATACTGTAGCCATTTGGATGATATATCTCCTTTAATGCTTTCACTACCTTCTTTGACACAATCATCAGATGTGCCAGTAATTCATCTGGCATCTCATCCACATCTAAATAATGTTGTTTTGGAACTAATAGTACATGTCCTTCATTAACCGGCTCCATATCCATAAATGCCATTACTAATTCATCCTCATATACAAAGTCTGTTACAATTTTCTCCTTATTGCAAAATACACATTCACACATATTTCTCTCCAATCACTTTTTTACTGATATTACATATATACAGCAAAGATTTTCCTAATTCCACAATGTCAGAAATATTTATTTGACTGTCACTTCATTCTCCTTTTAGTTAATCCCACTGACATGGAAACTTTTGCTTTGCAGGTGTACGAAATCTCTTAGTTAGTTCTTCATTTTCTTCTTCTGGCAGTTCCTCAAATACTTTTGGTTCTATAAATTTACCGCCAAATTCTGCAAGTCCACCTTCTACCAATTCAATACCAAGAAACGAATCAAAATTCTTTCCATCTATTGTTGTAATTCCAAACTGATTGCAAGTCTTAAATCCATGTAATGGATAATAATCTGGTTCTCCAAAAATAACTATGCCTTCAAACCCTTGTTGTTTTGCCAATTCAAGTGTTTGTTCAAGCAATTCTCCTCCAATACCACAACCTTGCCACTCTGGCAACACACATAATGGACCAAATGTTAATATTTCTTTTTCCGCATCACCATTTTGCAAATGTGCCTTTGCATAACAAATCACACCTGCAATTTGGCCGTTCACCTCTGCAACTCTTGATATCTGTGGCACATATGCTTCACTTTTTCTTATTTTGTGAACCAATAAATGTTCATTGCACCCTAAATGATGCTTATTCCAAAAAGCCCGCAACGCAACTTCTTCTACTATATGATATTCTTTCTGTGTCTCTTCCCGGATAATAATGTCATTCTTATCCACCTTGTTTTTTCTAGGGAAATAACCAAAATCAAGCCGCACTTCTTTTCTATCTATATCCCTGTTGGAATAGCAGCAACTATCAAAACCAATTAACTCAAAACCCTCTTTCAAATAAAAGCTAATGGCTGGGACATTACAAGACTGTGTTTCCAAAATAACTGCCCGCCTGTGTTCTAAATCCGCTTGCTGTTTTACAACTTCCATCAAAGCATGTCCTATACCTTTTCTCCTCAACTTCTCATGAACCCATAACTCTGTAACAATCAGCCTGTTTGACCAATCTTCCGGGCAAGTTTCAATACAGGCAGCCAGTTCCTGTTTGCCTTCCATTTCTTCTACAATTCCCCATGCAAAAGCCTTTTGCCAGTGTTCCTGATACAGCTTATCTGGAAAGTCATATTCCTCCGGGTAATGAAAAATAGGTTCTGCCAATTTTGTTTTTATCAAATCAACATGAAAACCATCACTATCTTTTTGCATTTTCACATCATAATATTCTTCTGTAGTATATCGCATTGGTATAGAAACATTTTTCCACTGTTCTTTTAGAAGATGTATTATTTTGTATTGTTCTAAATCCATATATATCTGTACCTCCATAATAAAATGCTTAAACCTGCTGTATGCTGGCAGACCTGGAATTATAACTGGAAATTTTATTGTGTGCTAAATTATTCAGACAAACGGGAGGTATTGCGGTATTATTTATATGGTAGCAAATGGAATAAGTGCTGTTATATAGTATGTGGAATCTGTCACTATAAATTTACAATAAAGACCAGAATAATAAAATGGCCGGATATATTACCAGTTTTGCCAGAAGACAGCAGGTTCCATATGCCCGTCATATAACATGTATAACAGTTTATATCATACTATATCATATCCAGCTAAAGCTAATACATTTAAAGCTCTGTCAAAGTTTTCTTCTTTCACAAGAATATAATCCGTGTTAAAAGCCGATACTGCAAATATTCCAATTTTGTTCTCCGCAAGAATACCAGCCAGCCGGGAGAGAATACCAATCATTGAAAAATCCAGTTTCCCTTGTATCCGGAACCCTTTCCACCCATCATCACGTTCCAGCGTATTTGCAGGTGTATCTTCTGTAATACATACTAACGAATATTCCTCATCTGTCTTTCCAACAAAATAAAATTCCTTATTTAAGTTAATATCACATTCTGATGCCACTTTACAGACAGTCAGAGGAAAACTTAACTTTTTAAGTTCCATTATTGCCTCCTGGTTTTATTTTAATACAACCTTATATATTCTATAATATATCTGCTGGTTCTATCTTTCCCGGAAACCTGTCTTTACCCGCAAATTAAAATCTATTTTATGCCTGCTGCTTTTCTGAAAAACGGTACCAATCCGGCTACATGGTATGCTAAAACAGTCAGCAAGAAAGTTCCAATACAAATACATAATACCTGTATTAATGTATTATCATTTATCTGCACAAGATAATATGCCAAAACAACCAATATGGTCTGGTGCAAGATGTAAACCGGGTATGATGCTTTATTAAAATATTCTGTAAATCCAGTCTTACTATTTAGTATTTTCTTTCCTCCAATAAACAATGCAAGAATAGAAATCCACCCAATAAAATTCACCCACAAATCTCCGTAATAAGAAAAATTATAATATAGCACTACCAGAGAAAATGTTACTATTGCAAATACTATTGCCAGAAAGAGCCAGCATTTTTCAAGTCTTCTGATAACCGCGTCATTGCTTAACACATAATACCCCACCAAATACAAAGCAAAATTTTTTCCAATGCTATAACCTCCAAAATTCCCTAAATAGTACATTAACCATATAGGCACAAATAAAAGAAAAACAGCTAATACTGGCATTTTACCAACGTATTTTGAAACTTTTTCATATGGCATAAGATGAGTTACTTCCAATGCTACCAATGATATTATGAAAAGAAACAAAATAAACCACAAATGGCCTGGAGTAAATGCCCCATCATAACCACTAAAATCTGTAATGTGTGTAAAAAAGTATTTCCAATGTCCAGGAATACCACCTCCATAGTTATCAAAAAATTTTCTTGCATACAGTGCTTGAAATGGGACAAGAACCGCTAAACCAGATATAAATGGAATAAGCAGTTTTTTAATACGTTCAACGATAAATTCCTTTTTAGTTCTCTTTAGCAGAGCATACCGTGCGCTTACTCCTGCCAGCACAAAGAGCAGCGGCATAAACCAGGGATTTACAAGAACAATCAATGTACTTAATATCTTATTTTCTCCCAGCCATATATAAAAGCGGCCGCCAAAATCATTCCAAATCATAAAAGTATGTACTGGAAATAAAAGCAGTATAGTTATATTCCTCAAATTATCTATAAAGTACTTTCGTTCCTCTTTCACAGAAACCACCCTTTCAAATTGCTGTTTTGCCATTTGCTTAATTATACACCAGCCTGCTACTTTAAGGAATAGTTTTTTATGAATTTTCACGTCCATTTCATAAAAATGCATACAAACTGCTTGAAGATATTGTAAAAATGCTATATAATATTGTTATAATTTACACAAAAGCAAACGGATATACAAAAATATATAAGCAATATTGCATAACTAATACAACAGCCAGTGAACTTTCACTGTTGCTGGTTGTATATATTTATGTTTTATATTTTATTTATTATGCATTATATTATATATGCTATGTATTATGCTATGTTTACTTATATATTACATTATTTTATTATGCTATATTGTTTATAGAAAGGAAATAGTTTACAGTAATGAAGAACTTTAAGTTAGAGAAAGATTTAACGCCTGATGAAAAGCAAAGGCTCTGGAAATTTGAAACTGAGCCTGTCCGCAAAATACTGCTGTGGGGATTTGACAGCCATAATAATCCATGCCTGCTTATTATGTATGGTGTACAGGAGTTTGAACAGAAGGTACATCCGTCTTCTTATTCTTATTATGAGTACCATCTTTTAAAGCCTGTTGTAACATATACCAGGTATGCTGTATTTCATGGACTGAATGGACATTTGCCTTCTATTCCAAATACATATTATGTTAAAGAGGACAACCTGGTATGTTACATAAAAGGCTATAAAACTGCATACCAGCACTGGGATTATGACCGTAGAACAAACTCCTGGAATACGTACAGGGAAATTGATAAGAAATATATTATAAAAAATTCTTATGATATGGAGCAGGATGCTGAATTTAATTATTATACAGAAAACACTTACCCTGATTATGTTTCTTATCTACAGTCAAACAATATTACTTTTAAGGATTTACAGTTAATTGGTAATCCCAGCAGTTTTTTTGGTTTTGAACCAGACAGCCCATATATGGAAACTATTATAAATATGTTTTCAAAGGAAAGATTGTATTCAAGAAAGAAATATTTAAGCCAGTTTATTAAAATGCAGCCTTCTGCTGAGGAATATGGCCGCATACTTAAAGTGGCTAGCGTAGAACTGGCATGTGGTATTTTCCAGGAACTGGCAGAAGAAAAAAATCCTGTTTTATTAGAAACTGCAAGACGGCTGTTGGAAAGTAATACAGCCTGGGCACAAAAAACGTACCACAATGGGTTAAAACGCTTCCTGGAACAATATATCAGCATGTTTGACAACAAGCTGATGCAGAAAAGGAAGGAATTTATTTACAGGACACTGCCTGAAATGGATTTCCATATTAAAGAATTAGACTGGGGAGAAAAATTATCTGGCAGTGAATTAGAGGAGTATTTAAGCACACCCCATGCTTACCAGGATATTGTTTATTCATATGGGAAGGTATATGAAAAAAATACTTATATGGATGGACATAATATTTACAATATCCAGTTTAAAAATACAATCCAGATGGCAAAGGTATATGGCATGGCGGATGCCATTGGCAAAATAGCTTACTACCTTGATACACCAAGAAATTCCGGTTATTTCAAAGGAAGTGGCAGGGCAGGGGCATATAATTATTATAAACGTTATATAAGAAGAATACTTGACGGATACAGGGCAGCCGATGAACAGAAATTTATAACTGCTGCACGTGAAATGCTAACCAGCTATACAGATAATGACAGCATGGATATGTATGACAATCCCTGGTTTCAATATAATTTCTTTTTCAGCCGTTATTTTGTAGATGTAATATTAAACAGGACGGTTGAAAGTAATGCAATATGGAACAGGTATATTGATGATATTGTTTATATAGCTAAAAATTCTAAAGCCACTCCAGTGCATGAATTTTGTTATATTATATTAAAAGAAGCTGCTATAAGACGTGAATTTGATACATACGGAATAAAAGAACTGGCTGAAGCGTCAAAGATACCATATAATGAAACGGCCAGGTTATTTATAAAATTACTGTTTCCTAAGTTAGATGCATTGCAAGAGTTTGATTCAGAGATAATGCTTGCACTGATGGATTCCCAGTCTGAAGATTTATGGAATGCCGCAAAAAAATATTTTAAACGGACAAATGGAAAGTTTAGTCCAGAGGATATCACCAGTTTCCTTTTTTTAGATACTATAGAAATATGGTACAGCATACTGGAAGATAATATAAATAATTTTACATTACAGGAATATATCACTTTTATAAAATCGCTTGCCAGCAGAAGTGACAGTTTTATAAAACAGGATATAAAGCTTTCCGGACAGGCTGCAGAATTACTGCAATACCCTCTATCCAGGCTGGATGCTGCACCAGAAGGGGAAAAACTGGAATTTTTGCGTTACCTTTTGTCTTTATTATTAAATTTTGGCAAATTCCCGGCATTTCTTCTTGAAATAGCAGAAAGTATTGTATTCTCCATGCCATATGATGTATTAAAAAGTATGCTGGATAATGTTAATTTACAGCATGGAAGGATTACAGAAAAGGAATATAACCAGGTTTCATTATTAAAATCAGTTAAAGAAGATGCCCTTCCAAAAGACAATGTCATCCTGTCTGTACTGGAAACAGGCACTCCAGGGCTTGTAAAAACACTGGCAGAAATAGCAGGCAGGCTTAAGGCACCACTTGCAGAAAGAACAACAACCCTGCTTCTTCTTTTTGAATGTAATGTAAATAGCCTGAATAAAACTGCACAGTCTGTTTTTGAGGGCATGGAAACCGCAGAAAGAGAAAAGATGCATATGCTTCTGCTGGATTCCCCAGTAGAAAGGGCATATCGGTACGGGCTTGAAAAGCTTGATGCCTGGTACGGTGACAAATTACCAGGACAATTTATTTTACGTATGATGGAACATCCATGTACTGAAGTAAAAGCCTTTCTTTCAGAAAAAATCCAGAAAGCTTTTACCAGTTTAAAAGATGTAAACCCGGATTTTTATATTTATTATTTTAAGACACTGCTTTATTTACCAAATAAAGTTTCTAAAAATAAGGAATATTTATATAATACGGTTCCTGTGTTTTTAAAGTATTTTCCTGGAAAACAGGAAGAAATAGAGAATATACTGCTTGATATTGGAAGCGCAAACAGTAAGATAAATTCTGAAAGAGCACTTGTGGCATATGCCAGTATCCAAAAGGAGGCCAGTAGTTTATGGAAGTAAATTATAAATATGCAAGCCCTTCCAGGTGTATGCAGTCTGGTGATAAAACAACTTTAGGTTTAAGCCCTGACTTATCCCGTGATGAAAAGGTTTCTTTCTCTGGTAAGCTAAAGCACCCGTTAGTATTCCGTGATGCTATGCTTATGTTAAGGGAGATTGTTATTTCTGATACAGGCCAGAAAGCTAAAGAACGCCCTGAATATTTTGAGTGGCTTGACCAGGAGATTGAAAGACGGGTTAATGCACATAAAGCATATATGCCAAATATAAGGAAAGCCCTTAAGCAGGAAATGGATGCTTATGATGTTAAACTTTTCCACCAGAATAATGAAATAAAAAAACTGCTTAATATACAAAAAAACCTGCAAAAACAAATTGATGAATATGATACCTGGAAAGATTATAATAAAATTGAAAGGGATTTCTGGAAATTCATAAAAGACAGGGATTACAGTTTATGGTTTGTATTAGACCCTGTAATTACAGTACATAATGACCAGGTTTCATTTGAGGCATTTTCAATTGATGAGTCTGTTTATGGCTGCCTGTCTGTTGCTATGGATGAATTTGATTTATTACAGGAACCAAAACTTGGGACAACAAATATTGATTTCTCAGCAAAACTGGAAAAAGAAATGCAGAGGTTCCGCAGTTATACAGACGTTACCCTGTCCATTAATCCAGAAGGCTTTACAATAGATAATGATATTGTACCTGAGTATGTAGAAAAGAAGATAGACCTTCCAGAAACATGGATAAAAGGCTTTAACCAGGTTTCCTCAGCTGCGGCATTATCTGGCATTGAAGTAGAGCTTTCCCCTTCTGATATGTATGATATATGTGCGTTTTTAAGAAAACATAAAGAGAAGAAAAGCCCACGTTATATGAAATGGATTTTAGAACCTGGGCAAAGGGTACAAATTGTATTTGAACCTTTTGGCACAGTTATTACCTTAAATGCCATTTATAATGGCAGTAAGAGAAGGGAAGAAAAAATCTGGGGCAGAAGACGCTGGCTTGTAGCTGAAAAGCTGATTCCTTTGTCAAAAGCATTTTATGTACGTCTGCTGGGATTTGGGATGCCACAGTTTATCCGTGCTGATATGGGCACAATGCAAATGGTAATTGGATTTTCTTCATGGTCATCAAATGACTGGGTAAAAGGCACTGCTTTCAATATTATGGCAGGATTTACAGGCATGGGTTGCTATAACCAGGTTTATACATTAATGAAAGACAAAAGATGTTTACCAATGGAAAAAATTTATGGTAATCTTCTGGACATAAAAGATGATAAAGCCCAGTCTGTCAAGTCTGGCATTGGTATGTTATTCAGGCGTGGTGAAGGGTATTTCGATATTGCCACTGGTAAAGTGCGTTTCAGGCAGTTGTGTAATATTCCAATTCCAGAAGAACTTTATGAAATTACAGATATTGAAAAAGATGTACAGAAATACAGCAAGCTTACATTTGACAATATGACGGTGAAATATACCAGAAAGAAAGAATTCATATTCTCAACAAAGTACAAAGATAAACATTTAGTGCTTTCTGGGAATACAGAAATTGTTATTGACCAGGATGGACAGATTACAAATGTAGACTGCTGCTGCAATAAATTTAAAAGGGGTGCAAAAAATATTTCTGAACCATGTGCACATATTCTTGCACTTTATGTTGCTTCCTTTAAATTACTGAAGTTAAAAGATTTAGAATATGACAAGGAATATAAAATAAATGATATTATGGAGATGTTGCTATAATGGATACAAAGGCTGAATACAGAAAACAAGTAAATGAAATGGGCAAAAAGGAATTTACTTTCCTTAAAATGCAGGAATATGGATTTTGGCCAAGTAACCTGCCAACACCATATGAACGCCAGCAAAATGAAACAGCAGAAGATTTTGAGGAAAGAAAACGGCTGCTTGAAGAATACCAGGAACTTTCTAAAAAAATATCTGAAGCATATGATGAAAAGCACGAGATTGAAAAAAAGCTTTCTTCACTGAAAAAAGAGTTACAAGATACATGGGATTATGAAAAAATCCGTTCGGTTGTTGCCCAGGAGATTATGAAAGAATCCATAGCAAGGCGTGCTGAAAGGAAGGCTGAAAGAGAAAGGCAAAAACAACTAAAATCTGAAGCATGGAAAAAGCGCAAAGCAGAAAATATTTTATTTATTGGCAGAGGCTATTCCAGCCTTTTAGGCAAAAAAGAAACGGATATACAGAAACTTAAAGAAAACCAGATGCCTGTCATTGAAACTGACAAGGAACTTGCCAGCTTCCTGAATCTGGATTATAATATCCTGCGTTATCTGGTTTACCACAGGGATGTAATTACATTTGATAATTATTACCGCTTTGATGTTCCTAAAAAAAATGGCGGGACACGCCATATAGCTGCGCCTAAAACGCACCTTAAGTCAGCCCAGAGACAGATATTAGACCAGATATTGCAGAAGGCAGAAGTCTGTGAAGTATCACATGGATTTATTAAATCAAAGTCTGTAATTACTAGTGCCAGGACACATAAGGCTGGCCCTGGCATATTAATAAATATTGATTTGGAAAACTTCTTCCCTACAATTACATTTGAACGTGTCAGGGGATTATTCCAGTCATTTGGTTACTCTGGCTATATATCATCACTGCTTGCTATGATTTGCACTTACTGTGAAAGAATGCCGCTTGAAATAAAAGGGGAGACAAAATATATAAAAACGTCAGGCAGGATATTGCCCCAGGGCTCTCCTGCAAGCCCTATGATTACAAATATTATATGCAGGCAGATGGATAAACGCATTAATGGTTTATGCAGAAAATCAGGGATTACATATACAAGATATGCTGATGATATGAGTTTCAGTTATAATGGTGAACCAGACAATCTCTCTATAGGCAGCTTTTTAAAAAGTATTAACAAGATTATTGAAGAGGAAGGTTTCCATATTAACAAGGAAAAGACCCATGTATTAAGAAAAAATAACAGACAGTATATTACTGGCATAGTAATTAACAATGATGAAATAGGTGTTCCTAAAAAATGGGTTAAAATATTAAAAGCTTCTATACACAATGCACAAAAATTAAAAAATTCAGGCACTCCTGTACCTTCTGGAACACAGTCCGAAATTTCTGGAAAAATTGCATGGCTTAGAAGTGTTAATGAAAAAAGATACCAGAAAATAATACATCAGGGTATGGAATTATTAAAAAGCCTGGGGAACATTTAGAAATTCTAAACATTATTCCATGAAAGGGGCACTTTGGCACCGCTGGGGTTTTGTACGCTGATGCGTATGAAATCATAGCGGAGTGTGCCCGGAATGGAATAATTTAGACGGACACAGGAATCCTGCATCCGCCAGCCGCAAATAGCGGCAAAATTAGTCTTCTGCTTCAGGCTTGCTGTCTGAAAATTCAATAAAATCATCATCAAAGCTGTCTGAATAATCATCAGGGTCAAAGTCTTCGAGATAATCAGGTGTGAAGTATTTGTATACAGCGTATGCAATGCCTGCGATAGCAGCAACAGCACCAATAACTGCCAGTACAATTACTATTGTATTCTTGTTCTTTTCTTCAAGCTCTTTCTTGTGTAAAAGCTCACTGAGTTTGGCAGCATTTAACAATTCTTCGATTTTTGAGTTTACATGCATAATGTTATTCCACCTTTCTTTAATAGATTTACTCTTAAAAAGTATACCATATAATAGACATAATATCTATATCTTTTTTAATTTTGCAAAAGAAGCTATCATTTTACGGGTATAACCATTGTCAAAGTCTACACAGACTTCAAAATCCCCTGCTTTTCCATTAAGTGCTTTTACTGTACCTTCACCAAATTTGGAGTGCATTACCCTGTCACCTTCTTTATAGCCTGGGCTGCCTGAAAGGGCAGCACTGTCTTTACTGCCAGTATTTTTTCCTGCCGGTTTCTGGTATAATGAAATTCCTTTTGTTATAAGCGGGTTATCTGCAAAAAGCTGTCCCTTGCTGCCCGGTTTCTGCTGGTCCTGTTTTTTAACACTTTTAATAAAATCTGCAGCAGAGTATGAACCCTTGCCGCTTTCTGGCTTCTTATATGAAAAACCAGACGGGCTTGTGCTTTGTTTTATGAGATAACGCGGAATTTCATTTAAAAAGCGTGATGGCGGGTTATATTGCTGCTCCCCGTTGCGGAAACGGCTTACTGCACAGCTTAGTGAAAGCTTTTCTTTTGCCCTTGTTATGCCTACATAGCACAGCCTGCGCTCCTCTTCCATTTCCTCAGGTTCATCACTGGTTAATGCCCCATATCCTGGAAATATGCCATCTTCCATCCCAACAATATATACATATGGAAACTCAAGCCCTTTAGCACTATGCAATGTCATAAGCAGTACAAGGTCATTGTTCTCATTTACATTGTCAATATCCGCAACAAGTGCTACTTCCTCAAGGAAACCGCTTAGTGTTGGCTGCTCTTTACAACTTTCTTCATACGCAGCAATTTTATTTAAAAGTTCCTCGATATTTTCAATACGTCCAAGTGATTCTTCCGTATCTTCTTCTTCAAGCAGCCTTATATATCCTGTTTCTTCAATTATTTCATTCAGAAGCCCCGTAAGTGTACTGTCCTCTTCTGCAAGATGGCGTTTAAATGATTCTATAAGGCTGGCAAATGACTGGATTTTCGCTGCACCCCTGTTTATGCCATCTATATATTCATACCTTTTTAATGCCTCATAAAAGCTTATGCCCTGGTCTGTTGCATACATTGAAATGCGGTCAATTGTTGTAAGCCCTATACCTCTTTTGGGTACATTTATTATACGTTTTACAGAAATATCATCCATACCGTTTTCAATAGTGCGGAGGTATGCAAGCAGGTCTTTTATCTCTTTACGCTGGTAGAAATTAACTGCACCAATAATTTTATAAGGGATATTGCCTGTTACAAGTTTTTCTTCAAAAATACGTGACTGCGCATTTGTCCTGTAAAGGATTGCAAAATCCTTATATGAGGCCTGTCCTGATGAAACCGCATAACCTATTGCATCCGCCACTTCTGAAGCTTCTTCGTACTCATTTGTAAACCGGTTAAAATAAATTAAATCTCCCTCTTCTTTCTGTGTCCAGAGGGCTTTATCTTTCCTTATTGAATTATTCTGTATAACAGCATTGGCAGCATTAAGGATGTTCTGGGTAGAACGGTAGTTTTCTTCCAGCTTTATTACACGTGTCCCTGGATATGATTGTTCAAAATTAAGTATATTATGTATATTAGCACCACGGAATTTATAAATTGACTGGTCATCATCACCTACAACACACAGGTTATGTTCAACTGAACCATCCTCACCTGTTGTATTTGCAAGGATATTTATAAGCCGGAACTGTGCAGTATTGGTGTCCTGGTACTCATCAACCATTATATATTTAAAGCGGTTCTGGTACCGGCCCAGCACTTCAGGGCTTTCTTTGAAAAGCTGTATTGTCTTAGTTATAAGGTCATCAAAATCAAGTGCATTGGCATCTTTTAGCCTTTTATCATACTCACGGTATGCACGTGCATATATTTCCTTATTAAAATCGCCCATTGCTTTAAGTTCATACTGTTCTGGTGTTATAAGTTCATCCTTTGCAGAGGAAATAACACTTAAAAATGCCCGTTCCTTATACTTCTTTGGGTCAAGGTTTAAAAACTTGATTATTTCACGCATAAGTGTTTTCTGGTCATCACTGTCATAGATTGTAAAACTTCTTGTATACCCGATATCTTCAATATGCCTGCGCAGTATACGCACACATAATGAATGGAATGTACTTACCCATACATCCTGTGGGTCTTTGCCAGACACTATTGCATTAACACGCTCACGCATTTCACCTGCTGCTTTATTGGTAAATGTAACAGCAAGAATGTTCCAGGGGTTGACACGGTATTCATTTATAAGGTAGGCAATACGGTGTGTAAGCACCCTGGTTTTACCTGAACCTGCACCTGCAAGTATTAACAGCGGGCCTTTAAAATGCTTTACTGCTTCTTCCTGTTCAGGATTTAATCCTTCTAAAATATTCATTTATATCTCCTAATTTATAGTTTCCTTTTTATAAACTGTCCCTGTACTGCTTGGCATTCCCAAAAAATTCCATAACTGCATTGTCATTACCTGTAGTTATGGCACTTTTAATATCTGTAAGGATATTTATGTACTCATCTAACAGCATTGTTATACACTCTGGGTTTGCCATGCAGATATTATGCCACATTCCAGGTGATGAAGATGCAATCCTTGTAATATCTTTAAAGCCGCCAGCAGCAAGTTTTTTATAAATCCCATCTTTATCATGCGATGCAGCAAGGTTTACAAGTGATGCAGCAATAACATGAGGACAGTGGCTTATTGCTGCTGTTACCATATCATGTGTGGCATAATCCATAATCTCACATACCGAACCTGATGCAGTCACAAAATCCTGCATCCAGTTTGTAAATTCTGCTGGTGTTTTTTCTGTTGGTGTAAGTATATAATATGCACCATTAAGATATTCTGCACCTGAATTGTCATAGCCTGTCTTTTCAGAGCCTGTCATTGGATGCCCGCCTACAAAATTATGCTCCAGTCCGAGTTCTTTTACAGCTTTGTGTATATTGCCTTTAACACTTCCTACATCTGTAATAATACAATCTTCTGTAATATATGGCGCAACCTGTCCAAGATATGAAACATTTGTAATGACTGGTGCACATAAAAATACCACATCACACTCTGTAAAATCTTCCAGTGATGTGCTAATACCTGACAATACACCTTCTGCTGCTGCCATTTCAAGTTTTGGGTGTGGCCGGTCCTTATAATAATTGTATGCCATAATGCCAGAATCCGGGTACAGGCGGCGCAGCGAATGTGCTATTGAGCCGCCTATAAGCCCGAAACCTATAAATCCAAATTTCTGCCTGTTTTCTGGTGCATCCATAAAAATCCAGTCCTTTCATTGCTGTTTATTTTATAAAAAACGCTTATGGCGGAGTATTACAAGCAGTACAATACATATAATTACTATCAAAAGGCATATAAGCCCAAAACCATACTGCGTTGTGGCAAGTGGTATACTGCTTACATTCATCCCGTAAATACCTGACACAAGCGTGGGAATACCCATTACAAGTGTAATGCTCGTAAGGGTTTTCATTACGTTGTTAAGCCTGTTGTCAATAACTGATGACATCAAATCCCTTGTACCATTTATAATATCCCTGTATATTGTTGTCATTTCAATAGCCTGCTGGTTCTCAACAATTACATCCCCAAGCAGTTCCTTGTCATCAGGGTACTGTTCAAGCCTCTTATATCTTGTAAGCCTGTCAAGCACAACTGCATTGGCACGTAGTGATGTTGCAAAATATACAAGCGTTGACTCTAGTGCATGTAAGTCAATTAAATCAACATCTTTTGTATTGTCATCTATGCGCTCTTCTATTTCTGTACGTTTCTTGTCAATAATCCTTAGGTTTACCTGGTAATAAGAGGCTATCCTGAATAGTATCTGGTATACAAACCTGAGTTTCTTCTTTGTGCTGAACTCTTTTACCCTTCCATTTACAAATGCCTGTAATATAGGAGTTTCTTCAGAACACACTGTAATAATCATATCATTTGCCAGTATAATGCCAAGAGGTATTGTGGTATAAGCTTCCTTATCATGCCGGATTTCAAGTGCTGGGATATCCACAAGTATAAGGGTGTAACCATCTTCAAGCTCAATACGTGAACTTTCCTCATCATCTAACGGTGCAAGAAGGTCGCTTATATCTATGCCAAGCTTTTTAGCTATCTCTTCCCCTTCTGCTATTGTAGGGTTGTACATATCTATCCATACCCCGTCCGCCGGTCCGCTTTCCTCATGGATTTTCCTGTCATCTGTCTTATAATACTTTACCACTTTATCTCACCAGCTTTCTGTTTTTAATAACAATCCAGCCCACCCACATAATACTGGCTATGGCTGTACTGCTGCAATAATTGTACAACACATGTTATGAAATATCAATTCCATTTTCGGTAAGTGTATCTTTAATCTTTTCAAGCAGGGCAAACTTTGTGGCCCAGTACTCACTGTTTTTAACCCACGCTTTAGCCTGCATCTTTACACGCAATGGGTTTAATGCACATATAACAACACTCATATCTTTATCCTGGCATATATGCTCTTCTCCATGCAGTATTTCCAATACCAGCTCCCTGACATCTGAAGTCCTGGCACTATAGTGCACCATAAAATCCAGTATCAGCATTCTTTCCTGCTGGTTTGAAGTATTAGTGACATTTGAACTGGATATTGTCCCGTTCGGAATTACTATAACTTTATTGTCAGTAGTATGTATCCTTGTATAGAAAATATCTATGCTTGTAACCGTACCTTCTTCGCCAGATGTAATAATATAATCGCCTACTTTAAACGGTTTAAGCAGAAGTATAAGCACACCTCCTGCAAGGTTTGACATGCTGTCCTGCAGGGCAAGCCCTATGGCAAGTCCTGCTGAACCAAGCATTGCAACTATGGAGCTTGTACCAACCCCAAGTACACCTGCAACAATAAATACCAGAAGGATATTGTATGCAAAACTGGCAAATGACATTCCAAACTTCTGTATGCTTACTTCTACTTCTTTGCGTTCCATTGCCCTGTTAGTCATTTTTAACAGCGCCTTGACAATTCTCCTGCCAATAAAAAATACAATTAAAGCAAATACAAGTGTTTTTAAAAAGTTTAAAAGAGGTTCTCTCTGTGCCAGTATATACTGTATAACAAAATTGGTTTTTTCTTCACTGGAAACCTCTGAATTTATAACTTTTCCTACATCTTCAAGTTCAATTTCACTGCCTGCCATTGAAGTAATATCACTGACAGACAGCAGGCACATGCTATATACCCTGGATAATAATGCCATTGCAACCTGCCTTTCTGCTGCCATTGCCAGGTTATACAGGCATGCAGCTCCATACACTCATGCCAAGCGGAGGCACTTCAGCTACTATTGAGTTATCCTTACCATCCCATGATACTTCTTTAGAAACTTTCTGCCTTCTGTTTACATGTCCTGTCCCGCCATAAATAGTATCATCACTATTAAATATCTCTTTATATTTGCCTTCAAATGGCACACCCATCCTGAAATTTTCATATACAACAGGTGTAAAGTTAAACAGGAATAAAAGTATCTCACTTTCATCTTCTGTTTTTCTTACAAATGTAACTATGCTGTGGTCTGCGTCCATGCTGCTTATCCACTCAAAACATTCCTCATCATAGTCACTTTCATAAAGTGACGGGTGTTTTAAATAAAACTGGTTAAGTGCCTTAGTGTATTCCCTGAACATATTGTGCTCTGGCTCTTCTGCTTCCTTCCACGGAAGGCTGGCCTTTTCATTCCACTCTTCTTTCTGTGCAAATTCCTGGCCCATAAACATAAGTTTCTTACCAGGGTGTGCCATCATAAATCCATATGCAGCACGCAGGTTTGCATATTTCTGTTCCATGCTTCCAGGCATTTTCATAAGCATTGACGCTTTCAGATGTACAACTTCATCATGCGAAAATACAAGCATAAAGTTTTCACTATAGGCATAAACCATACTAAATAAAAGGGTCCCATGCCTGCCCTTCCTGTAAAGCGGGTCTGTCTGCATATAACCTGTAAAGTCGTTCATCCAGCCCATATTCCATTTAAAATCAAATCCAAGCCCGTTATCCTCTGTACTGCCTGTAACTTTTGGCCATGCTGTTGACTCTTCTGCAATAAGAAGTGCCCCGTCTTTCCTTTTATGGAAAACGTCACTAAGCCTCTTAAGCAGTTCTATTGCCTCAAGGTTTTCATTGCCGCCATATATATTAGGCAGCCATTCACCATCCTGCTTCCCATAGTCAAGGTAAAGCATGGAAGCAACTGCATCCATCCTTATTCCGTCAGCATGGTATTTGTCAATCCAGAACAGCGCACTTGCAATTAAGAAATTGTCAACTTCAGGCCTGCCATAATCAAATATAAGAGTGCCCCAGTGAGGATGTTCCCCTCTCCTCGTATCAGCATTTTCATATGTGCATGTCCCGTCAAACCTTGCCAGCCCGTTGGCATCCTTTGGGAAATGTGCAGGAACCCAGTCAAGTATTACACCAATGTTTTTCTTATGCATATAATCAATAAAATACATAAAATCCTGTGGCGTGCCATATCTTGAAGTGACCGCATAATAACCCGTTACCTGGTATCCCCAGGACTCATCCAGCGGATGTTCCATAACAGGCATAATTTCAATATGTGTATAGCCCATATCCTTGACATATTCCGCAAGCATAGGAGCAATCTCACGGTAGTTAAGAAATTCCTCATCACATTTAGGGGTACTATTTCCATCATGTTTTTTCTTGCGCCATGAGCCAAGATGTACCTCATATATTGAAACAGGCAATTTTTTATAATCCTTCTTTTTACGTGATTCAAGCCATTCACTATCATTCCACTTATACGTCACAATATCTGCAACAATACTTGCATTATCCGGGCGCTGCTCACATGCAAACCCATATGGGTCTGTCTTTAAAAATACTGTCTGGTAATCTTTTTTAATCTCATATTTATAAATATCGCCAACTGAAATTTCAGGCACAAATAATGAAAATATCCCTGAATTTCCAACCCTGCACATCTGGTGGCGCCTTCCATCCCAGAAGTTAAAATCACCAGTTACACTTACACGCATTGCATTTGGTGCCCATACAGCAAAATGTACACCATATACCGTAGTTTTTTTCTTCTTTTTATCTGTATCTTCTGTAACATCCCACCTTATATCTGCATTGTCAAGGCATCCGTCTATTGCAACAGGATGTGCACCTAAACAGTTATAAACATCATAATATGTGCCGCTTTCAAAGCGTTTTGTATCGCTTTCACCAATAATATCTGTATAAAGGTATGGGTCTTCCAGTTCAATTTTAGCTGAACCATCATACTTTGCAATAAACGTATAAGGTTCTGCCTTTTTTCCTGGAATAAGCACCGCAAATACACCTGCATCATCAGCTTCTTCCATATCATAACATTTGCCAGTTGACTTAATTTTAAGCTGGACAGAAACAGCATCTGGCAGAAATGTGTGTACAAGTATGCCATTCTTAACTTTATGTGCGCCTAATATCCTGTCTGGATGGTCCTCTTCTGAGTACACAATGCTCTCAATAGCTTCCCAGTCCATTAAATCATATAATTTTTTATCCATAATCCCTCTTTTCTGCGCTATATGCGCTAAATTACCCCAGACCCATATAAAAATCCCCATGCCGTGCTTTGCACGGCACAAATAGTAATGAAAAATGCTGTCTTAGAATCATTTTTCACACTATTGTTCCTCTGTCCACAGCAATAAACCATTATTTTATTCTGCCTGGATTTTAACCAGGTTATAATTAAGGTTAAATCCTGTGTATAAACAGCCCGCTCCTGAGTTTTGGCTCAAACCATGTAGATTTAGGCGGCATTAGAAGCCCTGCATCTGCTACAGCAAACAGTTCAGCTATTGAAACCGGGTACATTGCAAATGATACTTCCATATCAGTGTCTGCCCTTTTTTCAAGTTCCTTAAGCCCTCTTATCCCGCCAATAAAATCAATCCCAGGGTCTGTCCTTGGGTCTTTTATGCCAAGCACTGGCGCAAGAAGGTAATCCTGTAGTATTGAAACATCAAGGGATGCTACTGCATCTTTGCCTTTAAAAAGTTCTTCCTTTGCAGAAAGCATATACCATTTTTTATCCAGGTACATTGCAACTTCGCCCTTTTGTGATGGATGTGCTGCACTGCCAATCTCTTTTATAGCAAAGTTTTCTTTTACCCTTTCCATAAATTCTTCCCTTGAAAGACCATTTAAATCCCTTACTGTACGGTTATAATCCATAATCATAAGGCTTTCATCTGGAAAGAGCACCGAGAGAAAATAGTTAAACTCTTCTGTCCCATTATAACCAGGACACGCCTCACGCCTCCTAAGTCCTGCCTTGACAGCAGAAGCCGCACGGTGGTGCCCGTCTGCTATATAAATATCACTTATGGCAGCAAATGAATTTTCTATTGTAGTTATATCACATTCATCTGAAACTTTCCATACAGCATGTCCGATGCCGTCATCTGAAATAAAATCATAAACTGGCCTGTCCTCTGATACAATTCTTGCAACTATATTATTAATACATGTCTGTGAACGGTATGCAAGGAATATAGGCCCTGTTTGTGCACTTAATGTATCTATATGCCTTATCCTGTCCTGTTCTTTCTCTTCCCTTGTATTTTCATGCTTTTTAATAACATTATTTAAATAATCATCAATACTTGCACATGCAACAATACCCGCCTGCTTGCGCCCATCCATTGCCAGCTGGTAGATATAGTAGCATCTGGTGTTGTCAGTAATAAAAGTGCCATCAGATGCAAAGCTTTCAAAAATCTCTTTTGCTTTTGCATATACTTCAGGTGCATATGTATCTATGCTGTCTGGCAATTGTGTTTCAGCCCTGTCTATCCTTAAAAAGGACAACGGGTGGTCTTTAACCGCCTCCTTTGCCTCCTGCCTGTTATAAACATCATATGGCAATGCCGCTACTTCTCCTGCCACTTTCTCATCTGGCCTTACTGCCACAAATGGTTTTATCTTCGCCATGATAACCTCCAAACTTTTAATTTATTTATAGTATACCAAAAAAAAAGAAAAAAACAAACAATATTATAATTAATACACACTTGTTCCAGAGCAGAAGCCAGCTATAAAAACCATTTAATTAGCAAAAAGCAAAAATCTGCATAACAGAAATACATAATTCTTCTTTTATCAGGGATATTATTAATAAAATATTTTTAGAAATACCATGAGGGAGGATTATTATGGAAGACGATATTAAAGAATTTGGCTGTAAAAAACTTGAAAATGCAGAAACAGGAAAAACTATACAGCTTATATCTATTATAGGCGAAATAGAAGGACATGAGTGTGCAGGTAATAACACTAAGACTACAAAATATGAACATATGCTGCCAATGCTCGCTTCCCTTGAACATGACACATCTGTTAATGGAATTCTTTTTATGATTAATACAATAGGCGGTGATGTTTCCTGCGGGCTTGCCCTTGCAGAACTTATTGCATCCATGTCAAAGCCAACAGTTGCCCTTGTTATGGGCGACAGCCATTCTATTGGTGTTCCGCTTTCAGCTGCTGCTGATTATACTTTTATTGCACCATCTGCTACAGTCATTATACACCCTGTAAGACTTAACGGCATGGTCCTTGGCGCTCCCCAGACTTATGAATATTTTAAGCTTATACAGGAAAGGATTACTACCTTTATCTCAGACCATTCAGATGCCGCCAAAGAAGATATAGAAAAATGGATGGTTGCACCAGGAATACTAACACGTGACCTTGGTACTATCCTTGTAGGACAGGAAGCTGTTGACAGGGGGCTTTTCCAGAGTACTGGCGGTATATCTGATGCAATATTAAAACTTGAAGAAATGATGTAGTATGCTGCCCTGGCATTCTATGCCTGCCAGGGCACATTATATTTATTCCGTTTCTGGTACTGTCCTTGGAAATTCCAGTACCACCTTAAATAAATCTCCATCTACATGCAGTTCCAGGCTGCCGCCCATAATCCCCGCAAGGTTCCTGGCTATTGAAAGCCCAAGCCCGCTTCCCTCTGTATGCCGTGATGCATCACCACGTACAAATCTTTCCATAAGTTCACTGCTTGATATGTTTAACTGGTAATTTGATGTATTGCGGAAAATAATGACAGCATTTTTATCTGTAGCTTCAATATTTATATAAACCCTTGTACCAGGCTGGCCATACTTACATATATTATTCATAAGGTTATCAAATATTCTCCAGATATGCCTGTTATCAGCCATTATAAATATACTTTCCACAGACTTATTTATCACAAGTACAAGGTTCCTGCTGTCCAGTTTTTCCTCAAATTCGCCAAGTGTCTGGGTAAGAAGGATATTTACATCACATAACTCCATTTCTAAAGTAACATTTCCTGTCGAAGTTTTTGATACTTCCATTAAATCTTCAATAAGTTTTTTAAGCCTTGCAGACTGACGCTCTAATACCTCAATATATTCTTTTGCTTCCTGCGGTTTTACATCTTCCTTTTTTAGCAGCCCTGTATAATTAATAATTGAAGTAAGTGGTGTTTTTATATCATGTGAAACATTTGTAACCAGTTCTGTTTTAAAACGTTCACTCTTTATTTTCTCTTCAACTGCAGATGCCATGCCCTCACCTATCTGGTTAAGGTAATCACCATGTTTTTTAAACTCCCATGCCATCTTTGAAGTGTCAACTTTGCTTTCAAGGTTTCCCTCTGCCATTCTCCTGGCATGCAGCTGCAGGGCTTCCATCTGCATAACTGCTTTTAATATAATATAATCTAATATGGCACAAGCAGCAATAACAATAAAAAATATAATATAGCCTTTAAAGCCATTTAATATGAAACCAGACAACAGCAGTACATTAAATACAAAAAGCAGAAATGACGTTTTTATAAACAAAGAGGTGTTTCTTTCCGCTTTATTATAAACATCTCTTAATGGAATAACTGCTTTGTTCAATATATTGTAAAAAAAGTATAACAATGTACTTTTCAAAAATATTCCTGCCCCAAGCCTGCAGCTTGTTTCAAGGCAGAACATTATAAAGAGGAAAATACATGACATAAACCATATGCCTGCAAATACACATATTAAAAATAACATTTTAAGCTCTGTGGCATATTGCAAAGACTTCCTTAATAAATCCAGCCCAATATTTATATCTAGTACAAGTAATAAAACAATTACTGCCGTATATATTAAAAAAGGTATATTGTGGAATACATTATTTATTACCTTTTCCTTATCCCCACACGTATACCTGCTGTAACAGCAGAATATAAGCACCACAATAAATATTGCTGCTGAAATAGCGGCTGCTGCTGCCATTGTATAACGGATATTGTACAAAAACTTTATAAGCCTTTTCTGGGAATAAAACAAATCATCTGCTTCTTTATCCAGCGGTGTAGTAACATTGGATAAAACCGCATATATGTCTTTATATGTGTTATCCTTTATCTCATATGAAATGGCAATGTCAAGATAATCAAGTTTCATAATCCCATCCGGCATATCCATATAAGCACCTGGATCTTCTTCAACATATAAAAAATACTGGTTTTCCTCTTCCCAGTTAAATAACTTTATATCCTTGCCTGGGCTTCCAGTCTGTATGGCTTCTGGATTAAATGAAACGTCATTAATTAATACCCCGCTCCAGCTACTATATTTTGAGGTATCAGGTATTATATTATACATCCATGGGCATCTGTAGAATAATTTTCCATCCTTGCCAGTTACTAATTCATATATTACATAATCATTTTTATCTGAAATATGTCCCTGGTTTTTTAACATTTTATAATTCCCATTGCTTAAACTTGCAGCAGGTATCCCAATGCTATATGCAGGAAAAGCATAATTTCCTGTTTCCAGGTAAAATATGCCATCCATATAAAATATTCTCTCTACATATTCTTCCACTATATTAATATTATCATGTATTACAGCATCTCCACCATCATCAAACAGGCTGTTAAAAAGACTGACTGGCTGGTTTTTAATCTTTTCATTCCTATCAAAAAACTTGCAGTTTTTATAATAAAATTCATCTGGCAGTGACGGATAAGTCCCCAGCGTTGTATAGACAATATTCCTGTCATTATTAATTACTTCTGTGTTTGCCTTACTGCTAATATCTTCATTAGGATTTACCCCTTTAATAATAGCATACTGCAGGTTAGAATTTTCCATGCAGCCAGGGTCATCCTGCCCGGCCATCTTTTCAAAAATATACCTTGAATAAAGTCCTGCAAGGTTTTTCCTTCCATTTCTGGTAACCTCATTTAATTCATTATTATACATACCCATAGAAGAAGCAATAACCATTACAACAATGGAAGCAGCACACACACAGCCAGATACCATTGCAACAAATACTAATACATATCTTAACAAGTTTGACATTATTTTCTTCATAATATAAATTCCTGCTTTCTAAAAACATCTAATTATGTTTATTACCACCATCTTCCATTTTATATCCACGGCCCCATACAGCTATAAGATATCTTGGGTTTGCAGGGTCATATTCTATTTTTTCCCTTAAGTGCCTTATATGTACTGCAACCGTATTTTCAGTGCCAAAAGGCTCGTCCTTCCAAACTTTCTGGTATATCTTCTGTGGTGAAAATGCCTCTCCTGGATTCTGCATCAGGAATTTTAATATATCATATTCTGTTTTAGTAAGCTGGACAGGTTCTCCGTCAAGTGTAACTTCTTTCGCCTTATCATTAAGTGACAATCCGCCAATCACAATTAATTCATCATGGATATTTCCCCCGCCAAGCTTAAAATACCTTCTAAGCTGTGACTTTACCCTTGCCTGCAGTTCAACAGGATTAAAGGGCTTAGTCACATAATCATCCGCGCCTACATTAAGGCCAAGTACCTTGTCAGCATCCTCTCCTTTTGCAGTAAGAAAAATAACTGGAACATTACTTGACTGCCTTATTCTGGAAATTGTTTCTATCCCGTCCATACCTGGCATCATTATATCCAGAAGTACAAGATGTATCTCTTCATGCTCAATAATAGAAACAGCTTCTTTTCCATTGTATGCCTTATATGTTTTATAACCATCTGCCTTTAAATATATTTCCAGTGCAGAAACTATGTCCTTTTCATCATCACAAATTAAAATATGATACATTTATAATCCCATGCCTTTCTGCTGCAACAAAATCCTTCTGTGCAGATAATATTTTATGTCTTTAATATTGTATGAAAATAAAGATTAAGTTTCAATATGGAAAAAGGTTAAGATTTGTTTAATTTTTCAAAATGCAGGGATATCTGTTTATGGGGGTTGTGCGGTTTTTTGTGTAACTATTTTGTCACTAATTAATTTTTTCTTATTAAGTGTAGTTATATCTTAACATGACTATATACACTTAATAATACAATTATAATATTCAAAAAAACAGTAACCAACAACAAAAAGGTTACTGTTTTTCATTTTATATATCCTGTTAATTTGTTCATTTGTAAACTATTCCAAAAATTCTTTATACAACTTGGATTCTGCTTCCTAGCGTAATTTTATAGGCAATTTATAAAACGCTTATATGATTACTTTTAATCGTGCTACTCCAATTTCTACAGCCAGCATATAATGAGCTTATATCATTTAGCCAAATGTGTCAATGTCCTTCAACGGGCTGCTTCCATTTCTATCGGAATATGCTTTCTCCAAAATGTTACTCCCGAATGTGTCAATGCCCTTCAACGGGCTACTTCCATTTCTACAAAATCATGCCAAACTCTATATCACGTGAAATTTTAGTGTGTCAATGCCCTTTATCGGGCTGCTTCCATTTCTACACCAGATGAAACAACAATATTAAGACAACAACTTCAATGTGTCAATGCCCTTCAACGGGTTACTCCTATTTCTACGGAATTAAAATTACAAATGGGAAAGCAGCAAAAGGTGTCAATGCCCTTCAACGGGCTATTACCATTTCTACTAATAATAGTATGATATAAATAAAAATGATTGAAGTGTGTGTTAATGCCCTTTAACGGGCTACTACCATTTCTACCCTGCCATTTCGGAAGCCGCTGTTTATAAGGCTTTGCAGGGTGCGTTTTCCCCAAGATTTTTGAAATTGTTACAAAAGTGTTACATTCTGCCTGTTTTTTGGTTTTTCCAGAATTTTACTTTTATCTTTTATATTATTCTACCACATTTCTGTGATAAATGCCAGGACTTTTTTAAAACAGGAAAAGCTGTAAGTACCTGACTGTAAGCTGGCATATTTTGTTATGGTTTAAAACAGCCCTGCTGCTGTTTTCCTG
>JAAWKM010000037.1 GCA_022797375.1 Lachnospiraceae bacterium
GCTGTTTTTGCATTTTTCTTGTGTGAAATTGTAATGATTGTTAGACAGCGTTTTTTGCTGTCTTAGAATCATTTTTCACACTATTTCCAGTTATTTTGTACTAGCAGACGGACGCAGGTTTCACTTTGTCTCCGCGGGAATAAATTTATGTTTACATTTACAATATAAAAATTATAGTTTACCACCAGCAAATTACAGGCTGGCTGGTAAACTTGCCACTAAAGTATATCTAAACTTAAACAAAATCACAGTTTATTTCTTCCTTACAATAATATTTACCCAAGGCTTTTCTTTATACTCTGGGCGGAAATCTTCTGTTTCAAAGCATTCTTCCAGCTCAAATAAACCTCCGCCTAAAAATATTTTCTTAACCTCATCCATATTATAATCACTAAAAAAACGGCCAAGACGGTATTCCTCTTTGTTGCCATATTTAAATGAAGCATACATAATACCGCCCTGTTTTAACGCTTTATTAAACCTGGATAGTATATCTGGCAATTCCTTCTTTTCTATATGCAGAAGTGAAGCACATGCCCAAATTCCATCAAACCTGTTATTAAATTCCAATTCATCAAATCTTATACATTCCACTTTTAAACCAGTATAAGCTGATGCAACCAGGCACATTTCACTTGAAGCATCTATTGCTGTCACATTAAATCCCTGTTCATTGAAAAATTTACTGTCCCTGCCACTTCCACATCCTGCATCAAGTATATAAGCACCTTTATCCAGCAAAGAAATAAATTTACCCTGGCATACCCCCATATCTGCATTAACTGTCCTGTCTGCAAACTCCTTCGCATTATTATTATAATAATTAATAGTCCCTTCGTTCATCTGATTCCCTCCAATACTAGTACACTGGTATTCATATACATACATTTCCTTTGTTGTACACATAAAAATATCTGGTATATTGCACTTATTTTGCTGACAAAATGTTTTTTTACCAGGAACAGTATAGTATGCTCCTATGATTTATTAAATCAATAAACTGTTTTATATACCCAGTTATGAAAACCACAATTCTTCGCAGACTGGTATACTGGATAAACTACATTTTCTAAAGCATTAGAAAACATTTCCAATGATAAATCCTTTTTATAAATATGCCTCCTGATATCACTATTATTTAAGTGTTCTTTTGCACACTTTTCAAAAGCATCCATAACAATTTCATTTGTATTCATTATTTCATAAGAAAAATATTCCAGTCTGCAAAGTTTGGGAAAATATATATCCCAGTCTGGAAGATTATTACTCTTACTACTGTTAATTTCTCTTGTTGTAGGATGTAAATTCCAAAATTCATCATGCGCCACATAAGACCATGGAACAAAATGGTCAATTGAAATATCCCTTTCGGTAATTATATTATCTCCATAAATCTCATAAACCGGCTTTAATGTTAATATAAGCTTCCAGTATTTCTGGACTTTATCCATTTTACGCTCCTTTGGCGGCTGTAACTTATCCGCAATTCCTGGAACACTTGGATTCCTTTTTTGCAAATATAAAATCATATTATACTGGAGCCAGCCCTTGATAATTTCCTGGTTCCTATTAATATACCTGAACCATCCAGGCTGTATATGTATTGTTGTATTCATGCCATTTAATACAGAGAAGTAATATATAAGATGTTTCTCCCTGTTAATCCTGTCAATAAGGCATCCCTCTGGCACATTCCATGCTTTACCCTTTATTGTATCCATAAATGGCGCTTGCAGGCGGTATGGTACGTTATAAACCAGCATGCGTTTCTTCTTTAATACTTCTTTGTCATTGCAGTTCTCCAGAAACTTTAAAACCACATCTTTCTTTTCAGAAGGTTTAATATTACTAATACCGCTAATATAATGCACCAGTTTCTCCAAAGTATCCCTTGGACCAAGGTTTAAATGGTATTCTGTTACCATATACCAGGCATCTGCTATCATCTCATTAACTAATTCTTCATATGTAATAACGTCTTTCCCTTCAAGAATTTTAGTAATAATTGCCTGGAACCAGAAGAATTTATAACATTCACTAGTTTTGTCAAATAACCGGTTAAGATATTGTATCTCAAGACCATCCGAATATGGCAATTGCATAAAAACCCCTCTTTCTATGCTGCTTACTGTATTTATTGCTGGCTTTCAAACTCCAGTTTTCCAAAACATGACACTGTTTTGTGATATATCTCCCCGTGTGCTGGCAATCCCAGCTACAAACCCAATTAAAACCTCCCCATTGCACCAACTGCACCGCCTAATGCAACCCATAAGAAATTCATTGTTTTTCCTTTCTTCAAAGTATAATTTACAGAATTCTGTATTTCCATTCCAGGCACAGGACACCATATCATGTACCATCATACACCAGAAATATAAATATTTACATTTTCTTTTTCAGAAAAACCTAATTTTGTGGCAATCTGCTCTGTCTGTTCATCAGCTAGATTAAATACATCTACTGCAGCATCCTTTTCTGTTTCATAATAAACGTTACACCAATCTCCCTCTGCTTTTGTCATATTGTTTGTTTGCAAATTTCCTTTATTTCCTATACTTCCAGTTTCCCAGAACCGCATTTTCATCTTTAAATTTTCTTGTTTTCCGTAACATTTTCCTTCATGGGCTTTTTGAATACGTCCTCCATCGTCTGGACATGGATGTTGTCCCTCTCAATCTCTACTTTACCACATTTATTATATTGCATGGCAACATGTACTACAAGAGAAAATTCTTATTCTTTCAATTTTTCTACTTTCTCTCTTTCATTTTCCATGCTGTTTTTTATTCTTATAGAAGCCATCAAATCTTTGCCACCTGAAACTACACTTAAAAACGGAAAAATATTAGCCAATAAAATTTCATATCCAGCTGGTGGCATCTATTTAACTGGAAATATTACCGTAACTGTCAGGGAATGGCTGTCCTTCGTTGCAACACTAATTGTACTGTTATGGGCATCTACAATAGCCTTTGCTATAGATAAACCAATTCCGTATCCTCCGGTCTGGGAATTGCGGGATTTATCCACACGGTAAAACCGGTCAAAAAGGTGTTTAATGTCTTCTGTGGAAATTTCTTCACAAGTGTTATGTACGGTTAACCTTAGTGCACGGTCTTTTTTTTCAAAGGAAATCATAATACTCCCTTTCTCATCCGAATATTTCAAGGCATTGTCCAATAGAATAGCCACCAGACGGTGTATTGTTTTTTCATCTCCACAGTAAGAGAGCATTGGCTGGATTTGCATGGTAAATGTTTTCTCCTGGGTAACCGCCAGTGCTTCAAAGGATTGAGCCGTTTCTTCTACAACATCAGAAATAGGAAAATCAATCATATGAAAGTGGTTTTCTTTCTCATCCATTCTGGAAAGAAAAACCAGTTCCTGTATCAGTTCTGTCAGCCGTCTGGTCTGCTTTCTGATATCCTGCATCCACTCATTTTCATCCTGTTCCATTTCCAGAACATCCAAATCTGCATCAATAATGGTAATCGGTGTTTTCAGGTCATGACTGGCATTGGTGATAAACTGCCGCTGTTTTTCGTGGCTTTCAGCAATCGGTTTAACAATCCGTGCAGAAAGAATATAAAGGAGCAGTGCAACCACAAGAAAACCCACAAATGAAATTCCTGCACTGATGAATAAAAAAGAATTGGCAGCACTGAGTTGCCTGCCACAATCCAGAAAAACAATCATGTTTCCTGAAGCACCTTCCTGTACAGCATAACGGTATTCACCCACAAACCCTGTCTTGCGGTGGGACTCCATAACTTCTTTTGCATAGAGAACAGCTGTTTCAGATGTCACTGCCGCAATCTTTCCTGTATCTACAAACAGCTCTGTTCCATCCTCAGCAAGCCGTACTGTAAAAAACCGGGTCTCAAATGGAAGTTCTGGGGACATTTTCCGGCCAAACGTTTTTCTGCCTGCGCCACCCTTATCAGGAAAACGGCCATCATTAGACAGGAGAATACCAAGCGTATTGTCAGCAGCATCCAGAATATGCTGGTAATTCAGCAGATTAACAGTTCCCATAATAACCACAAGTACAAGGAACAGCAGACCCATAGCCAGCACAAAAAATTTGATTCTTAATTTTTGCAGCATTCAGTTTCCTCCAAAGAATATCCAGCATTCCTATGTGCCTTAATTTGAGCTTTCGCATGAAGCGCTGAAAGTTTCTTCCTCAGATATGAGATATAGACCCAGACCACATTAATTTCCACGTCACTGTCATAACCCCAGATTTTTTCCAAAAACCGCTCTGTTGAAATCAGGCAGTGAGGATTGGACATCAGCATCTCCATCATTTGAAACTCTTTATTAGCCAGCCGGAAATTTCCATTAGAGGAAGAAAGTTCAAAGGTGGAACGGTCTAAAACAATATTTTGGAACCTCATTTTGGAATCCCCCTGTTCAGACTGGCTGCGGGTCATAGCACGAATCCGTGCCAATAACTCTTTCGTGTTAAAAGGTTTTGTCAGATAATCGTTCGCCCCGCTGTCCAGACCAAGAACTTTGTCATCTACCTCTGATTTAGCCGTGAGCATCAGAACAGGAATTGTATTTCCTTGTTCTCTCAACTTTTTCAGAACTGAAATACCGTCTAGTTCTGGCATCATAATATCCAATATAACAGCATCATAGTTTCCAGAAGACAAATAGTCAAGAGCATCTTTACCATTATAAACTGCATCAGCAGAATAATTATTCTTCTGTAATATTGTAATAATGGCCTTTGAGAGCGATTTCTCATCTTCTGCAAGCAGCAATCTCATTTCATACGCCTCCATTTCTTATTAATATATGGCAGAATACCATATAAACATTAAATAAGGTTAAAAATGTTCTTTTCAATTCTGTATTATAACACAGAATTTCTTTCTACGTGTTTGGAATGCAAACTTTTTGTTTTTTTTAAGTCCAGTTAAGATTCATATGCCATAATAACTCCAAGATAAGCAAACTGGTACTGACGGATGCTGTCATAGAAAGGAGTACAATTTAATGGCTTTTCAAATGAAATTTAAACGGTATGAGTTGAAATATCTGCTGACTGCAAAGCAGAAAGAACAACTTTTAGAGGTTATGAAACCTTACATGGAACTGGATCAGTATGGCCACTCTACAATCCGCAATATTTACTATGACACGGATACCTTCCGGTTAATCCGGCGGTCTCTTGAAAAACCAGTTTATAAAGAAAAACTGCGTGTCCGCAGTTATGTCAAAGCCAACAGTAAGAGTGATGTATTTGTGGAATTAAAAAAGAAGTATAAATCGGTGGTGTATAAACGGCGGATAGCACTGCCAGAACAACAGGCTGCCTGCTGGCTCGGCGGCCAGAAGCCGTGCCCCCTGGAGAATCAGATATCCAGGGAGATTGACTATTTCTTTGCATTTTATGAAACATTACATCCGGCAGTCTTTCTCAGTTATGGACGGGAGGCATTTTATTCCCTGGAAGGCGGTGATTTCCGCATTACTTTTGATGAGAACATCCTATACCGTGAAAATGACCTTTCGTTGGAATCTGAAGTTTATGGAACACCTATTTTGGACAAGAACCAGATTTTGATGGAACTGAAGACTTCTGGTGGTATACCTCTATGGATGAGCCATTTCCTGAACCAGCAAAATATCAGGAAAACTTCTTTTTCAAAGTATGGTACAGCGTACCAAATGATGCAATCTCAATTTTTAGGAGGAAAATTATATGCTTAATTCAATTTTTAGAGGAATCTTTGATACAGAGATGACCAGTGTAATCTCTGTACTGGACTTTTTAATTTGTATCGCATGCTCTTTGGTCATTGGTTTAATTTTAGCCGTTGCTTATATGGTCCGCACCCGGTATACCAAGAGCTTTGTTGCAACGCTTGCCATGCTTCCTGCTGTGGTCTGCGTAGTAATTATGATGGTTAACGGCAATGTAGGAACAGGTGTCGCAGTAGCTGGCGCATTCAGTCTTGTGCGCTTCCGCTCCGTACCAGGTACAGCAAAAGAAATCGGCGTGCTGTTCCTCGCTATGGGAGCAGGCCTTATCTCTGGTATGGGGTATTTGGCGTTCGCTTTCCTTTTTTCAATAATCCTTGGTGGTGTTTTAGTGCTTTATAATTGCATTGGTTTTGGAACTTTGGACTGTAATGGCAAATATAAAACATTGCATATCACTATCCCTGAAGATTTAGATTATACAGGCATTTTTGAAGATCTCTTCTCCCAGTATACCACTGCCTGCGAACTTATAAATGTTAAGACAACAAATATGGGAAGCCTGTTTAAGCTGACATACAATATTACACTGCGCAACCCAGAAACAGAGAAAGAATTGATTGATAATCTGCGATGCCGTAACGGGAATTTGGAAATCAGCATTTCTAACCAGGAAACGGTTCCTGCAGGTTTGTAAGAAAGGATGGTATGAGGCCATGAAAAAGAAAACACATTTGGGGACGGCGTTATTGGCATTTCTGCTTTTATCAGGGTGTGTTAAAAACCCTGATATTGTAGAAAACAATATGCAATCTTCTTCTGAAACACAAAGTAGCAGCCAGGCACCGGATGATTCCGTTTCACAAACAGCACTGGACACATCAGAAATGTTCACTGAACGTGACTATGAAACAAGTTATGATAAAAATGCAAGTACAGTGATTACCCTGAACGGAAACAGTGCAGATTGCAGCTCAGACACTGTGGCTATCTCCGGGCCTACTGTGACAATTTCCAGCGAAGGCACTTATATTCTTTCTGGCACACTAAATAACGGCATGATTATTGTAAATGCGAAAAATACTGATAAAATACAGCTTGTGCTTGACGGTGTTACCATAAACAGTGATACTTCAGCAGCGGTTTATATTGCCCAGGCAGAAAAAGTGTTTCTGACCCAGGCACAGGGCTCTAAGAACAGTCTTTCCAATGGCGGCAAGTTCACTGCGATTGATGACAACAACATTGATGCCGCCATTTTCTCTAAGGATGACCTGTCCATTAATTGGGAAGGCACTCTCACAATTGACTCCCCTGCCGGACATGGCGTTGTATCCAAGGATGATTTGGTTGTCACCAGTGGTGAGTATAAAATCACATCCGCCAGCCAGGGTTTGTGCGGCAAAGAAAGCATCCGTATTGCTGATGGAACTTTTTCCATTACGGCTGGAAAAGACGGAATTCATTCAGAAGATGCGGACGACACTTCTTCAGGATTTGTTTATCTTGCAAATGGTGTCTATGACATTACCGCTGACGGAGATGGAATCAGTGCATCAAATGTAATGCAGATTGATGATGGCAGCTTTACCATCAAATCGGGTGGAGGCAGTGAAACTGTAACCCTTGATTCCAACGGAAACTGGGACTGGCAACGTCCAGGTAAAATGCCAGACGAAACACAGGAGACCGGAACAGCCGGAGAAAGTGTTAGCGCAAAGGGCATCAAAGCAGCCGGAAACCTCCTTCTTAATGGTGGAAATTTTATAATTGATTCTGCGGATGACACGCTTCATTCTAATGCAAACCTGACGGTTAATGGCGGAACATGGAAACTTTCCACAGGCGATGACGGACTTCACGCTGACGAAACTGCAACGGTGACAAATGGCAATATCACTATTACAAAGTCCTATGAAGGAATTGAAGGGCAGAACATTACCATCTCTGGTGGTATTATTGACCTGGTTGCCAGCGATGATGGTTTGAATGCAGCAGGTGGAAATGACCAGAGCGGCAACAGCGGGGTTGAGAAATTCCAAAAAGGCGGCTTTGATGCTGCATCTGACAACACCATTATCATCTCTGGTGGTACAATCCATATCAATGCCTCTGGCGATGGCGTGGATTCTAACGGTAATTTAAGCATAACTGGTGGCAGGACCTATGTTTCCGGTCCTAGTGATAATGGCAATGGCGCCCTGGATTATAACGGAGAAGCAAGTATTTCCAATGGAATTTTTGTAGCCGCTGGTTCTTCCGGCATGGCGCAGAACTTTGGTACATCCTCAACACAGGGTGCAATGATGGTCAATATATCCGGTTCTGAAAATGATACGGTTACCCTGAAAGACAGCAGCGGCAAGGAATTGCTCGGCTGGACGGCTGATAAGGCATTTAGCTGTGTAGTAATCAGCTGCCCGGAAATTAAGCAGGGAGAATCTTATACAGTGGCTGTTGGCGATACATCCCAGAATATAACGATGGACAGCCTGATTTATGGTTCTGGCGGCGGTATGGGCAAAGGCTCTGGCGGCAGAGGCAGAGGTTCTGGCGGCAGGGGTGGCAAACCAAAAGATTATAATAACGGTGGAGACAAACCGCCAGTAAATAATGGTAATCCTGATGCTCCTGATACGGAAAACTACAACAATGATAAAATTATATAAGCCAGCATAGTTTCCTGTTTCTCTGGTGGCTGCTGGAAATAAGCGTAGCCGGTATATTATCAAAACAATCAAAACAAGCAGGTGATTTATTGTTTCCTGCGGCTCATTTCTCTGTTGAGAAACCCGCTTTGCAGTCAACAGACTAAAGTCATATAATAAAGGTTACTATGAACAGCAGAGCTGTGAATAGTAACAAACGGACGTGTTTTATTGGCCTTTTATTACTTGATTTCTTTACTGTTCCTTTGTATAATGGTATTGTATCAAACGGTTGTAACTATCGGTCAAGAACTTTTTTAATTTTTTTGAAAAGGAGATGATATCCGTGTACACAATGAAACAGGTCTGCGAAGAAGCAAACATGACTTACCAGACATTGAAGTATTACTGTAATGAGGGATTGGTTCCAAATGTTAAGCGGGACAAGAATAACCATCGGATTTTTGACGAAGCAAACCTGAAATGGATTAAAGACCTCGTCTGCCTAAAGAAATGCGGCCTGAGCATTATAGAAATGAAAGAATACCTGGATATGTGCCTGCAAGGGGAATCTACTATAATCCCACGTAAAGAAATGCTGGCAAGAAAACAGGAAGAATTGCGCACCTCAATTAAAGAATTGGAAGACAGCGTGGATTATATTGACTGGAAACAGAATTTTTATGACGAAGTTCTTTCTGGCAAACGTCCCTATACCAGCAATTTAATCCGGATTGAAGAAGAATAATATGCTATTACATCCCCTTCCGGCATTGCCTGTCTGCTTTTTCCACTTTCCGGTTATATTTGAGACATTAACGGAATTGCAGATAATCTAAAAAACGTTTGACTGCCAGAGAAGCAGCTTTTTTGTTCCTTAATGCAAGGCCGATATTACGGTATGCAGGAATATCCAGTTCTTTTATAACTATGTTGTATGGGACGCGTTTTAAAATAAGCTGTGGCAGTATGCTTATTCCAAGTCCGTTTTCTACCATAGACATGATTGCATAATCGTCCCATGTGGTGAAACGGACATTTGGAATTAAATTGCAACGCTCAAAAATTTCGGAAATCTCCGCTTTATCACCCTTTTCAAGAAGTATAAAAGGTTCTTCTGAAAGTGCATGGATTGGAAATTTATCACAGTTAGCCAATGCGTGGTTTTCGGGAAGTATGGCAAACAGCTTGTCCTGTTCTAAAAATATGGCCTGAAAGTCTGGATGGGTGGGAAGCCTTAGAAAACCGCAGTCAACCCTGCCATCCGCTATCCATTCTTCAATTTCCTTATAATCCCCAAGCAGTAATTCATAGTCAATATTAGGATAGTCTTTTTGGAATTCTTTTATTATTTTCGGAAGCCAGTGTGTTGCCACACTTGAAAATGTGCCAATACGGATAAGCCCAGATTGTAATCCGTTTAACTCATCAACCTGCATTTGCAGTTTTTCATATTCCATACATACGCTTTTTGCATGTGGCAGCAGCCTTACCCCATCACTTGTCAGTTTTACGCCCGCTTTGCTCCGTTCCAGCAAAATGACTTTCCACTCTTTTTCTAAATCATTTATCATACGGCTGATTCCGGACTGGGAATAATGCAAAATTTCTGCCGCTTTTGTAAAACTGCCATATTCCACTGTTTTTACAAATGCAAGATATTTTTGGATATTCATATCCATAATGCTCATCTCCTTTATATCTGGTTTTGTCATGTATAACATGATAAACATTCGTTTTTTTGATAGATGGGCTTATGATACAATATGGTTGCAATAAATTCAAGCAGAAAAGAGGGAAACGAAATGTTTTATGTAAGTGAAATTCAAAATACAGCTCCAGAAAAATATTTAACACCGCTTCAGGAAAAAGTTTACCAGACTTTAAATAAATTACAGATTCCATTTGAGCGGGTGGACACGGATGCAGCGGTTACAATGGAAGATTGCACGGACATCAACGAAAAATTAAACATGAAAATGGTAAAAACGCTGTTTCTCTGCAACCGCCAGCAGACAAGCTGCTATCTGTTCATCACAGCTGGGGATAAGCCTTTCCGCTCCAAGGATTTTAGCACGGCTTTGAACATTGCCCGTGTCTCATTTGCCCCTGTGGAATTAATGGAAACGGTATTAGGTACAAAGATTGGTGCAGTTACCATATTTAGCTGTCTGTTAGATACAGAAAGAAAAGTCAGTGTTGTTTTTGATAAGGCAGTTTTGGAAGAAAAATGGTATGGATGCAGTGATGGAACTACTACAGGTTATATGAAAGTGCATACAGATGATATTTACCGTAAATTTTTATCATTTACGAAACATATTCCATCTGTAATAGAGGTGTGACATGGGACTATACCAGAACAGGATTGTTGTAAAAGTTGGCACTTCTACCTTGACAAATGAAGCCGGGAAAAACGATTTAAGGATATTTGATAAGCTTGCATTTGTCCTGTCTGATATACAGAACATGGGATATGAAGTGGTTTTGGTATCTTCTGGTGCAATTGCCATCGGGAGGAATAAGCTGGACATGAAAGAACTACCAGCAAGCATGAGGATGAAGCAGGCTGCCGCTGCAGTAGGGCAATGCAGTATTATATACCTTTATGACAGGTTTTTTAAGCATTATGATAAGACGATTGCCCAGATTCTCTTAAATGCTGATGACATTGAGCAGGAAGAAAAGAGAGAAAATCTGACAAATACTTTCAATGCGCTGCTTGAAATGGGCATTATCCCGGTAGTCAATGAAAATGATTCTGTAAGTTATACAGAAATCGAGTCAGAGGAAAGGCTGTTTGGCGATAATGATATGCTGTCAGCTGTTGTTGCGGTTTTATGCCGTGCGAAACAATTAGTTATCTTATCGGATATCAATGGTTTTTATGACAGCGACCCAAGATTGCACACAAATGCAAAACTGATAAACCGTATTGAAACAATTGATGAAAGCATATATTCCCTTGCGGGCGGGGCTGGTTCCAGGCGCGGTACAGGTGGCATGAAAACGAAATTGCAGGCGGCAAGCCTGGCAACCTCACAAGGAATTGATACAATTGTTACAAACGGCAAAAAGCCTGCTTCATTGTATGAAATCATAAATGGTAAAAATGTAGGAACTTTATTTGCCGGAAAAAGAAAAAAGTGGTAAGCTTTATAATTATGCAAAACGTCCATCATATGAAGATTACCAACATATCTCTTCTGTCTTTACCATCAGTATGAAGCCAAGTTATGGATGGTTCCTATGTCCCCCATGATTATGATGCTTTTGCCTGTCCCGGTACCGCACTTCCCAATCCTGGTTGATTTTCTCAAGCAGCCGGACCAGTATATCCTTCTCATCCGGTGACAGGCAGGAAAACATCTCTTCATGACGTAAAGCTCTTGTTTTGGCTGCTTCTTCTGCCTTTCGCATCCCTTCCTCTGTCAGCGAAACCTCTGTGGTACGCCGGTCGCTCTTACTGGCAGTACGGGCTATAAGACCGTTATTTTCCAATTTCATCAAAACTTCGCTGGCTGAACCAGGCTGGATGCCCAGACGTTCTGTAAGCTCTTTTTGGGTTATAGAACCATTCTCTGCCAGCACAATTAAGATCCGGGCCTGGCTTCCCCTGCCCTCGTACAAATAACGCATAGCATGGGAAATATCCCGGAAATTGATAATGAGCTTCTCGTCGCTTCCTGCGTTTCTGTAATGCTCCACCGCTTATGCCTGGTGTCTCCCTTTGCCATGGTGATGGCCTCTCTCATGTAAGACACCAGTTTTCTTATATTCCTCTCCCCATTCGCAGCCTGGTATGGCCAGATTGCAGTGACGCCCACAGCAAGGGCATATTTTTTCTTCCATATACATATGATAAATCCTCCTTTTTAAATTATTAAAGGTACCTTGATATTATAGCACTATTTTCTCCATTTTATCAAGGTACCTTTTATTTGTTTCCATATAAATAATATTGCAGTATCTCCCGTTTATCTGGATAATTTGGCACACAATAAAATTTCCAGTTATAATTATGGGTCTGCCAGAAGACAGCAGGTTTCACATAAATGCAGAATAACTGCAAATTTTTTATTTTCAAATCAAGCGGCTACAGTAAGCCTCTCAATCGAAAATCCATTTAACCATTGCGTATAATAAATATTTGCACATTTTTTAAACATATGGAATTTTTTCTGTGCCTGCTCCACATCTCCATATACTTTCCAACAGCCAATGTATTTAAAGTTCCCTGCCTTATTCTCGATAAACCCCTGCACATCCTCCAACGGATAACCGGGAAAAAGCCCGATTTCATGTGGAAATGACTGCCCTTCCCTTAATTTCTTTGCCAGATACACAACACATTGTTCCGGTCTGCCACATGAATACCCCATTTCCTCCAATATCCTGCTAACACGCTTGTCCGCCAAATCCTTTTCCAGCTTTGACGGGCGGTACACATAAATCAAAACCCTGCCGCCAGTTTCCCGCATAGGTATTACCCGAAGACCTTTTACTGCTAAAGTCCGGTTCAGCCTTCGTATCTCATCCATAAGCTTCGTTTCCTGCGTGTATTCCACAGTGAACAGGCTTCCCGTTTTTAACCCTGCCAAAGTAGGAGAGCAATGTATAACTAATGATTCTTCTGGCATTTCCTATTCCTCCTAATTTATTAAATTAGTTATAACTAACCTATATTGCAAAAAATAATGACATATAAACGCTTCGTGGCATTTATGAAGCAGTATGCCATTTTAATTCAACCCCATATGTTTTTCCAAAATATCTTTAAGTGCTGCCATAGAACTGCTGTGTGAACGGGCGATTACCGTGTTTTCCTCTTTCGCCTGGTCTAATGCACAACGCACCATTTTATGGGACACAGTATTTGTAAACAGCACAAGCAAATTCGGCGATCCTATATTTTTCAACCCGTTTTCCATTCAAGAATATACTTTTGCTTTGCATTTATAAGTTCTGCACAGATTTTTGTATTTACGGATCATACATTCATTTCCACCTACAATTACCACACTCATTTCTTCACATCCTCTCTTGGTTAATTATTGCTAATAAATTATTTAAAAAATATAAGCCCAAAGACTCCTGTACAGAAATTTGATTTGTGAGAGTTTTTTCTTCTTAGGCATATAACCACCTCTGCCACATTAAATTCCATTCTTCCCTCACGGCAGTGGAATACCGCAAATGCACCATCCGAAAGCCACTCTCTTTCTTTTAACTTGCCTTCCCGCGTATGGGAATCCTGGTAGATAACCAGGATACTTTTTTGATATACTTTATAAACAGAAATTTTTCTATCATTTTATGAATGCCCGGCTTTATAAAATTTAATTCCTTTGCAATATCCGGTCTTTTCACTCTGTTAATAACATTTAATTTTTTCAAGACAAGTAAATAGCAGATATATGATACCATTAGAAAAATATTGTTAGTTATTGCTAACCTCCGTTTCTGAAATAAGGGGGCACAACTTGCAAAATGCGCATCCCCTTATTTGCCTTAATTGTTATTAGATTTGTTTTCTGTTTTTGCTCCACCGCAGCCGCCATTGCATTTGCTGCCGCACTGCTTGGAACAGGGGCAGCCAATACAGGTTTCCCCACGTTTTTTTGCTTTGTAGAGATACCACACAATACCACCTATAATTCCCAACAGAATAATAATTATAATATTCTCCATAGCTTATTTACTTACGGCATAGCCGTTTCCATTAGAACTGTTCAATGCATATTCCGTTTTCATTTGTTTCTTTGTATTTGCTATCAACAAAGAAACAACCAGAACCATAACTACAATTGCTGCCAAGCCTGCAAGAGCTGCCCTGATATCCAGCGCCGCAGGTGCAGTAATCAATGTACCAATAGTATAGACAAGGTACGCTACCGTAAAACCTATACCAAGTTGGAGGCCAATACCGCCCCAGACCCATTTTCCGCTCTTCATTTCCGCATTCATAGCGCAAATAGCAGCGAAACAAGGAGGCGTATACAGATTGAACATCAGATAAGCAAGAGCAGCCACCTTTGTGATTGCCATAATGCCTGCAACCTCTGTCCCTGCGCCTTCCATAAGGGCAAGTTCTTCTGTATCAATCAGGTTTTCAAGACCAGCAAAACAAACGGCAAGCGTGCCTGCCACATTTTCTTTCGCTATAAACCCGGTAACCGCTGCTGCTGCAAACTGCCAGCTCAAAACGCCGGCAACCGGAACAAGCAGATAGGCAAACGGTGAAGCGATTGACGCCAGAATTGAAACGTCTGCTGTTCCAGCAACCTGAAAATTCCAGGTGAATGTCTGCATAATCTGGACTGTCGTATTACAAAGCAGAATGATGGTTGCTGCTTTCACAATATAAGCCCGCCCACGGCTGCACATTGATTTAAACGCCCCCAGAAGAGAAGGTACTTTATATTCAGGCAGTTCAATAATAAAGAAAGATTTTCTTGCTTTATATCCAGCGATTTTATTTACAAGCAAAGCGCCGAGAAAAATCAGGACAATACCCGAAAAATACATCAAAAAGCTAACCCATCCTGCATCATCAAAAAATGCACCAGCAAAGAGAGAAATTACAGGAATTTTCGCACCACATGGCATAAACGGGGCAAGCATTGCCGTTGCCCTGCGTTCACGTTCATTGCGGATAGTACAGCTCGCCATAATACCAGGAACAGCACAGCCAATTGTAATTACAAAATGTAACAATTCATAAGCCTTATTAAATCATCTTAAAATGCCTTAGAACTTCCTCAATCAACGTCTCTTTTTCCAGTGGGCATTGTGGTGGTTTTGATTCTTTGTCCCTTGGCTTATTATAGCAATCTCTTTCGATAATTCCATATTTTTGTTTTATTTGTGCGATATACAATGATGAAACCTTTACGTTATGTCTCTCAAAAATATACTCCTTAATCTCCTCATAAGTTGCCTTACTCTCCGCCGCCGTTAAATCCATCTCACTCATTGCAAGTTCCACTTCTATGTTCTGCTTTGCATGAAGTTTGGAGAGCAACACGATACTTTCAACGGTATTACCAGATTCCCACAAAATAACACTCTCAGATAAATTTATTACTACTTATTTTTACTTAACAAAATACTCTTGCAAAATATCTTGAGTCTTTATGTACAAAAGCTCTGTTTCCTTAACTCGATGACTAACATCTTTCCTAAAAGTAATTGACGATTCATATTGCTCATTAAATGTATTTCTGTCTTCTTCTGTAAAATAACAATAAATAATTTTAACATTTTTAGCTGGCATATCACTAAATCGAAGCATTACATCTCTTATTATATGTTGGTCGTTATCAATATTCATTCCAAATATCACCACAACTTCTACTTTATCCCTCTCCATACAATTACCAACTATTTTTACAATGTTGGCTATTTTCTTATTGATAGAATTCTTATTCATTACATTTACTATTCCTGCAAATGTTTTATTCGTAAAATAATCTCCGATTAATATATCTGAAAAACTTACATATGTTTCAAAATTCAGTTCTATTCCTAAACTTTGATAATAGACATACTCCTTTTCATTAAGTACATACTGTCCATGAATATGTTGCACAGGCCGTAATGACATATTTTCTAAAATATGGTCATAATTTAAAGTTATTAACACTTTGTAATTGTCCAGAATTTTTTTAATTTTGTCTAATTTTAAATTGCTAAGATTACTAAGTGTTGAAAAATTTACAGCCTTTCCATTACACAAAATAGCTGTTGCAAAAAGCATTCGATAATATGTATTAAATCCATTACTCAACACAAATTGACGAATATCCTCTGTTTCGGTAACAATCTTATTTTTGTTTATATTTCCCGCTTTAATCAAAGTAATAAATTCATTATTTTGAGGAAAAACATATTTTTCAGAATCTATTTTATTTATCGCAAAAAACATATATATTAATATCGACCAATATTCAATATTTACAAATTTATATCCCCTCTTTTTTCCAACTCTTGCAATACTTTCAACCAAATCTAGTTCTGACTTGCCAAAAACTAATTTATTAACATAACCCTTATCATCTAATTCTTTGATTAAATCCACATTCTTTATAATGCTTTCTGCAAAATAAATGCCCGGCAAAAATACTTATTCTATATCTTTTTGCTTATATGTATATACATACTTACAGACATTTTTATAATTATCTTTAAAAACATTCTTAAATAAATTATTGGCTTTCACATCATACTTACCACTTTGAAGCAATAGTCTATGTGCTTCAAAAAGTCTGTCATAAATATTTGCAAAATCATCATCAAAATTAATACTAAATCCATTTCCACATAAAAATGCTGATGGTTGCTTTTGTACTATTTTTTCTAATTCCTTATATGTTATTTCTTTCACCTTCAATAATTCCTACCTCTCCTTTTCATACTATACACTTTTTCAAGAATACATTTAATTTTTCTATAGATTGATTCCTGCCCTCGGCAAATTATTTAAACTTACCGTTTCTAATGTCTGTAACTGTTGTATCGCCAGCTGCCGAAGCAGTTCCATTCGTTCTTTCTGATTCTTCCCCTGTTTAATCAGTACCGCATTATAACTTTCTAAATTTGCAAGCACTAACAATTGGTTCAGTGATGCCACATCTCGCATATGGCCTCTTTCAGTTGGATTTTCATCTTTCCACTGTTTCGCCGTCTTTCCAAACAAAACCACATTCAACATATCTGCTTCACTTGCATATGTGTAAGTAATCTGTACGGATGTTAATTCTGGTGGAATTAAATTTTCCTTAATTGCATCAGTATGTATTCTGTAATTTAACTTAGAAACCTCCCTATTTAAATTCCAATCCAAAGACAACCGACTATTCTCATCCGTCTTTAATCTTCTGTAATCCTTCATAATATATAACTGAAACTCTGGAGAAATCCATGTTGCAAATGACATCGCAATATCACTATGAGCATATGTTCCTCCATAACGTCCCGCCTTTGAAACAATACCAATAGCATTCGTAGCTTCTATCCACTTTTTTGGTGACATTGTAAATGCATTTGCTCCCACCTGCTTTTTAAACCCCTCGAATTCGAGGGGTTTAAAATCTGGATTATGCAATCTTTCCCATAATCCTAAAAATTCTATTACATCACGATTTCTCATCCAGTTTTGTATAACTGCTGTTGGGTCATCACTTTTATATCAGGCAATATCCGTCAACGAAATGAATTCATTTTCAAAGTCCTGTGTATAAATCCCAATATCAATTCCATTTGCATGAATTGTGTCCTTAATTATTTTCCCCATTGTTTCCTCCTTAATATCATAATTGTTCTCATCACTCTTATCTTAGCATTTACTTCCTTCTATAGAATACCTCCTGCCAATCAAACATTTTCGTCTTCCCACATCTCCCGATATGCATCAATATAAGACTTAATGCAACTTGGATAAATATATAAATACGTTCTGCACACCTTTTTATATAAATCCAGCATTTTTTCATCACCGGTAAAGTACAACAAATAATCAAGGAAATAGGATAATTCCTCCTCCGGCACATTCCTTCTACACACATCCTCGACTAATGGCAGATAAATATCATAGGCTTTCTTATGCAGTTGATTTATCTGTTCTGCCATTTCAAATATACTTTCTTCAAATCACCTCAAAATATTTAATCGCTGCTTTTATTGCTTCCATTTTTTCTTTTGGCGGATGTTTCCTCGGTTGTTTTAATTCTTCCACTGCATTAGGAGCATCATACATTGTCAATCCCAAAGACCGTTTCACCTCTGCAATATATGCAGTATGCACCTTAAACCCATAGTTTCTTTCCACATACTCCTGTATCATTTTATATGTAATCTTGGGTTTGGGCTAGTACTTTTTTGCCCGTTCCGCAATCGCATTCAAAGGCACTTTTCCTTAGCCTTCGCCAAATTCCACCTTTACATTAATCATGCTATCTGGTGATTTGTGGGACAAAAGTACAATGGATTCCACATGTGTCGTTACACAAAGATGAACACTTTTCTTCCGCGTCGCCTTGCATATATGAACACATTTTAGCTGGTAGTTCCTTAGTCCTGTCTGTCTGAAATTTACCATCTTCTGCATTATCCAAAAAATTGTTCTGGGTATCCATTTCCTTACCTCTTCTTTCTGATAATGCTGTATATGTTTAGTTTGTTTTATTAAGATTTTTATATAATTTTTTTGCATCTGGCACAATCCTGTTATCCATGCCCTTTAACACAAATGTCAGTTTATATGGGTCTGCAGTGCCATCGTTCTCTATGCTTCCAACAATAACTTTCTCTACAATGCTCTCGAAAACTACCCTGTCAAATTTGTCAGGCATATATGCCTGACAAAGACATGTACGTATTTCTTTCATCCTGTGGCTGGCATATTTTTGTGTTTCTGCACTGGCAGAATATAAAGAATGTTCTTTTTTTGCCTGGTCAATTTTACGTACCAGCTCATTGTATTCTGCGTCATATGCTTCTTTTGTAATTTTATCATCAAGAAGCAGCCCCGTCAATTTTTTTCTTTTGGACTCCAATGTACTGATTGTTTTCTCTACTCTTTGCAGCTTAACTACACATTCATTATCTGATAATGTTTCTTCTATAGAACGGATAACTGAATCAAAGACATCATCGAAATTATCTGCCAGCAGATGGAACATATCCAGAAAGGCATTTTCAATAACTGCTTCATCAACAGCTTTGCTATGCGGGCAGTTTTTAATACCAAAATTAGTGGACGTGCGGCATTTCCATACTGGTTTTGTCTGTGTAACTGTCTGGTTATGGGAACGCCTGGTTAAATATTTTCCGCAAAAACCACATTCACACATACTGCTAAAAGCATATTTCCTGCTGTATTTCTTTCTTGTGCCATCTACCGACATTGTATTTTTACGGTAACGGCTTTTTTTTATTTCCTGCGCAGCCTCCCATATTTCAGGCGGGACAACAGCTTCGTGGTGTCCTTTGATATAATACTGTTCCTCTTCGCCCATATTTGCCAGCCTGCGCTTTGGAACAGGGTCAACTGTAAATGTTTTCCCAAGAAGAAGGTCACCTTTATATTTTTCATTACTTATAATTGTCCTTATGCTGCTGCATGTCCATTTTGCTTCGCCTCTTTTATTTTTCCTGTCAAGCCTTTCCAGTTCTTTTGCTATGGTAAAACTGCCATACCCTGCCAGATACATATCAAAAATTTCACGTACTGTTTCTGCTTCTTCTGGATTTATTGTAATTGATTTGTCTTCAGGGTGGTAATCATAACCAAGACAGCCATTAAAACCCATCATTTCCCCACGCTTCATCTTCATCCTGATGCCAAACTTCACATTTGCAGATAAAGATTCCACTTCGTTTTGTGCCAGTATTGAAAGTAATGCCAGTGCAATCTCACTTTCCATTGACAGGGTATTTATATTTTCTTTTTCAAATATAACAGCAACACCTTTTTCTTTCAACAGACGGACATACTGGAGTGTATCTACCAGATTGCGTGAAAACCTTGAAATTGACTTTGTAAGTATGACATCAACCAGACCTTCCATGCAGTCATTTATCATTTTCAGGAATCCGTCCCTTTTTACAGTTTTTGTCCCAGTGACCGCTTCATCAGCGTATATGCCAGCCATTACCCAGTCTTTGTTTTTTGAAATCTTATCCTTATAGTATTCTTTCTGCGATTTAAAGCTCTGTAACTGCTCTTCGCCATCTGTGCTTACACGTACATATGCAGCCACCCGTTTCCTTTCTATTACAAGACCGCTGTCCAGATTCCTGCGCCTGCCTGTTGTCCTTCCCCCAGCCTTTATAACCTGTACTTCTTTTGACACTTCCTGTATCCTCCTTCCTTTGGAATATAATAAAACCAGAAACATATATTAACTGTTTCTGGCTCTACTATATACCAAAAATAAAATATTAACTAATGTGCAGACCACAAATAAAAAATTTATTTCTATACTGTCTGTATACTCTTAACTACGTTCAAAGGTTACTACATTATGTTCCTGCATAATCCTTTTTTTACTTTTAAATATTCATTTTCATTTAAAAGACCCATTGCATATATTCTTGCCAGGACTGTCAGTTTTTTTGCTAATTTTAAAGCATCCATATCCATAAATCCTTATAATAATACAAAATTAATATTGTATTTAAATACAAATAACTATTTATTATAACTGGCACTGTTATATTAAATCCCTGTTTATTTTATGTTTTCCAGTTCTTCCCAAAATGCTGTACTGGTATCTGTATTTAATAAATTCTTCCTTTGCTATGCCAGTTTCTTCCCGTTTATAAATATTAATCTGACATAGTAATATTTATAAATATTTATGATTAAAATTTTGCCCCCAGCCGGGTCTGCATATATGGGACTGCGCCTGTCCCCACTGCACTTCCACCTGCCTGGACGGTTTCATGTGCAGGACTATCATGGCACGAAACGGGTCCTGGCCACTCCGCCATACATGGCAAAGCGGAAATATATCAGAATATATGCCTGTCCTATTAAATTTTTATACAGCTTCCAGTAAAAAAATACCTGCATAAAAAATAGTTTTATTGTTTTATTACTGTCATTGCTGTTAAATGTATTTTATAAAAACTAAGGCTTACTGTCCAGTAATCTGTACTGTCCATAAATGGTAATATTACTGTCCCTTTCAAGAAATAAAAACAGCAGGCATGGTTTTTCTATAAAGAAACGCCATGCCTGCAATTATTACTTTTTATTATTTTCTAAAATATCTAAGTTATCAATAATGATTTTTATTATAGCAGCTATATACTTTTTTAACTTGTCTGGCTAAAAATCCAACATTAGTCCATCTCTTGGTATAGACCACAGCCACTATCCAGAATTTTATTTATCATAGTTTGGATTTACCAGCTCCTGAATGTAAAAATGCTTCTAAAAACACTGGAAACCAGTGTGGTTTTAAATACTATATAGTGCTGGCAATATCATATTTATGAATTTGGCTAGTTATCCGTGTCCGCACCTGTTGGAAATTAACATTAATTTGGTAACAATCTGAAAAACTAAATATGATTAGCTGACAATTTCAAAAAAGAATGTTGTAATACGTCAGGATTTGTGATAAATTGTAGGAAGGGTAACCGTGTTGCAGGGTGGGCTGGCCTTCCATTTTTTCAGAATGGGGGTGATGCCTATGAAAAATCATTTCGATTTTAAGGACATTATGACCTTTGGTCTGTTCCTTTTGGCATTGCTTACATTTATCTTTAATTTTTGTAAGTAATCCTACATAGAAAAACCACCCTTGAAACTTTGGCCAGTAAAGAGGGTAGTTTTTCTATCTTATTATATTGGCCAACCCATCTTGTGGGCGGTTACTCTTTTATACCGTTAATATAGCATATCTGCCAGTTCAATTCAAGAGGTTTAGGAAAATTTTCCTGGCAAGCGGGTTTGCCATGCCTGCAGTCACTGCTTTTTATTATTTTCTAAAATATCCATGTTATCAATAATACTTTTTATTGTAGCAGCTATATACTTTTTTACTGCCTCCGACTGTCCGTCTGCCATTACATCAAAAATCCCCTCTTCCCTTCCATAAACAATCTAATCAAGTGAAACACCATACAGTTTAGCAAGCATAAGAAGTGTATCCACCCTTGCTCCGTTGCTTCCATGTTCAATTTTCTTATACCCTGCTATAGACATTCCTATATGTGAAGCAACCATGTCTGTTTTTTTCATGGAAATATCATACATATTACGTAATACCAGCACATTATACCCTCCTTCACATACCAGCTTTACCAGCCCCCTTATATAAGGCCTGTCAATATCCATCATATCTAAAAGCTGTGGCTCTATAACAGTATCTTCAATAAAAATATTATTTCTAGCACAGATATCTATTTACCCTTTCTGCTTCTGCCTGCAACGTTTCTTTTCCTTTAAATGTACTCATAAAAAACAGTCCTTTCAAAGCCTGTATTCCTGCAAAATACACCATTTTAACTTCCGTCCCTCTCTTTCTTTACATAACAGGCATCTGGCCACATACAAAAACCAGATGTCTGTTAAAATATACAGGTTAATTTTTTATCCTGTATAGGTTGTTAAACTTATTTTACAAAACACTTACCATATTTTGAATAACAACACTGTTAAAATTCTTATCAGTTTTGTTAAGACTGTAAAAATGCTGTCACTGTTTTTAGTATATCTGCAACAAAGTTTTTTCTTTCTGGCTTAGGCTTCCCAGTATTTCCGCATCCTGTGCTTCTGGTTTTATAGTGCCAAGTAAATAATCTGCTGAAATTCCTAATGCCTGTGTCACTTTTATAGTATCCACCGCTTTCATTGCTGTGTGTCCATTTTCCCAACGGCTTATAGTAATTGCAGAACAGCCTGTTTTTTCTACCAGTGCTTCCTGTGGATATCCTGCATTTTCCCTTGCCCTGGCAAGCCTTTTTCCAATTCCTGTTAAATAATCTGTGTATGATAAATCTTTCATCTGTTCTTTCCTCCAGTCCTGATTTTTTTAGAAACCAAAACTGGACGGAGGGTTACGGATATTATGGAAAAATATTTTTGTATGCTTTATAAAAAGGAAAAACTTTATAAAAAAACAAAACAGGGTGATTCAACAAAAATATAGAGAATAAGAAAACTGGCATTAAAAAAATGCCAGAAATATATGCCAGACTGCGCCAGACAAAAAAATACCACAACCCCCCCCCCTTTGAGATTATGGTATTTCTTATAAAATTATCATATTTAATTATTATTCCCTGGATTGTTTGTCCCCCTGCATATATTATACATCTTTAGATGCAGGATTACAAATGCTCCAGATTTTACATTATCCTTGAAAAAACAATACCATCTGGTATAATAAAAACAGGTGAGATGATATAAATGGATGCACTACATATAGAAAATATGAGTAACACTTTTAGTGAACATTCTTTTATAATAAATAATTTTGTGGTTATGACCGGAAAACAGATAAAAGGCAGTTTATGTTGAGTGCTTGGTGGTGGTATACAATACCAATGGTATGAAAATGATAATAAAATAGTTATTCCTGATGTTTCTATAAATTGTAATACACGTAACAGGAAAAACGTATCATTAACCGGCATCCCACGTATGATTATGGACGTTTTATCTGATGCAACAGAAAAATATGACCGCAATGAAAAGATGGATATATATCAGAAAGTTGGGGGGGTTCTGAATAATGGATTACTTACTGGAGAAAAAAGCAGGTAGAAATATACCTGAATGATGGACGGAAAGATGGAACAACGTATTTTTATTTATATAAAATCATTACGGAAGCAAATAAAAAGGATTTACAGCTTGTTATGTTTCCAAATTTAAAAACAGATTTTGATGAATTATTTAATATATAAACAATGCAGGATTTATTTTAGTAACTATTCCCGGAATCTGGTTAATTTAATTTATAACCAGGATTATCCGGGATAAGTTTCTTATTTCAGGAATAGATATAAAAAATTATAACGCCTGCATTATTTAAGAAAACTTTTTTGATAGTTATATAATTCATAAAATTTTCCTTTATTAAACATCAACTGGTCTATATTTCCAGATTCTATTACCTTTCCTTTCTCCATTACTATAATTTTATCACTAAAAGTTATATTTGAAAGTCTGTGTGATATATAAATAATCGTTTTGTTTTTAGAAGCTTCCCTTATTCTTTGGAAAAATTCATATTCAATTTTAGGGTCAAGCGCAGATGAAGGTTCATCAAAAATAAACCAGCCTGCATCAGAATAAACTGTTCTGCTTAAAGCAAGTCTCTGGTGTTCACCTCCAGAAAGCTCAGTTCCATTTTCATCAAATAATTTAGTAACATAATCATCCAATGAAACTCCTTTTTCCTGGATTACCTCATCTGTTCCAGTAACAGATAAAGCTTTCCTTATCTTTTCATTATCTTCTTCTCCATCTCTTGAAATTGTTATATTCTCCCGAAAGGTAAAAGCGTAATTATAACTATTCTGGAAATACAATCCTATACATTTTCTTAATCCTGTAATATCATACTCTTTTATATTTGTATTATTTATATATACCGTTCCAGATGTGACATCATAATATCTCAATAAAAGTTTTATAAGTGTAGATTTTCCTGAACCATTTTCACCAACTATAGCTATATTTTCTCCTTGTTTTATTTCAAAACTTACATTATTTATAACATATTCTTCCGAAAAAGGATATTTAAAATATACATTTGTAAACTTAATACTATTTATTGTTTCAATTTTTCTTTTTCCATTTTTAATATTCGGCTTTTTTTCCAGGAAATCTTTTAAGAAAAATATTTTTCCATTTTCTTCAAATAAAGAATCAACATCATAAGTTATTCTGTTTACATTTCCCCATATCTGTGTTAAAAACTCAAGATATAAATAAAAATCACCAACTGTAAGAATACCCCCGGCTATTTTCCTTGAAGTTAAAAACATAATTATTAAGTAACAAATTTCAGGAAGCAACAATAATATAGAAGATACAAACAAGCTTTTCTTTAATATACATTTTCTATCATAAAAAAGCTTGTTATATATCTGTTTATGGTTTTTATATATTCTTTTCCCTAAAGAATAATGTTTTATTTCCTGTGAATAATTTTTATCCAGAATCAACGAAATTAAGTAATCAATCCTTCTTTCGTCTTTAATCTGGTTTATACCAAGTTCATAAAAAGATTTAGTATATTTAAGTTTTGCAATTCCTGCTGGCAGACATGAAATTATCATTATAAAGGCATATAAATACAGTTTATTAAATCCAACTATTATAATTAGTATAAAAGAAACAATGGCAGATATAATTTCTATTGTTCCTTCTGTCATTTTGCTTATGGAATAATAATTATTGTTTATATACCGTATTTCATTATATACACTGGCATCATCATATATTGATATATCCAGTTCTGTGCAACGGGTAATAATAAGATTATTAATATAACGTCTTATATTGCTGTTATTAACTTCCTCTGCATAGCGTTCAATATTAGTAATAATAATATTAGCCACCTTTAATATGAAATATATAACTAATAATTCTATTATTTTATAAAATATAGATTCATTATAATTTACTAGGTAATCAAGCATCCATTTCATTAAATATACCATAACAAGTGAAATTACAGGCACTATAAAAGAGCAAAATAACTTCAGCAAGAAATTGGCTGGACTTATAGTAAACATAATTTTTATGCATAAAAATAAATTACTGGTATAATTTTTAAGTTTCTTCATAATTTTTATCCCACCTGCCAACTGCATTAATTAAATAATCCAGATTAATAAAATCATATGGAAAAATATCTTTATCGGAAATTCTAATAGATAGTTTTTTACTAATTAAATTAATAAATTCATCCATATTGCTAACCAGATTATAATAATCATCATCAAATGCCTGGTCTGTTTTAACCAGAAATTCATCTTTTACATAATTTTTTAATATATCAATTATTATTTCTTTTATAATTAAGCTTTTTTCATGAACCACTTTGTGTCTATTTATTACAGAATAATAAAAAATTTTTTCCAAACTGCGGTCTACCTGGCTATAATCCCATTCCACCTGTCTGGCATCACTAGATAATTTATCATATATGTTTATATAGCTGCTATTGTTTATTTTTTTAGCTATTTCTATCATAATAACTGTTGCCAAAGCACATGCCTTACTATTGCCAGAGAAAAAACATCTTTTATTATTTAGTGTTCTTATACATTCTGGATAAATATTTGTTACCATTTTCCGGTTTTTGTACCAGAACACTGAATTATTATCCAAATAGCCACCATAAACACCAACTACATACTGGTCACATGCTGGAAAAGAATTTTTACTGCCATTTTTATATGAACATACTATAATTACACCTTTTTTATTTAATTCTTCCAATAATTTATGTATTATATTTACAGCATATTCATTATCAAAACCAGCAAAAGAAAGTGGCATACATATTATATTAACATTTGTATCAAGTAAATCTGTTAATGCAGCAATCAATGGACTGCTTTCAGATTTTCCAGAACTATTAAGTACTTTGCATATTATTACATCTATGTTCTGACAATATCCCGTAATATAATTAAAAGCAGATGTACCATGTCCGTTTAAATCAAATTCATTTTCACCAGTATAATTACGTATTTCTGTAATACCACTTTTTAATGCTTTATCAATACCACTGTCAATAACTGCAATCTTAATTTTATCTAATATATCCTGCTTTCCCATTTATTTATCCTTCTAACCAGCTTCTTGCGTTTTTTCAAATTTTTTATCATCTTCATCAATCTTGTATATATAGGCATCATTAAGTGTAGGAGGTACATTTAATGCACTATCCACGGGGTTTTCTTCTGACACCACCCTTAAAACTGCCTCATTGTGGCAAATGTTCTTACTTGAAACTGAAAATTTCTCCTCTAAGGCAACAGATTCTTCAAGGTTTGCTGTAAACTCCCATATTTTACCATTACATTCATCCAGTAATGCCTTTTTGTTTCCATTATAAATTGCATTACCATAATTTAAAATAGCAAGGTTTTCACAAGTTGATTCTATATCTGAAACTATATGTGAGGAAAGAAGTATAATCTTGTCTTTGGAGAAAGTCATAAGTACATTACTAAAATGCACCCTTTCCTTTGGGTCAAGACCCACGGTTGGTTCATCAACAAGCAGAAGCCCTGGGTCTTTAACAAGTGCTGCTGCAATGCCAAGCCGCTGTTTCATCCCTCCTGAAAGTTCCTTTACCTTTGCCCTGCTTTTATCTGTAAGGTGTGTCATT
>JAAWKM010000038.1 GCA_022797375.1 Lachnospiraceae bacterium
CCCATAATTATAACTGGAAATTTTATTGTGTGTTAAATTATTTAGACAAACGGGAGATACTGCGGTATTATTTATATAATAATAAATGTGGTTGTGTGGCATGTGGAACCTGTCACTGTAAATTTACAATAACCCCCGGATAATAAAATTAACAGTTTCCAGTTATATCATTCACTTTGTTAGAAGACAGCAGGTTCCACATGCCAGGGCTTAAGTTTATTCCATGACAGGTGCACTTTAACCCCGCCGGCATTTAAGCCCCTGTGTGGCAGAAGAAACATAAGTTCCTTTTGGGACGCAGGGGCTTTATGTGCCGCTGCGTGGGTTAACGTAACGCAAGTGTGCCCTGGAATGGAATAAACTTGCCCTGGCACTGGAAAACCTGCGTCCGTCTGCTAGCACAGGACAACTGGAAATTTTTTTTACCTTTGTGTTAAATAAATGCAGCAAACAGTTTTTAATTTGTAAAACAGGCTAATTCTGTACCAGAATGACTATTTATTTTGCATTTCATGCAGGACTAAACCAGCCAGAACCCTTGATAAATACTGGTCTCTGGCTAACTTGGCAATATAATAACACGCTCCCCTGAATCAATTATTGCTACAAGTACACCATTGCCTTTAAGTCCTGCTATGCCACCTGTAATGCCAGAACTCTCCTGGACAGAATTAATACACGAAGCTGCCCTGCCATTATTTACGTTGTAATATACCTCCCTTGGCTTTTCAACATATATTATTCCCTCTGCATTTGCAAGGGCATCCAGTTCACTGGCAGGCACACTCACAACTGCATAATTGTTAAAAAGCCCTGTATATTCCACACCCCTTATACCACTTAAAATAGCATCCAGATTCCCATAATATTTCACAATTACACGCCACCGGTCTTCCATTTCATCATATCCTGCCCTGGTTCCTCCAGATGTTGTACCTTCACCAGTAAAGTTCCCTGGTTCTTCTGTATTAAGTGCATATTCAAATGCAAAATCCAGCTTCTGGTTATTATTCTCCATATATAATGCTCCTCCAGGCTGTTTCCCTGACATCTTTATACTATTAACTATAATACGTATAATATAAAAACTAGTGATATTTACAGAAATTATATTACAGCCGTTTTTTGTCCTATGATTATATTTAAGTGTTGCATTATAAAAATGTTACAGTTATAACAAACCCCGTTTATGGGCATATTATCCAGCAGGCAGAGTTATCTGGCCATAACTTATGGTTCTCTGGATAATATGGTTTAACACTTCAGAATGGAGGATATTATGCCAAAAAAAGGAAGAAACATTTACAAAAGAAAAGATGGAAGATGGGAAGCACGTTATGTTAAATCGCATGACGAAAATGGCAAGATACAGTATGGTTATATTTATGCCAGGACATACTGTGAAGCCAGGCAGAAGCAGAGAAGCCTTATGCCTGCAGGAGATGGAATGGATACACAGTTTTTAAGAAAAATACAAAACTCCAGTTTCTGTATTGTTTCGCAAAAATGGCTGGATATGCAGAAAATAAATATTAAAGAATCAACTTATTCAAGATATAAACGTATTATCACTAAATATCTTAATCCCTATTTTGATGGGATGTATATAGAAAATATTTCTAATAAAACAATTGAGGAATATATTATCTATCTTACAGAATACGGAAGGCTTGACGGAAATGGAGGACTTTCAAATAAAACAGCAGGTGATATTACAGCTGTCCTGAAATCAGTAATTAAATATGCTGCAATAAATAATATACAGGTGCAATGCCTTGTTAATAATATTAAACTTAAGAAACCTGTTAAAAATATCCAGGCTCTTGGTAAAAAAGAACAGGAACTTCTTACAGAATATCTCTCTTATAATACTGACCTTACAAAACTTGGTGTACTTATAAGTCTTTATACTGGTATAAGGATTGGTGAACTTTGTGCCCTGAAATGGGCAGATATTAACCTGGAAGAAAATTTTATAAAAGTAACAAAGACACTGCAGCGCATAGAAAATTATTCTGACTGCAGCCAGAAAACCAAAATTATCATTGACAAACCAAAAAGTGAATCTTCTAAAAGAATTATACCACTGCCTGGTTTTCTTAAAGAAACATTATGCAAATTTAAAACAAAAGACTGTGCATTTGTGCTTACAGGTGACAGTAAAAAGTTTACAGAACCAAGAACTATGCAGGCAAGATTCAAAAATATACTTGAGGACTGTGGCCTTCCACAGGTAAACTTCCATGTGCTCCGCCATACATTTGCCACCCGCTGTGTAGAACTTGGATTTGATATAAAAAGCTTAAGTGAAATACTTGGACATTCTAATGTAAATATGACCCTTAATAAATATGTACATTCTTCATTTGATTTAAAGAAAAACAATATGGAAAAACTTAATACTATTTTGTAATTTATTAGTCACGAATCTGGAACTTCAGTCATATAATAACATTAACAATATAACTGGAGGGGTTATAATGGCAACAGTAATGCTTGATGCCGGACATGGGGGATATGATAATGGCGCTTCATTTAATGGAAGAAGGGAAAAGGATGATACCTTAAACCTTACACTTGCTGTTGGAAATATCCTGGAAAACAGGGGGGTTGATGTCTTATATACAAGAACTACTGATATTTACCAGAGCCCTGCACAAAAAGCACGTATAGCCAATGAAAGTGATGCAGATTATTTTATATCAATACACAGAAATTCAAGTACATCACCTGATATGTATTCAGGTGTCCAGACACTCGTTTATGACAATAGCGGCATTCCAGCTGTTTTTGCAGAAAATATAAACAATGAACTTGCTAAAACAGGATTCAAAAATATTGGTGTTGAAGAACGGAAGAATTTAGCAGTATTAAGACGCACTAAAATGCCAGCTGCCCTTGTTGAAGCTGGTTTTATAAATACAGAAGCTGATAATAATATATTTGATTTAAAATTTCCAGAAGTTGCACAGGCAATTGCAAATGGAATAATTGAGACAGTAAGTGGTGCAGATGTAGCTGGAAACGAGACAAATGGGTACTGGGTTGAAATTGGTTTATTCAGGCATTATGAAAATGCAAAAAACCTCGCACAGAATTTACAGGCTGATGGTATTGACAGCATAATAGTTCCAAATAATAATAACCATTATGGTGTATATCATGGTGTTTATGATGATTACAATAAAGTTGAAGCAGCAAACAGAGCAATATTTAACAAAGGGTACGAAACAAGGATTGTACAGAGAAGCATATAAAATACAATAATATATCTTGTTCTTATATACCTGTTATATGGCAGTATAATAAAAAGTTCTTAAGTCCTGGCACAAATATAGTTCTTTCATATATGGTATTATATGGAAGAATATTTTGCTGGATAGACAGAAACATTATATACTGCCGGTTTTTTATTGTTTATTCTTTTTAGTTTTCTGGTTTTATATACTGGTATCCCCGCCTTTCTGGCGGGAATTATATAAGTATTTTGTAATATATATTATAGCTCAATTTTAATATTAAATTTTTTCATCCAATAGCCTAATTGCACCAGATATGCAAGCATCTGCGGACCTGCCATCAACTGGCCATACCACGGTTTTCCATAATCTTTTACACTTTGCATAAATTTTATAAGTTTCTGGATATCAACTATTTTAAATAATGGCGAATCCCCTTCATTTATTAAAATCTCCAGACGTTTTGCCAGAAGTTTTTCATAATATGGGTTGTAGCTTTTAGGATATGGGCTTTTTTTTCTGAAAAGTATTTCATCAGGAAGCTTGCCCCGTGCGCCCTGGCGTAACAGGTTTTTAACTATGCCACCGTATGCTTTCATATTCCATGGAACATTGAAGACATACTCCACAAGTTTCCTGTCTGCAAAAGGCACTCTTGCTTCAAGCCCCGAATTCATGCTTGTTCTGTCCATTCTGTTTAAAAGTGTCTGCATAAAAAACCTTATATTAAGATAACCTGTCTGCCTCCTGCTGCTTTCTGTTTCATCCTCCCACGGAAGCAGGGCAGTTTCACTTACTGCATTTTCATATGCCTCTTGTACAAATTCATCCATTTTTAAAGCATAAAGCACATCCCTTTTTAACAGTTCTTTACGTGGTGATAAATCAGGTGTCCACGGGAATGTATTGCTTTTTAAGAATTCTTCTTTATGGAACCATGGATATCCGCCAAATACTTCATCTGCACATTCGCCAGTAAGCACAACTTTATGGTTTAAGCTGACCTGCCGGCAGAAATGTAAAAGAGATGAATCCACATCTGCCATACATGGCAGGTCATGTGCATCTACTGATGCATATAAAAGGTCTGCCTGGGTTTCATAAGAACACTCCAGATAATGGTGCTCTGAGCCAAGGAATTCTACCATCTTATCAACATAAGGACGGTCTTGTGATGGCTGGAAGCTGTTTGCCTGGAAATATTTGTCATTTTCTGTAAAATCAAATGAATATGTGACAAGCCTTTCACCTTTTTTCTTCAGTTCTGCTGCACATACTGCTGAAACAAGACTTGAATCAATTCCACCTGACAGGAATGTACATATTGGCACATCTGAAACCATCTGTCTTTTAATAGCATCTTCTACAAGAAAACCTGCCTTTTCAATTGTTCTTTCATAGCTGTCTTCATGTGGCCTGCTTTTAAGATGCCAGTAACAGTTATTTTTTATGCCATATCTGCTACATGTCAGATAACAGCCTGGTTTAACTTCATATACCCCTTTAAAAATCCCTGAACCTGGGATTCTTGCAGGCCCAATTCCAAAAACCTCATTAATCCCGTCTTTGTCCAGGACAGCTTCAACACCAGGATATTTAAATAGCCCTTTCGGCTCTGAAGCAAATATCAATGTACTATCTTTAACAGTGTAAAATAATGGCTTAATTCCAAAACTGTCCCTGTAAAGATATATTGTTCCGTGTCTTTCATCATATATTGCAAATGCAAAAATTCCGTCAAGCTTTTTAACAAATTCAGGACCATACTGCAAAAAAGAAAGCAGGATAACCTCTGTATCTGAACCAGATACAAAACTCCATCCTGCATTCATAAGTTTCTTGCGGAGCCTGTCTGTATTATACAGTTCCCCATTATACACTATATGGTAAGAATATCCGTCAAGTTTCCTGCACATAGGCTGTATACCGCCTAAAAGGTCAATAATTGCGAGCCTTGTATGCGCAATGCCACAATGCCTGAAAAGCCGTACGCCTTCACTGTCAGGCCCTCTGTGTGCAATGCTGTTTTTCATTTCTTCCAGTACCTTCCCGTATAACTGGCTGTTCTCTGTAAAATCCTGGGAAGCATTAAAAAATCCTGCTATTCCGCACATATTTCCTCCATTCTATGCTGAATTATAAATATTTAGAATGAAAAATGTATTCTTTGCATTTTCCAGCCTATTATAAATAATTCTATGCTTCAAATCTGGAAATATTCCTGGCAGCAGAAATTTATGTTACTATTCAGCCTTACGGCTTAATAGTAACATGGAAGGCTGAACTGTTACAAATTTATCTTGTTATCATATTTCATCATATTTACATGAAACTTCTGCATATGCAAGCCTGTCACAAATTATTGGCAGTGCCTGTTTTAAGTTTTTTATTTCTGCATAACTGCATATGCCTCCATCTTCACCATCAAGTGTCCACTGTACATCATCATCACTGTCAATGGAAATCTGATGGCTGCTTAAATATAATATCTGCGGGGCATCAAGCTGTTTTGAAAGCAGGGAATTCAATACTTGCTGTATTTCTATCGGGTTTTTGGGATTACGTATAAAAATAGCTTCAAACTTTCCATCATCCATCTTAATATTTTTCTTACTATATGCCTTAAATCCTGCAACAGATACAGAATTACTTACAAGGCCTAATATAAAAGTGTCCTCATATAATTCATCACCACTTTTTATTGTCATATGGTGTGGCTTTATATCTGATATATGCTTTAATGCTTCTGCAAAATATGCTACTTTGCCAAGTGCATTCTTCCACTCCTGTGGTGTCTGGTAAGAAACTTCTGTAAATGCGCCAAATCCTGCAACATATGTAAAGCTTCTGTCATTAAACTGTCCCATATCACATTCAAATACACTGCCATATGTTATCAGTTCTGCCGCCTCTTTCATGGTTTTGGGTATTTTAAGGCTTGATGCAAAATCATTTACAGTACCTGCTGGTATATATCCGCAGACAGGGCATTTTTCCAGTTTCATAAGCCCTGTTGCAACTTCATTCATAGTACCATCTCCACCAGAACACACAATATAATTGTAATCCATGCCTTTCTCTGATACTATCCTTGTAGCATCACCAGCACCATTTGTAGAAAATATTGTAATCTGGTATCCAGCATTACAAAAAACCTGTATAATATCCGAAAGGTTGTTACGTATCTGTTCCTTTCCTGCCATAGGATTGTATACAAATAACATTTTTTTATCCATAAAAATATCCACGCCCTTCCATTCTTACAATTTTTACTTAAAATTCCTGCAATGCCATACCTGTTTTGTTAATGGAACATATCCCATGCACTTTCTATGCCATAAGTGGCTATTTGTTCTTTAAACTTTTCCTCTTCTTTTAAATATTCATTATATGGTATTTTTAATTCCCCTTTTTCCGTATAATATTTCTGGTTATATGTACCATCAGCATTATAAACCAGTCTCCTTGTTTCCATAAACATTGCATCCCCAAAGGAGAAAAAGCGGTATCTAAGTAAAACAGCCGCTTTATAAGCAGCCATTACTTCATTTTGCCCCTCTAATGCAGAAACAAGCATAAGAAGCGTTGACTCTGGCAGATGGAAATTAGTTATTAATGCATCTGCAATTTTAAACTGGTATCCCGGATAAATAAATATATCTGTATCACCACCACCAGGATTTATAACTCCATACCCTGCCGCCGCTGATTCAACAGTCCGGAGGCTTGTAGTACCAACACAGATTACCCTGCCGCCATTTTTTCTTGTACTGTTAATCAGGCCAGCTGCCTGGTCTCCAACATAATATTCTTCTGTATGCATATGATGGTTTTCAATATTGTCTGATTTAACAGGCCTGAAAGTGCCAAGCCCTACATGTAGTGTAACTTTTGCAATATTCACACCCTTATCTTCAATTTCCCTTAAAAGTTCTTCTGTGAAATGAAGCCCGGCTGTTGGTGCTGCTGCTGAACCCTCATACTTTGCATAAACTGTCTGGTAACGGTTTTTATCTTTAAGTTTATGTGTAATATATGGCGGAAGTGGCATCTGGCCAAGCTTATCAAGTATTTCCTCAAATATGCCATTATAACTAAACTGTATAAGCCTGTTGCCATCCTCTGCCACCTCTAAAACTTCTGCTTCAAGAAGCCCTCCGCCAAATTCCAGCATCTGGCCAGGTTTTGCCTTTTTGCCAGGACGCACTAATGTTTCCCATATATTATTTTCCTTGCGTTTAAGAAGAAGCACCTCAACTTTGCCGCCAGTCCCTTTCCGTTCTCCAAGCAGCCTTGCAGGGATAACCTTTGTATTATTTATGACAAGACAGTCACCAGGCACAAGGTAATCTATAATATCACGAAAAACTTTATGTTCCATTCCGCCAGTATTTTTATTTATAACCAGAAGCCTTGACAAATCCCTGCGTTCTGCAGGGTCTTGTGCAATAAGTTCTTCTGGCAGGTCATAACTAAAATCAGAAGTTTTCATAAAAATCCTCCATAACTTACTGCTTTAGAAGAACTTTCCATTCATCTTCTTTAAATCCTGTTAAAACCACATTATTTGTAATAACTAATGGGCGTTTTACAAGCATCCCGTCTGTTGAAAGCAGTTCTAACTGTTCTTCCTCACTCATGCCAGGCAGTTTATCCTTTAATTTTAATTCCTTATATACATTGCCACTGGTGTTAAAAAAGCGCTTTAATGGAAGCCCGCTTTTCTTATGCCAGACGGCAAGTTCCTCTTTAGACGGGTTTTCTTCTTTTATAGGGCGTTCTTTATATGCAATGCCATTTTCATCAAGCCACTTAAGGGCTTTTTTACATGTTGAACACCTGGAATAACATAATACTGTAACTTCCATAATAACCTCCACTCCTGCTTTATAAACAATACAGGTACTATAAAAATTATACAATTCCCTGCCTTATATATTCCTCTGCAACTGCCAGGTCATTTGGGTAAGTAATTTTAAAATTATACATTTCACCTTGGACAATGCCTACTGGCAGATTATTTTTAACAAATATTCCTGATGCATCTGTAAACTTTTCTCTTTCACTGCCAGTTAAAGCATGATACAGGCTCTGCAGTTTCTTTGCATAAAATGTCTGCGGTGTCTGGCACATATAAAGGACATTCCTGTCGGCTACACCTTCAACCGTTTTGCCATCCGGACAGCAGATTACTGTATCTGTTGCAGGCACAGCTGTAGTAGCCGCTCCATATTTTAATGTTGTTTCTATATTTTCATCAATTATGCGGTTATTTATAAAAGGCCTCGCAGCATCATGGGTAACAATTATTGTACTGTCATCAAGCCCATAACAGCCATCAATATAACTTATTCCTGCCATTATAGTGTCATTGCGGCTTGCACCGCCACAAATAACAGTTATGTTTTCTATATAATTCCCAAGATATTCATTAATAATACCTTGTGCATAAGAAACCCATAAAGAAGGGCAAAGCACAATAATCTGCCCCATGCCTCCATGCAGGCAGAATTTTTCAAGTGTATGGATTATTACAGGTTTTCCACAAACCATAAGAAACTGTTTAGGCTTGCCATTATTTCCCATGCGGCTTCCTGTCCCACCTGCAAGCACCAGGGCAAATACCATTGCTGCACCTCTTTCTGTATTTTCTTATTAACCTTTTATTATATTAATTTTTAATGTATTAGTTCTTATTTACTGCTGGTTAATGTAATTAACAAGGCCCTCTGCCTTAATTATTTTCTGCATAAACGGCGGAAATGCCTGTCCTTTATACTCTGTGCCCTTTGTCTTGTTATAAATCATGCCACTGTCAAAGTCAATTTCTACAGTATCTCCTGCTTCTATTGTTTTTGCCGCTTCTGGACATTCAATAATAGGAAGCCCTATATTAATTGCATTGCGGTAAAATATCCTTGCAAATGTTTCAGCAATAACACAGCTTATGCCTGATGCCTTAATTGCTATAGGCGCATGCTCACGTGACGAGCCACAGCCAAAATTCTTATTTGCAACCATAATATCTCCCTTTTTGACACGTTTTACAAAGTCTGGGTCTATATCTTCCATACAGCTTTTAGCAAGTTCTGCCGGGTCAGATGAATTAAGGTATCTTGCTGGAATAATTACATCTGTATCTACATTATCCCCATATTTATGGACTATGCCACAAGCTTTCATAATAATTCCTCCATTTCTGTACTGCACTTTATAACATGGTAATGCGGGGTAGTACCTTCCATTATACATTTTAAAATTATATCTCTTAAAATATTTTTGCAGGGGTTTATAATCCTAAATCAGAAGGCTGTGAAATCTTGCCTGTTACTGCACTTGCTGCTGCAACTGCAGGGCTTGCAAGATAAACCTCTGAATCTACATGCCCCATACGGCCGACAAAGTTACGGTTAGTAGTAGAAACTGCACGTTCGCCAGCAGCAAGTATTCCCATATAACCCCCAAGGCATGGACCACATGTAGGCGTGCTTACAACTGCACCTGCCTCAACAAAAATCTGTACAAGTCCTTCTTCTATAGCTTTAAGGTAAATTGCCTGTGTAGCAGGAATTATAATAACCCTTATGCCATCAGCAACTTTATGCCCTTTTATTATCTCTGCTGCAACCCGCATGTCCTCTATACGCCCGTTTGTACATGAACCTATCACAACCTGGTCAATTTTAACCTCACCAGCTTCTTTTACAGTTTTTGTATTTTCTGGAAGGTGGGGGAATGCCACAGTTGGTTCAAGACTGCTTAAATCAATAGTATATTCTTCATCATATACAGCATCTTCATCTGCTTCATATATTGTATACTGCTTCTTTGAATGTTCTTCCATATATGCTATTGTCTTGTCATCAACAGGGAAAATGCCATTCTTGGCACCTGCTTCTATAGCCATGTTTGCAATGGCAAAACGGTCATCCATTGAAAGGTTTGCAACCCCGTCACCTGTAAATTCAAGTGAACGGTACAATGCGCCATCAACACCAGTCATTCCTATAAGATGAAGTATAACATCCTTGCCACTTACCCATTTTGAAGGCTTTCCTGTAAGGACTACCTTTATTGCAGATGGCACTTTAAACCATGCCTTGCCTGTTATCATGCCACATCCCATATCTGTACTGCCTACACCTGTAGAAAATGCACCAAGTGCACCATATGTACATGTATGTGAATCTGCACCTATACATGTTTCACCAGCAACTATAAGCCCTTTCTCTGGAAGAAGTGCATGTTCAATGCCCATCCTGCCCACTTCAAAGTAATTTGTTATATCATGTTCTTTCGCATACTCACGTACACACTTGCAATGCTCTGCTGATTTGATGTCTTTATTTGGGGCAAAATGGTCAGGGACAAGCACTACCTTATCTTTATCAAATACAGTCTTTTTATTTAGTTTTCCAGCCTCATGGATGGCAACAGGACCTGTAATATCATTGGCAAGCACTAAATCTAAATCTGCTTCGATAAGCTGGCCAGCCTCAACATATGGCAAACCTGCATGTGCTGCCAGAATTTTCTGTGTCATAGTCATTCCCATTAATTTATCCTCCATTCTGATGATTATAAACTATCTTTCAATACAATTTAAAAATATTCCTAGTCCCTGAAAGTAAATATTGAAACCATATTGTTAAATTCAGTTACTTGTGCAGTTAACTCTTCACTTGTTGCGGATGTTTCCTGTGCCACTGCTGAATTACTCTGTACAATTTCGGCAATTCTTTCTATAGCCTGGTCCGCCTGCTGCATACTTTCTGACTGTTCAAGCGATACTTCTTTTATCTTCTTTGAACTCTCTGCAACCAGCTTTACACCATCAACCACTTCTTTTAATGAAGCAGAAGCTTTTATTGCATTCTGGCTTCCCTCTTCAACTTTATTAATAGCAGTCTCTATCAGTGATTTTGAATCTACTGCTGACTTTGCACTCTGTTCTGCAAGATTACGTATCTGGTCCGCCACTACTGCAAACCCTTTTCCTGCATCCCCTGCCCTCGCTGCTTCAATAGAAGCATTTAATGATAACAGATTTGTCTGGCTTGCAATATCTTCAATCTGGATAATAATCTCACTAATTTTTTCAGATGCCTCACTGATACGGTGCATAGCATCCACCATTGCTTCCATATCCACACGGCTGCCTTCTGCCATATCTGAATATTTACGTGCTTCATTATATGATTTCTCTAGTTCAGTTGCTGTTGTCTTAATACCATTGCTCAGTTCATCAATAGTTGCCTGCATTTCCTCCACAGCCGCTGCCTGGTCAGTTGCACCTTCGGCCACAGACTGTGCGGCCTCTGCAAGATTTGTAGAACCTGTTAATACCTGCTTTGATGCTTCACTCACACCTCTGATTGTGGTATTTATCTGGCGGTTCATTTTTCTCATTCCTGTCAGTAATGCCTGGAATGCACCCATATATTGTTCTTCGCATTCTGTTGTGACTGCAAAGTTGCCGTCTGCCATCTCATTTAGCAGCTTGCCAGAATCCGTAATTATAGCCCTGATTCTTTCAGACATAGCTGACACGCCTTCTACAAGTTCTGCAATCTCATCTTCAGACTCAATAACTGGAAATGGTGAGTCTATATCTCCTTCTGCAAATATAATAAACCTGTCCTTTAGTTTAATAAGGGGCTTTTCAATACTCTTTGCAATTACTCCTGAAAGCCTGGCTGAATAAAGAACAATAGTAATAATAACAACTATAATTATTACAAGTGAAACATACATCAAAATTTTATTAAATCCTCTTTCATCCGCACCCTCTGATAAATTTAAAGCCATCAGGTCTTCCAGTGCAGCATCAAGTGCATCATATTTTGGTGCGCCTTTCTCTACCATTATTTCCTGTGCCTGTATACATAATTCTTTATCCGTTGTTGCACCTAACTTAACTACTTCTGCATCAATTTCCTTGTACTCTGCCCATGCCTTGTCAATGGCCTCCATACAAGCAATTCCTTCATCTGTTATCATTGTAGAACGGACTGGCTCCAGCAGTTTTTCAAAATTACTAACCGCCTCATCATGCTGCTCTTGTACTACCTTAATAAGTTCTTCTGTCTCATACCCAATAATCCCTCTTGTAGCAGACCTTACTTCTGCTGATTCATTCATTACCAATGCTATATCTCCCTGTGGGTACGCATAGTAGTCAAGAACCCTCTCATATTTCTTTGCTGTGTAAAGCATAACTACCATAATCAGAACAGACATCACCCCAAAAACAACAATAATCTGTGTAAATGCTTTCTTTAGCCGCTCACCAATCTTCATTTTATTAAGTTTCTTAAACATCTTATAACCTCTCCTTATCCTTTAATTTTTTAAGTTTTACTGATGTATTAAGAATGTTGGTCCGCAGTTACTTTCCCAGATTACAAGAATTAACAGTTCCCTCCCATATTAATACACTTATTTAATAGTACCACCCCATATCCAGATTTTCAAGCATTTTCTTAGGATAACTTCAATAATTCCTAAAGACGGTATTATTATACAGTTTGCTAAAGTTTCCTTTAAATATCAGGTACATAAAATAAATATTGCCAATGCCTGCTATAATTAAGACAGGCCATTGGCAACAATTATTCTTAAAAATACTATGTTTAACAAACACAATTTATTTCAACTACTACAGACTGGCAATCGCCTCTTAATGGTTTCATTATATAACCTACATTCATAAGTGTACTTCCGAGATATTCTGTACCATCCACAACATATTTCTTACCAGGACACAGGCCATATAGTTTAAGCTTTTTAGTTAATACATTTGAGTCTGTTACCACTTGCACATATACAAGTACAGCTTTGTCTTTATCTTTTGACACTACCATATAACTGTCATATCTTCCATTCTCCCTGAATGATGCAATCCTGTAATAATCACCTGTCTGTATAAGATGCCTGTATTTTTTATATTTCTCAATTTGTGCTGGTATCATTTCCCTTTCTTCTTTTGCAATACGTGTTATATCAAGTTCATATCCAAATGTTCCTGTCAGGGCAACATCTGCACGTGTATTAAACGGAGTTATTCTGCCATTTGCATGGTTAGGGCTGTCTGCTACATGTGTACCTGTAGTTGAAAGTGGATAAACAAGGTGTGTACCTTCCTGTATCATAAGTCTTTCCACTGGGTCCGCATTGTCAGAACACCATATCTGCGGACTGTAATACAACATTCCTGCATCAAACCTTGCTCCTCCTCCTGAACAGTTTTCAAGCAAAATCTCTGGAAAATCTCTTGTAAGCCTTTCCTGTAATTCATAAACGGCAAGTACATGCCTGTGTGTTACTTCACCCTGCCTGTCCGCTGGCAACGGAAGGCTTGCTGCTTCTGCTATTGGCCTGTTCATATCCCATTTGACATATTCAATATTAGCTGATTTAAGCACTTTATAAATCATTCCATACACATAATCAACAACTTCATGCCTGCTTAAATCAAGCACATACTGTGTCCTGCAAAGCCCTGGCTCCCTGCCATCAAGTGCAAGTATCCAGTCTGGATGTTCCCTGTATAAATCTGAATCAGGAGAAATCATTTCGGGTTCAAACCATATACCAAATTTCATGCCAAGCGAATTAACCCTGTCTACAAGTTTCTTAAGACCACCCTTAAGCTTTTTTTCATTAACATACCAGTCACCAAGGCTGCTATTATCTGAATCCCTGTGTCCAAACCATCCGTCATCCATAACAAGCATCTCTATTCCAAGCCTTGAAGCTTCTTCTGCAATCTGTACAAGCTTCTCATCATCAAAATCAAAATAGGTAGCCTCCCAGTTATTTATAAGAACTGGTTTCTCTGCATCAACCCATTTTGAAGGAATAATGTATTTACGGAAAAAGTCATGGAAATTCCTTGTCATGCCATTAATACCTTTACATGTATACTGCAGGATAACTTCTGGTGTTTCAAATGCATCACCGCTTCCAAGTTTCCAACAGAAACGTTCAGGATTAATACCAATACTTGCCCTTACCTTACCAAAATGGTCTTTTTGTACCCTTGCGGTAAAATTACCCGAATAAACAAGATTCATTGCATAAACATCACCTGCTTCATTATTGCAGTTTTCTGAAAGCAATGCAATAAACGGGCTGTCCTGGTGTCCTGGCTCACCCCTGGATGATTCTGTAATATAGCTTCCATAATTTATCTTGCTTCTCTGTATATGGCGTTCCCTTGCCCATGCACCATGAAGTGACAATATATCACTAACTTCTGTTTCAAGGTTTAAACATGCAGATAACGCCTTTGTTATATAAAATGCACTATCTGACGTATTGGCCACTTTTACACTGCGTGTAATAATATCACATTCTTCATAAACAGTATAAGTCAAAATAACCTGGGCACCCAAAATCTTATCTGAAAGCACAATATCAAGTGACATAGTGCCTTCACCCCTTGCAGAAGGCATCCCGTCAAGTTTCCTTTTCTCAGCATATATATTATGTGATTCTACTGTTAATTCAAGCCCTTCCTGTCCTGCACTATTTCTTATATTTATACAATTTGCGTGAAAATCACCAGTACCATCAAATGAATATTCCATTGGAAACTTATCCATAAAGCTTATTTTCTCGCCTGGAATTACCGAAGGGGTAAATGGATGCTCACCAATACGCATTGCATATACAAGGTCTGTTGTGTCCACCCTTTTTCCATAATAAATATTTCCAAGATAACCTTCTTCTGTAACTCCCATTACATAACTTGTATTATCTGTATCAAGTTTAAAAACCCTTTTACTGCTATCGTAAATAACCATATATTCTCTCCTTACTGCACCATAATAGTTTTTATTTATAATAACCATATTTGGCATATATTTCAAGTACATATAATGATGCCAGGGGCAAAAAGTATTTTTCCGTTACTATTCACAGCCAGTTCAATCCGGGGATTTTTGGTATGTTTTATGCCAAAAATACAAGTTTTATGGCGCCATTTTGCATGATTTTTTGCAAAATGTGTGCATTTCAGCGCTGTTAAGCGCTGCTTGTTACTATGAACAGCAGAGCTGTGAATAGTAACATTTTTCCGCCAACTGATGCTACGGATTGCTACATTGCCCGCAATTTACTCTGTCACGTCAAGTCTTTGGTTTCTGCATCATATACAGAAAAAAATGCAAATATAAGAGATACCAATATTAAAATTATAGGGAACACTAAATTATTTCTTATTGTAAAATCACCTATGTTGGCCTGTGTCAGAAAAATTAATATAAATGACGAAATAACTGTTGCTTTTGATGATTTCATAGCAAGACCAACAAACAGGGAAATAAAACTCATACTTACGGTTACTACAGATTTTAAAATGAGCTGTACATAAAACGGCAGCTCCGTCATATTAAAATCAACCAGGAACGCAGATGTCATAAAATTAGAACCTGCAAGGACACATCCATAAACCAAAAGCTTTGTTACAACTAATGCAGTAAAGTTAAAAATCCATACAGCCAGCATCTGGGAAACTAAAATCTTCTGCCGCCTGATGGGATAAGAGAACATCAGGTTCATAGTCTTGTTTTTATATGCAGTGACAATAAAAGAAGATAACATTACACTGGTAAAGATTAAGAAGGAAATACTGGTAAACATTTCAATTGATGAAGATATCATTTCATTTCCTGGTGCCGCATCTGGCACTCCAGTATCCGGGTCATTAGCTATCCCCAAATAAGCCATGGCAAAAATGAAAAAACATAAAATCCCTGCAAGAATCACAGCATTTCTTATATATTTTCCGATATTGTTCTTTCTCCATTCAAGTTTTATTAATTTAAACATTTCTCCTATACCTCCCCTGTTATTTTTAGGAAATAGTCTTCCAAAGACTCTGCCTTTTTCCCAATGGCAACAATCTCTACATCATTCAGCGCAAGAACCTTTGACAATTCCTGTACAGATACATTATAGTCATAAATACGGATTTTCCCATCCTCTACAATTTTGAAATTGTCAAGCCCTGACTTGTCAGCCAGCACATAGGAAGCCCTCTTTGTATTGATAACACTTAATTCAATATAGGCAAGGCTCATTTCTGATATCTCTTTCATAGTGACTTCCTTCTTAAGTACACCATGACTGATTACACCAATAGTATCAGCAATGCTTTCAACCTCAGAAAGAATATGGCTGGATAAAATAACAGTAATCCCGTACTCTGTACAAAGCATTTCCAGCAAGTCCCTTATCTGTTTCATACCTGCCGGGTCAAGGCCATTAGCTGGTTCATCCAGAATAAGCAGTTCCGGCTTGCTAAGTATGGCACGGGCAATCCCAAGCCGCTGCTTCATGCCCAGCGAAAACTCACGTACCGGTTTTTTACCTGCACTGGCCAGGTTTAACATTTCCAATGCGTTATCTATACTGCCAGGATTGTAATATCCCATGTATTCACAATGGAGAACCAGGTTTTCCTTTCCGCTTAAATGGTCATAAAAAGTTGGGAATTCTATAATACTCCCCATACGTTTTAATACTTCATAAGAATTTGGCGTAAGTTTTTGTCCAAACAATTCTATACTGCCCTCCGTTGGCTTCCACAGGTTTGTTATCATTTTCATAACTGTTGTTTTACCGGCACCATTAGGACCCAGGAAACCATAAATCCCGCCTTTCTCAACATGCATGGACACATTTGTTACAAGATTTTTACCACCAATGGTTTTCGTAAGTTTATTCGTCTGTAAAATATATGGCATATTTTCTGCCCCCTTTCTAATGTCCATTCTAGCAGTTAAGATTTTCAAAACTGTTGACGAATTCTTACGAATTTCTTTCTTTGAGATGCTAACAGGAAAACATCTGTAGTTTTACTGTAAAAATAGTTTTTACGCCTGGCTCGCTGTCAAGGGTTATTTCACCACCAAGCTGGTGTGCCAGATTTCTGGCAATAGTGAGCCCCAGGCCATTCCCCTGCATCTCCCGGTTTCTGGAATCCTCCATAGTAAACAGCCGTTCAAATACATTCTGTGCAAATGCCTTGTCTATACCTTTTCCCTTATCCTCCACATCTATATAAATGTATTTCTCATCTTGCCTGAGAAATATTCCCAGGTACTTTCCATCAGAACCATACCGTACAACATTAGAAATAAGATTGAACAAAATCCGGTGAAGGGCATCCCTGTTTCCCCTGACAAAAACCGCCTCTTCAGGAATATCAACTTCCACCTGGAAGCCCTTCTGTACCAGCAGTTCATAAAAATCCAGAACATCCTCCCGGCAGGATTCACAAATATTTATTTTGGAAATCTCTATATTTGTGTCTCCCGCTTCCAGCTTTGCCAAAGTGAAGAACTGGTTAACCAGTTCCATAACCTTCTGTGCTTTTTGTTCCACTTTCAGGAGCATTTCATTTCCCACTGGATTGTCCAGCCGCATAATCTCTAAATAGCCTAAAATAACTGTCATTGGCGTTTTTATATCATGTGATATATTAGAAAGCATTTTCTTTGTAGCAATTTCTGAATGCCGGAAATCCACCCTGGCTTTTTTCTGTTTCTCTAGCAGACGGTTGACCTGCGCTGCCAGCCCCATAAGAACTTTATTGTCCGTAAATACCATAATATTCTCATCGCTGTCTGTATCCTGGATTTCTTCCAGCTTCTGGCTGATTTCTTTTAATTTTTTTTGTATTCCTGTCCGGAAAACAAACTGCTGGTAAATAATAATACTGGCCAGCACTGCAACACATACAGACAGGAAGAAAATAATGGCTGCCTCACTCATGACAAATCTCCAAGCTTATACCCGATGCCCCATACAGTAATAATATATTTAGGGGTTCCCGGATTATCCTCAATCTTGTTTCTTAATCTGCTAATATGTACATTAACCGCATTTTCATCTCCCAGATATGCGTCATTCCATATCATGGAATATATCTGCTCTTTTGTATACACTTTCTTAGGATTTTGAAGGAGCAGCTTCAAAATCCCATACTCTTTTGCGGTTAAATCTATTTTTACATTCCTTTTTGTTACAGTATAATCTGACAGGTTCATGACAAGGCCGCCAATGGCAAGTATTTCGTTTTCAGGTGCCTCTGGTTTAGAATACTGGGTGTTCCTCCTGATGTTTGCCTTAATACGTGCCAATACTTCTACTACTGAAAATGGTTTCGTAATATAGTCATCCGCCCCAAGTCCCAGTCCGAGTGTTTTATCAGCGTCTGTGTCCTTTGCCGACATAATGATAATTGGAACTGTGCTGCCTTGCCTGATATGCTGCATAACTTCCATACCGCTAATCTTTGGAATCATTAAATCCAGCAAAACAAGGCTGTAAGAGCCACTATCAAATTTCTGGCAGGCTTCTTCCCCGTCAAAAGCACAGACTATTTCATAATTCTCTGTTATAAGATATTCTTTCAGCATCTGGCTTATTTCTACATCATCCTCTACCAATAATAATTTCATTGCCGCACCTCCATAATTGTATACCTCATTTTCACCAGCTAGCCAGCATAATTCATTCTTACAATTTATAAATACCAATTTGTTGAATTTCCCAGTTCAATCATTGTATCACAAGTAACCTTGCCATTTTATTAAATTTTACTTAATCTTACTTTTCCTTATTCTGTCCAATTATCATTTGCTAATTATCATCTGCCATGATTATATGACAGATAAGAAAAAAAGAATAGAAGACAGCACAAAATAACTGGAAATTTATGAAACGGACGTGGATATTTTACAAGTATATATAGCAACCATGCAAATTTTCTGATATAATAAAGTTATATGCCTGCCTTCCATAAAAAGGCAAGACATAATTATATTTTCAGGGAGGAAAATTCTTATGAGGCATAAGATTGTATTAATGGCTGGTGGTACAGAAACGCTTGAATATTTTTCATGCCAGTTAGAAAAGGGATTTGAAGAGCTTGGGTATAAAACATTTTTATTTGACCAGACAATGGAAGAAGAAAGTGCTGAAGCTCTTTATAAATTTGCAGACTCCTTTGATACAATACTTGTAACCTTCAATTTTGATGGAATACATTATGAAACCTCACTTTTTGACGTTAATGGCATATCTATATGGAACAAAAGGAAAATCCCTTGTGTAAATATAGTAGTAGACCATCCGTTTTATTATCCTGAATTGTTTGAAATAATTCCCAATATATATTATGAAATATCAATAGACAGATACCATGCCAAATATCTTAAGAAATATTATCCTGATATTAAAAGGGCTATGTTTCTGCCACTTGGTGGTACACCATTATATACTGGTGGCAGTTTCAAGGATATAGCCAGCCGTCCATATGATATTATTTTTACTGGAAACTACACTCCTCCTGAAGAGTTTGACCAATATATTATGCGTAATGGTGAGGAATATGCTGATTTTTATAATGGGATAATAGATGACCTTATATCACATCCTGACCAGCCATGTGATATGGTTATTGAACGCCATATATACAGGGAAATCCCAGATGCAACTAAAGACCAGATGCGGGGAACTCTTCCTAATATGATATTTATAGATACATATATAAGATTTTACTTCAGAGGGCTTGTTATTAAGACACTTATTGACAACGGACTGAAGGTGTACTGTGTTGGTAATGGCTGGGAGCGCCTGTGCTGCCGGCATCCTGAAAATCTTACATATTCACCTTATACTAGTTCTGAAGAATGCCTTAAGGCTATATCACAAAGCAAAATTTCCCTTAATGTAATGCCGTGGTTTAAAGATGGTGCGCATGACCGTATATTTAATTCCATGCTTAATGGTGCCATATGTCTGACTGACCACAGCAAATATCTTGACGAAATACTCACACCAAATAATAATGTGGTATTCTATGACCTGAAACAACTTGAAATGCTTCCATTTATTGTAAAAAACCTTTTAAGTGACAACAGGCATATGGAAATACTGCAACATAATGCGTTTAAATATGCATCAGAAAACCATACATGGAAACATCGTGCAAAAACACTGCATAATGAACTGCTTAAATTTCTTTAAATATGCTATAAATAGTAATAATTGCCAGAGCCATTATTATTCCGTAAAACACGCATTCCAATATAGTATATTAAATAACATTGCATGCGTATATGTAAAAATAACAGCCCTGGCATAGGACATCTGCCATCAGGACATTATACACCAGGCATTTCTATCCCAAAGTGTTTATATGCTGCTGCAGATGCTACGCGGCCCCTTGAAGTCCTTAGTATAAATCCTTTCTGTACAAGATAAGGCTCATATACATCTTCAAGTGTCCCTGCGTCCTCACCTATTGAAACTGCAAGTGCATCAACTCCGGCAGGCCCGCCGCCAAAATTTTCTATTAGTGTTTTTAAGACGAGCCTGTCTGTATTGTCAAGCCCGTATTTGTCAACTTCTAAAAGGTCAAGCGCAAAGTCTGCTACTTCTTTTGTAATATTTCCATCATATTTTATTTGTGCAAAATCCCTTACGCGTTTAAGCAGGCGGTTGGCAAGCCTTGGTGTGCCTCTTGCCCTTCTTGCCAGCTCTGATGCACCATCCTCATCAATATTTACTTCAAGTTTTGCTGCTGAATTTTTAATTATTTCTGACAGTTCTTCCTCAGTATAAAATTCCAGCCTGTTCACGACCCCGAACCTGTCCCTTAAAGGTGCTGAAAGCATCCCTGCACGTGTTGTTGCGCCTATAAGTGTAAATCTGGGAAGTTCAAGCCTTATTGAGCGTGCAGATGCCCCTTTTCCTATAACTACATCTATAACATAATCCTCCATTGCAGGATAAAGGACTTCTTCAACCTGTCTGTTAAGCCTGTGTATCTCATCCACAAAAAGCACATCACCATCTTGCAGGTTATTAAGTATTGCTGCCATTTCACCAGGTTTTTCAATAGCTGGTCCTGCTGTAACTTTAATATTTACTCCCATTTCACTGGCAACAATTCCTGCAAGGGTAGTTTTGCCAAGACCTGGTGGTCCATATAAAAGTACATGGTCAAGCGGGTCATTCCTTTGTTTTGCTGCTTTTATGTATATTTCCAGATTGCTTTTTACTTTCTTTTGTCCTATATAATCTTTAAGGAACTTAGGCCTTAAACTTGCTTCAATTCCTGCATCTTCCGTAGTAAACTCCGTAGTAATTGTTCTTTTAGCCATAAAAAATCCATGTCCCTTTCTGTTAAAACGGATATCCTCATATGGATGTGTTTTTACTGCATTTTATATTACATATTTTTAAGGCTGAGTTTTAAAAGTTCTTCAACAGTTGTGTATGTGCTGCTGTCAACTGCCCTTGCTGCTTTCAGTGCCTCAGCAGGCGGATATCCAAGGGCAGCCAGTGCCTCCGCTGCATCAGAAACCATCTGCATATTACTGGTGCCAGCTGATGCCCTCTCCTCACCACGTGAAAGTGCTGCCTCTGTTACTTCTTTAATCTTAAGTTTATCCTTAAGTTCAAGTATAAGCTTGCCTGCAGTTTTAATTCCTATTCCTGGTGCTTTGGCAATTGTCTTTGCATCATCTGCAAGCACTGCAAACCTTAGACTGTCTGCACCCATTGCACCAAGTATTCCAAGTGCCCCCTTAGGCCCTATCCCACTTACAGTGATAAGCATTTTAAACATATCAAGCCCGTCTCTGTCCATAAATCCAAAAAGCTGTACCAGGTCTTCCCTTACATACAAGTATGTATAAACTTTTATCTCCTGTCCGGTCTGCCACATATTGCCAGTACCAGCAGCAGGAACAAATATTTCATACCCTATGCCCCCGTTTTCAACAATAATGCTGTTTTCTGTAATTCCAGCCAGCTTTCCTTTAATATAATTAAACATGCTGTCCTCCTGTTATATACAATATTGCTGCCAGTTTAAGGAAACATTTATTCATCAGGAAGTCTCGAAAACTCCCCATGCGCTTCACCAAGCCAGCCTTCTTCCATATATTTTATTATAACATATGGATGTATTCCAAGTTCCTCTGATATCTGCAATGCATTGCTGTTAGGGTATAATTTAAGGTATTGTACAATATCATCCAGCTTGTCTGAGTCTTTATCCCTGCATTCTTTACAGCACATTGTATTAATTTTAGACTTAAATATTTTATGGCAGTGTTTACACACATTTGTGTATATCATACAACTTTCTTCCTTTCCAAAAATATGTTTATATTAAAAAAGAGTTGAGAAAAGATTTAACAGCGGCTGTACAAATTTCCACCTGCGTGGACGGTCAAGCCACTCTTCATATGTTATTTCCCTGCTTTCTGCAAATGTCCGGAAGAAATCACTCCTTACAGCTTCCTGTATTTCCTTTCCTGACATCCAGACTCCGTTTTCATAATGCAGGTAAAAGCTGCGGTAATCCATATTTATAGTACCTACTATAACAGAATTTTCTGTAAGCACCTGCTTTGCATGAATAAACCCAGGGGTATATTCATATATCCTTACACCCTCTCTCAGAAGAAGCCCGTAATTATAATTAGTAAGGAGTTTTACATTCTTCTTGTCAGGTATGCCAGGCGTAATAATCCTTACATCAACACCACGTTTTACTGCCTCTATAAGTGAAGTTTTCATATAATCTTCTATTATAAGGTAGGGCGTAGTTATATAAAGATATTTATCTGCATATACAATCATCTGGTTATATATGCTTTCTATAGGGTTGTCCGGGTTATTGGCTGGACCATCTGAAATAACCTGGCAGAATATATTGCCGCATTGGCGTGGAAACGTAACCTTATAGTCCAGGTAATCAATATGCCCATCCGTATTCTCTGATGCCTCCCACATCTGCAGGAAAACCACTGTCAGCCCCCATACTGCATCACCACGTATACGCACACCTGTATCTTTCCATACACCAAACCGCTCAACAAGGTTTGCATATTCATCTGCAAGGTTAAAGCCACCTGTATAACCCACTTCCCCGTCAATTACAAGTATTTTCTGGTGGGAACGGTAATTCATGTAAAGTTCACCTGTATATTTATGGACAGGGTTAAAAACCCTCACCTCAAAGCCTTCATGCTCTAAAATCTGCTTAAAATACTTCCGTGTCCGTATTGCAGCACCAAAATCATCATACAGGAACTTTACCTCAACTCCTTCCTCAACCTTACGTTTAAGTATTTCATGCATTTTATCCCATATTCCGCCTTCAGCAACGATAAAGAAATCAATTAATATAAATTTCTCTGCATTTTCCAAATCCCTGAATATTTCCTCAAATACATCTTCACCCATAGGATAAAAATCCACTGCATTGCCAGCAGTAAGCGGAAAGCCTTCGTTCTCCATATACTTGACCATACGTCCTGGTACCGGGTTTTCTGAAATAAAATCAAGATAGACCTCTTCATCCTGGATTAAAAACTGGTTTCCATATGATATCTGGTGCAAAATATGCTGGTCCAGTTTCCGTTTGCCACTACGGTCACGTCCCCACAGATAGAACATAATAAAACCGCTTAACGGCAGCAGCATAACTATAGATATCCACGCCAGCCTGTATGACGGGCTCTGGTTTCTGTTTACTAATGCTACAATAACAATTACAGACGTAATCTCCCATATAAAATAAAAATAAACTGTTAAACTCTGTAACACAAATGGAAGAAAAATTATAAATAAACACTGTAGCAGCACCATAAGCGCAGTAAGTGCTATCCTTAAGAATCCGCTTAAATTATTCTGTACCCTGCCTTTAAGGTCTTTTAAGTAACTTTTATTTTCTTCTTCTTCAAAATAATTATCCCTTCCTTTGTTTTTGTTTTTTCTGTCCCACTTTTCATACGCCGCGTTCTGTTTAAAAAATTTTTCCAATAATAATCCTGCCTTTCATATATATAACAACATATTGCAAATATCCTGCCATAAGACAAAGAAACCATAAAATATACTAAACTGCATTGTATGCCTGGCTGGCATAAACAGCAGCTATATATGATTATAACTTATCATGTATTATGTTGCAACTTTTTGCAAGTTATAGTATATTAGGCAATATAGCAGACATTTATTATTTACATCTAAAAATATAATTATATATGGCAGCTGCCAGGAGGTGCTTATGTTAATTAAAGACAGCATTATAAAACAACCAAGGCATACTTATACATTTCCACAAGCTAAAGAAAAAATACTGTTCTTTGATATAGAAACAACAGGACTGTCACCAAAAGCTTCCTCCCTTTATATGATTGGTATTATGTTCTTTGATAAAAAATGTAGTGCATGGCATATCCAGCAGTTCTTTGCAGATAACTATAAAAGTGAACCAGATATTATTCTGTCATTCCTGGAAGTACTGCACAATTATAAATATTTATACCATTTTAATGGAAAAACTTTTGACATACCATACATATTGGATAAATGCGTAAAATATGGAATAAAGCCAGACAGCCACTGCCTCTCTGTCTTAAATGATAAAGACAATATATATTCTATAGATTTGCTTGCATTAATACGCCCATTGAAAAAACTGCTTTCAATACAAAGTGCTGCACAGACATCACTTGAACGCTGGCTTGGCATAATGCGTAAAGACAGGTACGATGGCGGCCAGCTTATATCTGTATATTCCCAGTATATGCAGTTTAAACTTATTGCACCAGATAAAGCGCCAGAACTTGAAAAACTGCTTCTGCTTCACAACCATGATGATATAATGCATATGCTGGATGTATGCAGCATACTGTCATACTGGGATTTGTTTTCTGCTGGAAATAATATTACTATAACAGATATAACACCTGGAAGCAGCCAGCACATAAATATAACATTCAGGCATAATATACAAATCCCCAAAAAGATATATGTAACAAAACCATTCCCTTCCAGTAAAGAAGAAACCATCCCCATACAGGACATACACTTGGAAACTGGAAAAAATTCTGCTGTATTATCAGTACCATTATTTTATGGAAATTTAAAATATTTTTACCCTGGGTATAAAAAAGCAGCAGCTTCAAAATGTTATGAAGCAAAAGAAGGGATATTTGTACCTTCTTTAACACTTATACAGCCAGAAAGCTATAATACGCAATATTATATTACATACCGTGATAAAGTATGCTTTTATGCACTTCCAGATGAAAGAGTTGACATTTATAATCCTTTCTGGAGCAGTTATGTACAATTACAACTAGGAGCATTTATCCATAAAAAAGCAAAATAAGGATGTGAAGGCACAATGCCGCACATCCTTTTAATATTTTCACATGTATATTTGGATTTTATTATCTGGACAACAAGTATTGGAATAGAAAGAAATCTTACAGGTAATATTCTGTCTGAAAAATACGGGTATGCCTATTGAAAAAATCAGGGAATTTATAAAATGGGCTGATGAGTGGGGACGCAACACTACAAAAACGGTATGATTTATTTGTCAAACGAAAATCCGAAGTTGAGCGGCAAATCGCACAGTTACAAGAGTATAAAAAATGTATTGAATACAAATGCAAATATTACAAAGAAGCATTAGAAGCCGGAACGGAAGCCATTCACAAAAATAAAATAACAACCGAAATGCCCCTTAGCAAAATAGCAAAATTTAACAATGAGGATTTATGATGAAAGCTGTTGTAATTGATGGGTACGGCCATATTGGCACTTATCTTGTCCCAATGCTTATTGGCGGGGGATACAAAGCAATGACATGATGCCAGGGTCAAAAGCTTAAGCAAATATTCCTTGAAAATTTAATATTATACAATATACACAAACTTTTCAGATGAATTAATGGTATAATGATTATAGTATCTGAAAGGCGGTGTGTTAGATGGCTTTTAAAGTAAATACCTCTCAGCAGTTATCTTTGGATGATAGTTTTATTTCCCTGACTTCCCGTGAGAAAAAGGCACTGGAAAACTCATAGGCACAGATTTTTGCTGACGAGATTTTTCCGGCTATTGATGAGGAGCGTTTCTCCGTTTTATATAGTGATAAAGCTTCCAGGCCGAATACCCCTGGGAATGTGATCATTGGTGCCCTCATCATCAAGGAACTCTTTGATTACCCGGATGATGAGATCGCCGAAAACCTGATGCTGGATCTCCACCTCCAGTATGCCCTCCACACAACGGGTTTTGAAGAACAGCCTATTTCAGATAAAACGCTGGACCGGTTCAGAAAAAGATGCTATGATTATGAAACACTCTATGGAGTGGATCTTTACCATAATTGTGTGAAGGATCTCAGCGGCAAAAATGAAAGGACTCAATGCAGGCATTGTCGTAAGGATTCCCTTTGCGGCTGAAAGAATTGCGCATCCCTTTGCCATACAGATAACCCTCAAATGCCATTGCTGGTGTACTGGCTTCCAAGACCGCTGTGGAGGATGATGCCCTCTGTATCCGCCACATTCAGGCAGGCGTTCTTTACGGCTTCTACAGCCAGTTCCGCTGTCATGGAAGTGCCATATGCGTAACCGGTGATTTTGCGGCTGCATAAATCCATTACAGATGCCAGATAAGCCCACCCTTCCTTTTGTACATGGATATAGGTGATACCGGTCCACCATTTCTGGCTGGCTGTATCAGTTTCAAAATCACGCTTGGGGATATTTTCTTTATTATCCGGCACGGCTCCGTGATTGGCATGATGGTTGTATTTCTTCACAACCAAAGAGCGCAGGCCTTGTCCCGCCATATGCCGCTGTACACGAATATTTGGAAAAAAAAGATTTTTTAAGTAACCCTGGACATTTTGATGGATATATAGAAAAAGTAAAGGGCATCATGCTGGATTTTGGATGCCATATAATCTCTGAAGTACTGGAAGAATGCAATATATTACTGGAAGAAAGTATAGCCTCTCGGATTCACGAGGAGTAAATTAAAAACTGTATTTTAACAACTGAATATTGCAAAACTTAACTAATGAAAGTTCAAAAAACGAAAAAAGG
>JAAWKM010000241.1 GCA_022797375.1 Lachnospiraceae bacterium
AGTCGCAAATAATATGTTGAAAGAGGTTTCGGGAGATCAGCTTATCTTTACTTGCCCATTTTTGGAGTACTTGCCAAAAGAAAAAAGAGAAGCATGGGAGGCAAAGGGTGTTACTGTCCGCCAGGCAAACTACGATAACAAGGATGAAATGGTAAAAGCCTTTCAAGGCGGAGACAGGATATATTTTGTATCCAGTATTATTAATGGGCCACATCGTGTAGAACAGCACAAAAATGTAATTGACGCCTGCAAAGAGGCCGGTGTAAAGCACATTACTTATACCTCATTCTTTGGGGCCAATCGTGAAGGCTATCATCAATATGTTTTAGAGGATCACAGACCGACAGAAGCCTATCTTAAGGAGTCAGGAGTGGAGTACAACATTATGCGTAACAACCTATATATGGAGAACTATCTTACTGTTTCCGTCATTCTGGCAATGTTAAGCGATAATGTATGGGGAACAAATGCCTGTGAGGGAAAAGCTACCTATATTGCAAAAGATGACAGTGCGGCTTGTGCGACAGCTCTGCTGCTAGGGAAAGGGGAACCAAACAAAGATTATGATTTGACAAGCCTGACACCTGTAAGCCAAAGGGATATCTGTGAAATGATTGCCCAAAAATCTGGAATTGCTTTTAAATTTGTTGCAATGAGTGATGATGAGTTCCGTTCTTATCTGGAAGCATTACATATTCCTACAACAACAGATGGGGATAAATCGCTTTCACCAGTTCCGTTCTGTACAATGGATATGGTCACAAATGAGGGTGGTATTGCAGGTGGCCAAATGGGGGTTGTTTCTCATGATGTAGAGAGGCTAATTGGCCGTAAACCTTTAGAAATCACTGACCTTTTAGATACTTATAGCTATGTATGGAAAGAAAAGTTAACAAATCTTCGTCAACTTCATTAAAGTCACCGGAGGTTTTAAATATGTTTGCGAAAAAATATTATGGTGTTCTTATGAACTTTTGGCTTTCTCTTTTTAACGGGATTGTTGTGTCCGCCACAATGATGTATGTAAACACAGGGATAATTCTTCCAGTTGCACTGATTGTTTCTTCTTTGGAAGCATTTATTGTCAGCTTTATAACCGGATTGCTTATTCCGGCTGCCCCCCTTGGTGCAAAACTGGCTGAAGATAAATTAAAAGCCTTGCCAGGAAGCATAAAGTATAACCTGATCTCCAATATTCCTGTCTGCATTACTATGGCTGTGATTCTTTCATTGGTTTTTGCATTGATTAATGTTGGTTTTCAGTCTTCTATGTTTATGGCATGGATAGGAAGTATTCCAATCGCCTTTATAGCATCCTATATTACATCTGTTGTATTAACACCAGTAGTTGTAAAACTTTCCAATGCACTGACGAAATAGAGTGTTTTATATAAAAATCAGGCTTGATTTATGGAGTTTATCCACGAAGATAGCCTGATTTTCGTTCCTTATAGATTATCGGAAATGCGTAAGCGGTAGATATATTTCAATAAATAATATGTTCAAGCTGTTTTGTTACTTCTTCCAACTTTTTCTCCAGTTCTTCCTGAACTTGATTATTATGTAACTGCATTGCCAACCGTATTTGCATATTAAGCGAACATTGCTGATCCTTTAAACAAGTAAATTTAGTTTTTCTGATTCCTGATGAAGAGTTAGATATTTGACTATTTTCCATATATCGTTATTCTCCCCCTGACTATTTATATTATTTAATATATTAACGGAGAAAGATAAACTTCATTTAAACTATACTGTACAAAATATGAATTAAGAAATTTAAGAAACATTTCTTTAAGTTCAGTTTATATTTCTATGTTATAATTTGGATAATCAGTTGGGAGGTGTTTTCATGTTTAAGGTATTAATTGTAGATAATGATAAAAATATCCGAAGATTTTTGTCCTTAGTTCTTTGTTCTGCCGGCTATAAACCTTTTGATGCAGATTCAGCTAAAGAAGCGCTTCATATCATGGCTCTTCTTCGTCGTTCCAAGATTGTGTCTGAGCGCAGACTTACCATCGGTAAGACTACTTTAAACTATGACACACTATCCGTAAAATGTGGTTCTGATGAATATATACTGCCTCAGAAAGAGTTTTATCTGCTATACAAACTTTTATCATATCCTAACCAGATTTTTACCCGGATACAGTTAATGGAAGATATATGGGGACCATCCTCAGATTCCTCAGACGCTACTGTCAGTGTACACATCAACCGCCTTAGAAATCGTTTTGAAGATTGTCCTGATTTCTCAATCATTACAATCCGGGGACTTGGGTATAGAGCACAGATTACGGAGGATATACAATGAAAAAAGAATTAAGATTTCCTGCAAATATTGTACTGCTTAGTACTGGCATTATTTTCATTCTTCTTACCATAACAATGTTTATCAGTAATGCTATCGTCATCTTTTTATTAGAGCATGGAATTATGGATAGACCACCCGGCTCCCTGTTTCCATTTTTACTCCAAACCGGTATCATCAGTATATTGATTGGAACCATTCTTACTTTATGTATAGGGCATCTTCCGCTGCGGCCGCTTTATACGTTCATGCAGGCCATCCATTCAGTATCTGATGGGAATTTTCATACTAAAATTTATTTGGAACATCCAAAGGAATTCAGGGAATTATCCCGTTGTTTTAATCAAATGACAGAAGAATTAGCGGGGATAGAAATGCTGCGCTCGGATTTTATCAATAACTTCTCACACGAGTTTAAAACTCCGATGGTTTCTATTCTTGGATTTGCCCAATTATTAAAAAAAGGAACTCTGACCACCAGTGAGCAGGCTGAATATCTGGATATCATCATTGATGAAGCCAAACGGCTTACTGCACTTTCTACCAATATTCTTAACCTTTCTAAGGTAGAAAGCATGTCACTTTTAACTGACTCTACAACTTTTAATGCAGGAGAGCAGATTCGCGAATGCGTTGTATTACTGGAAAAGAAATGGACAGAAAAAGAAATTTCTTTTGACCTTCATCTGTTGGAACAAAAAATGGACGGCAATGAACAATTATTAAAACAAGTATGGACAAATCTGATAGACAACGCCATAAAGTTTTCCCCAGTCAAAAGTGAGATTGTTCTGTCTATGGATAAGCACAACGACACATTTACTGTTACAATAACAGATTATGGTTGTGGAATAAATGAGAAAACACAGCATTATATCTTTGATAAATTTTATCAGGGTGATTCCTCTCATTCTTCGGAGGGCAATGGTCTTGGGCTTAACCTTGTAAAGAAAATTATTGAATTGCATCATGGAACAATTACAGTAAAGAGCCAGCCCTTACAGGGAAGCAGTTTTATGGTTACACTGCCGGTGGCATCTAATATAACCTCAGCAGAATGATTCTATTGTCATAGTCCGCCACATTTTGAATGTTTTCTATCTAACTAAAATGATTCTAAAGTGGGGCTGTTGCACCAGAGATCAAAAAATCTCGGATGTAACAGCCCCTTCTTCTAAAAAGAGTAGTTTTTTTATTGAAATTAGAGAGGTACTCCCCGTT
>JAAWKM010000039.1 GCA_022797375.1 Lachnospiraceae bacterium
TACTATTCACAGCTACGCTGTTCATAGTAACAAGCAGCGCGGGAAACGCTGAAAATGCACACATTTTGCAAAAAATCATGCAAAATGGCGCCATAAAACTTGCATTTTTGGCACAAAACATGCTAAAAATCCTCGAATTTCATTGACTGTGAATAGTAACAAATATATCATATTTATGCAAAATATATAATATTTCCTGACTGTGCCCGGAAGCTGTCCCAATGCAAAAGAAACCCATATTGCAAAGAATTATGGATTTCTTTTATATACTGGTTTATTCTGCTAATGGAAAACAGCTATTAAAAACTTTTGATAATATTTCATATTCATACAAGGCTTCTGGCATAATTTCAGAAGCTGACTTTATATCACCTGCTTTTAACATATATGACATCTGGCAGACAATACTGCCAAGCTTATAAATAGATAATTCACCGCATACACCTTTTAAAGTATGCGCTGCTATAAACGCTTCATTACTGTTATTATTTAATACAGCTTCTTTAAGTTTTACCAAAGTTTTATCATTTATAAACATCTTAAAACATTTATCAATGAACAATTCATCACCCATAAATCTTTCTCTGACTTCATCAATATTAACTCCTGCATTTTCAAGAGCTTTTCTTTTATATTCATTCATTTTACTCTCCATTCCCTTGTATTTTAAATACAAAACTTTTACAAACTTTTTCATTGCAGCTACATGCCTGTATATAATACATAATATAACATAAAGTTAACATAAGTAACATAAACAACACCCAGCACTACAATAATTTTACACTAGATATTGTGTTTCGTCAAATATTTATATCAAAATATTCCAAAAAACAGCAAAAAATTTGTGTCATATAATGCCGGATTATGTCATATAATGTAAAAGTGGCAGGGCACATTTACTGCACCCTGCCATAAAATGTTAATTTATCATATAGAACTATCCGCCATAAGTATAATAACTAAATAAATCATAATATTTACTAGCATATGAATTATCTTTCTTGATAACTTTTTTAACCTCTTTTCCTGAAATATACGGTTTCTTAAAAACAGAATATATTACATGATAACAATTCTTATCTCCAATTCTTGCTTTTTCTTTCCTCCTTCTTATAGATTTAAAAGTTCCAATTTCATCAATGCCATCTCCTGTGCACTTCATGAATTTATCCCTGCTGTTGTCAGTCATAACATAATACCTGCCCTCTATAAATGATACATAAGTATAACAGGCATCACCCTCTGTAGTATATCTTAAAAGTACAACAGCCGCCTTAAACGGTTTTGCATAACACTTAATTACACCATCCTGCTGTTTTAATGCTTTTTCCCCCTCCCTGACATACTTATAAAACCCATTCCACATAGTATTAAAATTATTTTTATTTCCATTATACAGTTTCATTACTATGCCTTTTTTCTTTGCTTCCTCTTCAGTTATTTCATCTGGAAGTGAAGACAGGTATTTTTTAATCTTTTTCTTCTCATTCCTGCCATATACAGGCACTTTTTTATATAACAGGCTTTCATCTTCAATGCTTTCATTCTCAATGTTTTCATCCCCTGCACTTTTATTTATATTTCCATACATGTTTTTAGCTGCAGCATTACCTGCTGTATGGCTTGTTCCTGTGGTATCTATACAGTATACTGTTTTTTTTGTACCACAGCCACATATTATTTGTGTTATTGCTATAAACATAAATAATGCTTTCCAGTACTTATTAATTACCATTTTTATTTTCAAAAAGCCCATAATATACATCCCCTTCCTTATCTTTTACTGTTTTATTTTTTTCTTTTTTGCCAATATAAAACCTTCCTGCAGTTTCAAGTGTTTTACCATTTTTTAAATATATATCTGTATATGCAATTACCTCCTTTCCTGTTTTATCCCAGTTTTTTATATTTCCAGAACTGCTTTTATCTGTTTTAGCACTAGATATATCAAAATAAACCTTATTTCCTGCTTTACATAATGTCTTCTCTCCATTTACAAAATGTTTTTCCCCATTCTTTTCATTAAATATATAGGTTTTACCTGCTTTTGTGGAAATTGTAAAATAAAAATCCCTGTCCATTCCAAAAACAATATATTTTACTTCTTTTGCACGTTTACTTGAACTTTTAGTTTTGTTATTGTCATGTATTAAATTTACTGTTTCCAGTTTAACTGTTTTTCCATATAAAATTTCTTTTCTGGCAATATTATTATAACTTTTATCCTTTGCATAAGACTTCTGCTGTTCTATATTACCATAAACAAAGAGTTTTATATTGTCATCCTTTCCACTGTTTACAGCGCTATTTACGCTATTACTGTCACTTTTTCCTGTAATAACATTTATATTACTGCTGCTAATAATATCCCTCTGGTGTATATTATTCCCTCCTGACAGATATAAACTAGTTATAATTACCAAAAAACATGCTGCGGCTAAAGCATAACTGCATTTATGTAAATATTTTTTTCTTTTTTCCCCTTTTTCAATATTAGCAGCTTCCGCCATAAGTTCTTCTGTCACATCCTCTGCAGCCATTTCATCTGGCAGCATCCCTATAGCCTGCAAAAGAATTTCTTCTTTTTTCATAAATATACAGCCTCCTTCTCAAGCCGTTTCTTTAATTGCTTACGCATACGGCATAATGTTGATTTAACAGTACCCTCTTTAATACAAATTTTTTCTGATATCTCCTTAATATCTGCCATAAAAAAATATCTTTGCATAAACATCCAGCGTTTTGCCTTGTCTTGTGAATTTAAAAAGTCTGCTATTATATTTGCAATAAATTCCAGTTCCATCCTCTCTTCCGCCTTGCTTCTTCCTGCAACACACCCGGAAAGTTCTTCTAAAGCTAAATCTATATTGCCACCCCCACGTTTTATAGCATTTTTTTTGTTATAACAATTTATAGAAATATTACGTACCACCTTAGCAAGATATCCTCCCAGGTTATAAGGCTTCTGGGGAGGTATTGAATTCCAGGCACTAAACCATGTATCATTTACACATTCTTTAGCATCTTCTTCATTATTTACAATACGTAACGAAACAGAATAGCAGTATTTCCCATATTTTTCAGACAGCCTTTCCAGCCCCTGTTCCCTCCTGTCCCATAATAATTGTATTATTTCTTCATCTTCCATCTTCTGCTCCTTCATATATGTTTTTATTTCACCATCCTTAATAATATAGACAGATAAATTGTATAAAAGTTGCAAAATGCCAAATTAAAATATTATAAAAACAAGCCTGTTATATAATACAGGCTTTCAAAATAAAAATTTACCAATCCAGTACAGCAATGCCCACATCCATTTCATAAAATTTCCAGTTATCCTGTGCTGGCAGACGGACGCAGGTTTTTTGTGTCCAGGCTGGATATTATTCCATTCCAGGGCACGTTCTCACTACATTGGCATACGCAATGGCGCATAAAATCCCAAAGTACGGGATTTAAACGCCAGCGATGCCAAAGTGTCCCTGTCATGGAATAATATCCAGCCTGGACATGTGAAACCTGCTGTCTTCTGGCAGACATGGAATTATAACTGGAAATTTTATTGTGTACTAAATTATTCAGACAAACGGAAGATACTGCGATATTATTTAACATGAGTATTTCCAGTTATCCTGTATTTGTGTAAAAACGGACACAGGGTTTATATGGCATAGCTGCTTTTTAATTATATTGTACCAAGGTTTTAAATGCAATATAAACATAACTAGAATTTATTACACGTCTGTTTCATAAAAATCCCCCATGCCGTGCTTTGCATGGCACAAATAGTAATGAAAAATGCTGTCTTAGAATTATTTTTCACACTACTTCCAGTTATCCTGTGCTGGCAGACAGACGCAGGCTTTCTGTGTCCAGACTGGATATTCTGCCACACAATACAGTTTCCAGTTATATCATTCATTTTGGCAGCAGGCAGCAGGTTCCATATGCCAGGGCGGGTTTATTCCATGACAGGTGCACTTTAACCCCGCCGGCATTTAAGTCCCTGTGGAGCAGAAGAAACATAAGTTTCTTTTGGGACACAGGGGCTTTATGTGCCGCTGCGTGGGTTAACGTAGCGGAAGCGTGCCCTGTCATGGAATAAACCCGCCCTGGCACTGGAAAACCTGCGTCCGTTTCCTGGCACAGAATAACTGGAATTTATTACAATAACTATTGCAAATTTTATTAATATATACTATTATACTTGTATAAGCCCAGTGCTGTTTTCTATGAATATTACATACATTTTTTATACAAGACCCTTATTCTAAAGGGTCTTAATTGTTACTATAGTACCTCTTTAACTACACCGGCTATTGTAATAAAAACCATAAAACATGCATGTAAAAGCCCACACAGAAGCAGCCCTGGCTGGCAGGTATTCCAGCGTACCTGCATGGCACTTTGTTTCCACAGTATTTTATAGAAAGGAATATTAGTATGAGAAAAAAAATAGCAACACTGTTGACTGGCTGTCTGCTTCTGCAGTCATTAACAGGTTTTGTTGTACCAGCCCATATGGCATCCGCTAAAACCGCAGAAGCCGGGATACTTTCTGAAGTACAGCCTGCTAAAGCTGCAAGTTCTGTAAAAAAAGCTGCAGCTGCTAATACTGGAAACCTGGAAATAGAAGTACGCCCTTTCCTTGAATATACAGGCAAAGTAACTGTAGAATTCAATGGTGAAACAAAAGAACTGGATTTTGCAAATAAATCCGCTTCACTTACAACACGTTTTGAAAATGTAACAGCAGGTGAGGGAACTGTCACTGTAAAGGCTGACAAATTTGCTACATATACCCAGAATGTCACTGTTGAAGCAGGATGGTCACATAAACTGCTTGTATGTGCAACAAAAGTTGACACAGGCAAAGCTGGTACAAATCCTGGATGGCTGCAGGCAGGCGACGTTAATGGGGATGGAAAGATAAGCGAAGCTGATACCTCAAGCCTTCTGAACTTAATCTGGGAAAGCACATCAAATAAAGGTTTTGATTTAAATAATGACGGCAAGATAGATATTGCTGACTTGCAGTTAATTGTACAAAACCTTGGTGAAGCACCACAGCAGTCACTGGTTGAAAAATTATGGATTTATAGTGATGTACTGCCAGTTGATGGTACATCTGGTGATGTATCTGGCCTGGCTTCCGGCAAAGGCGCCAGGCTTGCACCAGCAAATGAAGGGGATATTTCAGAATCTAACCCTGTAAACCTCCAGTTTAACCTTGCCGATGGCAACGCAAGTGCGCCTGAAATTGGAGGCATGAAAATTTTATCACCTTTTATAAATGAAAATGGTGAGACTGTAAGTGATATTGAAGCTGGTGAGGTTATAGTTACAGACAAAGATGACAATGAAATACCAATTTCTATATCAAACCAGGCTGGAGACAATACAAGAAAAGCTGGTGCAAAGCTTCTTAAAGCTTCTGCAAGGGCAGCAACTGTAAAAACCGAGTCTGATGGTTCACTTATCCTTGATTTCGGAGGCCAGATTGCAGTAAAAAAAGTTATTATACGAATTAATGGTGTCAGGAAAGCTGATAAAAAGCTTGCTGATATTGCCAAAGTGGAATTTGTTAATGACATGGAGAAAAGAATTCCAGAACCAGAACTTAACATACCAAAAATGTCAGAACCAAAACCAGGCAATGAGCAGCTTGATGCATCATGGACCCCACAGAATAATGTAACTGGTTATGAACTTTATGTAAAAGGCCCAGCTGGAAAATCAGAAGAAATTCTTGAAGGCATTATTAAAGTTTCTGGCAACAAATACACCGTAAGCTCTATTAATAATGAGCCACTAATTAACTTTGAAACTTATACACTTAAAGTACGTTCTGTTAATGGTGACTGGAAGAGCCCATGGTCAGAAGAAGTAACTGGCAAGCCAGAACCACAGGCTAAACCAGACCCACCTGATAATTTAAAATTAACTGGCGGCCGTGACTCAATTAATGCTACATGGAAAGATATGGATGATTCCAGTGGCTATATGGTTTACTATAAGAAATCAAGTGAACCTGACGATAAGTTCCAGCCAGCAGCTGCAGGTTTTGTGCCTGATGAGAAAACAGGCGGGAATGGCATGATTACAACCAACAGTTTCAAGATTGAAAACCTTGCTGAAGATACAGAGTATACAGTTTATGTTACTGGATGGAACCAGCTTGGATGGGGAAGCCCTTCTTTGAAATCCCTTTGTAAAACAAAGAATTCTAACCCTCCACAGCTTCCAAATTATAAGCTGTTAAATACTTCTAAAGGTGAGGGTGTAGTATCCTCCCATATAGTATCAGCAACTTATGGCGGGCATGGTGGCGCTAAAATGGTTGACAGCCCTCTTGATACAGAAGCAAAGAGTGCCCTTGGAGTTGTAGACAATAATTATAATTCATACTGGGTTAAAAATGACTGGGATGATGGTGTAGCTTACCCGGCAAATGACAGGGGCATAAATATAACCCTTGATGCTAACTACAAAATGAATTTTATGACATTTGCAGCATATGAAGAAGCAGCACCGCTTGAATATGCAAGAATTGATTACTGGAATTCAAATGAAGACAAACAAAATACAGTTGGTGCACGTCTTGTAAAGAAACTTGATATCAATGAGCACCAGTTCTATATTGTTAAATTTGACAATGCAATCACTGCTAATAAAATACGTTTAAGTGTCGGAAGGGCTTCTACAAGGGCTGAAATGAGAATAGGTGAAATCCGTTTCTATAACTACGATTCACTTGAAGATGATATTATGGGTCTTTATTCAGATGAAATGCATTCTACATTAAGAAGTGATGTAACATCAGACACAATCGAAGCATTAGAGAAACGTCTGGAGAAACCTGACAGTGAAAGTGGTGAAAAACATCCTCTTTATGATGAATTAAAACTTGAACTTGGAACTGCAAAGGATATTTTAAACAACAAGCCATCCCCTTCTTATGAAGTAATTAATACTATTACTGGAAAGAAAGACGGGCATCTTGGATTTGGAGGTTTAAACTCCTGGCAGCCACTTGGAAAGACTGTTTATAAAGGTGAAACACTTGTTGTATATGTTGGACATAATACAAAGAGGACTGGAGATTCAACAAATCTTAACTTAATTATGACACAGTACCATTCTGAGTCAAACAGCCTTTCAAGATCTTCCTCTGCACTTAAAATAGGAAGAAATGAAATTACAGTACCTGAAGTCGCAGGCGTTGATACTGAACGTGGCGGACAGCTTTATGTTTCATACAATGGAAATAATGCTGCTGATAAATATGCTGTACGTGTACTTGGCGGAAGCGATATTCCTTCTTTAAATGTATACAGGAAAACAGGCGCTGAAAGAACAAGTGCTATAAGGGCTTATGTTGACAGCCTTGAACAATATGTAACAACTATTGAAGCAAATCATAACCAGCTTCACAAAGGCAAAGATAAGCCTGTAGATTATGACTATGACAAGACAAACTGTATCTTAAATGCAACTGATATTATGATGGAGAAAATGATGTACTCACTGCCTGCAACAGAGGTATGGGGACCATTAGCATCCAAAGAATCCAAAGAGGATAAAGTTGCATTGCTTGACAAGTCATTAAAGGCAATGGAAGATGCAATGACTTTATTCTACCAGCATAAAGGCCTTAGTGATGATGCAGGTACAACAAGAGGCAATAATGCGCTTCCTTCACAGCACTTAAATATCAGGTATATGAGAATGTTTGCTGGTGCATTTATGTATGCTTCCGGCAACCATATTGGTATTGAATTTGCCCAAACTACAGTAGCAAGCAGCGGCGGAAACTTTGGATGGGGTATTGCCCATGAAATTGGCCATGATATCAACCAGGGCACATATGCTGTTGCAGAAGTTACAAATAACTACTTTGCAAAACTTCTTACACTTGACCCACGTTATAGGGATAAAGATGTCTATAAGAAAGTAACATCAGGAACTATTGGCAGGTCACCTAATGTAGCTGTACAATTAGCATTATACTGGCAGCTTCATATTGCACATGATGACCAGAAAGATGAACATCATATTTATGATAATTATGAAGACCAGTTTAACAACCTGTTCTTCGCACGTGTAGATACATATTCAAGAAATCCGTCTAAAGCGCCTCAGGCCGGGCTTACATTAGATGGTGGTTCAGACCAGAACCTTATGCGTCTTTCATGTGCTGCTGCTAATAAAAATATTCTTCCGTTCTTTGAACGCTGGGGTATGGTACCTGATAATGCCACTATTGAATACGCACAAAAATATGGCAATCCAGATACTAAAGCACTTTACTATGTAAATGACGCTGCAAGGGATTACCGTGTAGACCATCCTGGTGAAGCAGGAACTATAAAAGACATGGATGTTATAACAGTTGCTACTGCATCAGCAGTTTCAAACAAGGTAGAGGTTTCTATTGAAACTAGTGCGGATAAAGAAGACGTAATTCTTGGATATGAAATTATCCGAAGCATGACAAGTAATGGTGTTACAGAGGAACAGGTAGTTGGCTTCGAGCCTATTACTGGCAGCACTACTGTATTTACAGACACTATCTCTACCATAAACAACAGGGTAATGTCTTATAAGGTTAAAGCAGTTGACAAATTCCTTAATTACTCAAAAGAAGCAAAAGCAGGTGAAGTCAAGATACAGACAGAAGGCATACTGGATAAGTCATTATGGACAGTAGAAACAAATATGACATCTGATGATGATACAGCAATTGAAACTGATGATAATGACCCTGACAGCGGTTATGATGAGAAAAACCCTGGAAGTGTAACAGCAAAGACAGAACATACTATTGACAGGGTTATTGATAATGATGCTTCTACTATTTATAATGGTAAATATTCTGGAACTGATGCAGCAGAAATTACTATTGACATGCATGATATTAAAGAAGTTACTTCCCTCAAATATTCTGGAACTGCACTGGCTAATGCTAAAGTAGAAGTAAGTACAGATGGAAGTACCTGGACAACAGCAAGCACATGGTCTAAAACCACACCATCTGGTTCTTCTGAAATGGTATGGTTTGATTCTGTTAAAGAAGAAGAACGTGAAAAATGGCTTGGAACTTATGATGCAAGATATGTTAAATTAACCATTACCGGCATGGCTGAAGTTTCTATTAATGAAATTGAAATATGCGGGCCTACTGGTGACAATATTGAATTCCTTACAGCAGACAGTGGCACACCATCCATTGGTATACTTAGTGCTGATTTCAATTATAGTAATAATCCAGATGATGTTATTCCAAAAGATTCATTAATCTTTACAGGAACTTATAAAGGAAACCCTGCATATAACGTAGTTATATTATATGATACTGAGGGCAATGTAATAGGTGCACAAAATGGTGAGACCAATGCAGGACAGGTAATACTTGCAGATGTCCCAGCTGATGGAAAACTTGGCGAAACCTCAGATGGAACATGGGTATACTATGTAGAACCTGAATATTTTGATGCAGAAGCACTTGCAGGCAAGGGTGTACGAGGTGAATTATACCGTACTGATAACGCATTATCTCTTGTGGGAGAACGCATTACTAGTGATACAATGGTTATCCAAATCCCTTCATCATTGCCATCAATTACATTAACAGGCAATACTGTTCCTGGGACTAACTAAATACAGAATAATTAAACAGCAAAATTAAATTATGTTTCCTGTACAGCATATTAACTGCACAGGGAACATAATAATTATGGAGGTAAACCATGAAAAAGTGGATTAGTTGCATACTTTTATCCGCCCTTCTTATAACTGCTATTCCAGTCTCCCCTGTAACGGCAGCAGAGACAGACTGTACTGGAAAGCTCGTGGCAAGTGGAAGTAATATTAATGTATCACTTTCATTTCCACTTGCTGTAACAGAAAAAATCACATCTTTGCGTTTTAAGTTAAAGGTTTCTATAATTAGTGGCACAATGAATGAACCTGTATTTACATTTAACAACGCAGTACAGAGTGAAGTTAAAGAAAGTGGTACAATTAGTGGCAATGATAACTATATAGTTGATGTTGTAATGTCTGGTAAAAAAGGCAACCTTGTATTTCCTGCAGACGGGCAGGCTGATATTGGGACACTCTCACTTAAACCGTCTGGCAGTACTTACAAGATTTCAACACAATTTACAGGAATAAACGGGGAAGCCCCTTCTGCAGAATATGTTACAGAAACCGGGCAGTCTGCAATAGAAGTCCCTCTTGTAAATACTGAAATAATAACAACAGAAGGAAGCTCATCAGGACAGTCATCATCTTCTTCAGTTTATGTACCGTCCGCAACTAAAAAGCCAGATGCTTCTGCAGAACCTTCTACAGCACCATCAGCTACAAACACACCTGGTATTAATGAGCCTTCAGGTACAAGTGCTCCTGGAACACCAGAAGAACCAGGCGGAGATATTACATTTGATAAGGATAAGAAACCTTCCATGTCTGTCTCTTCTAAAAAAGGTTCACGTGTTGTAACATTTAAATGGAATATAATTGATGGTGCAGATGGTTATATTTTCTATAGTGCTTCTGGAAAATCTGGCAATTACAAAAAAATAAGGACTATATCAAAGCCAGACAGGATTTCCTGCAATGTCACAATGGCTTATGCCTCCTCTTATTCACTTAGGATGCGTGCATTTAAGACATCAGGAGATGGAAGCAGGATATTTGGACAGTACAGTAAAGTTAAAAAATTGACAACAGCCCCAGCTAAAGTAAAAGGTGTTAAAGCAAGGATTTCTGGTACTAAGATTAACCTTTCCTGGAAGAAGGTTAAAAATGCAAAAGGCTACCAGATTTATGCAGGCAAGAAAAAGAATGGCAATTACTCACTTGTTAAAACGCTTAAAAAAGGTTCTGTTTTAAAGACGACTGTTAAAAAGAACAAGAAATATAAATACTTTAAAGCAAGGGCATATGTAAATAATGCATCTAAAAAACGTGTATATGGAAACTTCTGTACAAGTATAAAAGTTAAATAACATATACAGAAAAACTATATACATATACAGCATTTACAATTTGCTGTACCATAAAAACGTGGAAAACAAAATGCCAAACAAAAAAGAAGAATCTGTTTATATTTGTAACCAGGTTCTTCTTTTAGTGCATATTTTTATTTTTATAAAATATAATATATATAACTTAAACTATCCAGAAAATTTCTGTAGAAATGAGGTATAATGAAACCATCTAAAAAAACTTCCATTTTTACAAAAACTGTTCTTTCGCTGCTTATTTCCTTTTCACTGGTTTTATGTAGTGCAAAACCATTTGCTGCCGCACAGCCTGCCGCCAGTGAGCCTCCTTCTTCACAAACAAATGTATCCATACTTGCTAAAGCGGCAGTCCTTATAGAAAATAACAGCGGCAGGATTTTATTTGAAAAAGAAAAAGATACTGAACTTGTACCAGCAAGTATTACTAAGATTATGACTCTTTTGCTTATATTTGAAGCACTTCATGATAAAAAGATAACTTTAGAGGACAGTGTGTCTACAAGTGAATATGCTGCCTCAATGGGAGGCTCACAGGTTTTTCTTGAACCTGGTGAAACACAGACTGTTGACACAATGATAAAGTGCATAAGCATATCAAGTGCAAATGATGCAGCAGTTGCTATGGCTGAACATATAAGCGGCTCTGAAACAGAATTTGTTAAAAAGATGAATGTAAAGGCCAAAGAACTTGGCATGGTACATACAAGTTTTAAAAACTGTAACGGGCTTGATGACTCAATACAAAGCGGACATTATAGCAGTGCTTACGATGTAGCGCTTATGTCAAGGGAACTTATTACAAAATACCCTGAAATTTCCAGATACTCTACTGTATGGATGGATGAAATTACACATACAACAAGAAAAGGCTCTACCCAGTTTGGCCTTACAAATACCAATAAATTAATACGTACATATAATGGCATTACGGGACTTAAAACAGGTTCAACCTCCAAAGCAAAATACTGCCTGTCTGCAACAGCAGAGCGTAATGGTGTAAGCCTCACTGCCGTAATTATGGCAGCACCAGACCCTAAAGAAAGGTTTGCAGAAGCAGCAGCACTTCTTGATTATGGGTTTTCAAACTGCACAAACTATTCTGAAAAAGCATCTAAAATACGCATAAAACCGCAGAAAGTCATTAATGGCGTAAAAGACCAGATAAATTCAGAAGTAACAAGAGATTTTTCTTATACTTTATGTGGCAATGAATCATCAGATAAAATCGAAAAAAAGATTATGTTTATGCCTGATATTAAAGCACCTGTTAAAAAAGGTGATAAAATTGGGAATGTGGTTTACATACTGAATGGAAAAGAAATAGATAAAATTCCAATAAAGGCATCAGAAGATATAAAAGAAGCAGGTTATATAACATATTTCCAAAGACTGCTTAAACGGCTTTTAATGGCACAGAACAGTTAATATATGAACACTGTTAAAAATAACACTCAGACCTTCTATATCAGGAAAGCACCTGGCAGAGAACCTTTTATGCCATAAAGACATAAGCGCCATGCCAGGGCTTTTTTGATAAGGTTATCTTAGCTTTCCTCACTTGCACCAGTTTCATCATTAACAAATGTACCATATTCAAATGGTTTCTTACTGTCATACTCAAATACAAACTTATTAAGTGCCTCCGCATTGTTAGCGAGGTTGCGCTCCGAAGAAACGCCATCTGTAAGTACAAGTGATGAACCGCATGAATATTCGCCATCATATGATGTCCTGAAATAACCGGATATTGGTATCTGCAATTGTGTAACTTCTGTTGTGCCCATCATAATTACATCCTTCATATATCCCATTATAGCATCATTTGTAAGGTCTGTTGTAACATATTCACCAAGAACTTCATTAGCAAGTTCAATCCACTTTGAAAGTGATAATGATTTAAGCTTATCAAATACACATTTTATAACTGTACGCTGTCTCCATGTACGGCCATAATCATCCATAAGCCCTGTAATTGTCTTAACACTGCCCTTACGTATACGGCAGTAACCAAGTGCCTGGTTGCCATTAAGCTTCTGCTTGCCAACCTTTACAGTCCTGAAACGTTTCTTTGATATATAATTAGTTGTATTAAGGTAAGAAGCCTCTGACTCTGTAAGCTCCACTTCTACCCCGCCAACTGCATTGACAATCTTCTCAAATGCATTAAAACCAACCTCCACATAACCATCAAGCTCAATATTAAAATTCTGTGCAATAGTTTTATATAAAAGCTGTATACCGCCAAAAGAATTAGCAGCATTCAGTTTATTTAAGCCATGGTCAGGTATATCAACAACCATATCCCTCATAAGAGATGTAAGCTTAAGGTTCCTGTGTTTTGTGTCCATAGTAGCTATAATCATTGTATCAGTCAGGCCAGATGCGTCATATCCCTCTTCTTCCCTGTAATCATTACCTACGATAAGTACATTAACAACATTCTCATCTGAATTAACCTTAATCCCGCTTAAATCAACATCTTTAAGTGCCGTATCATAATCCCTGTTCACATGGTTAAGGGTATTATTAAAAGTAACCTGGGCCTTTGCAACAAAAAAACCTGTAACGCCGCTTATAATTAGCAGCAATGCCATCATAATTTTCTTTAACATATTAAATCTCCAATTATTTTAATTATAAATACTTCCTGCCAGTCCATAGAACTTTCAGCCTGCCTTGGACTCTTTAAATGTAAACTCTCCTTGTCCGTCATATTCAAAGATAAACTGGTTCATTACCTCTTTATTCTTTTCAATATCTGGTTCACCTGATATCCCGTCAGTAGGCACAATATATTCACTAGAGCCAAATTCACCCTTTGGGGCTATCCTGAAATATGGGCTCTGTGGTATCTGAAGCTGGTATATATCAGTAGTGCCCATTGTTGCAACATCTTTCATATATTGTAAAATCTGGTCATTATCCAGGTCAGTGGCAACATACCCCAAGACTTTATCTGCAATGTCATACCACTTTGTGAGTGGCATGGTTTTAAGCTTTTCAAAAGCAGAACTTAAGACTGCCCTCTGTCTCCATGTACGGCCATAATCATCAATAAGCCCGCTTGCAGTTACTACAGGTTCACCAATCATATCAATCCCTTTACGTATACGGCAGTAACCAAGCGCCTGGTCACCATTAAGTACCTGTTTACCTGCTTTCAGTCCTTTTCTGTTCTTTTTCTTCTGGATATAATTAGTTATGCTTAAATACCTGGCTTCTGTATCAGTAAGTTCAACTTCTACTCCGCCTAATGCATTAACTACTTCCTTAAACGCATCAAAATCAACCTTTATATAACCATCAAGCTTTACGTTAAAATTCTGTGCCAGTGTCTTATATAAACTTTTAACTTCACCCTCATAATTAGTAGCAGCATTAATTTTCTCATAATTGCCAGAAGCTGGTATATATACACGTAAATCCCTCATAACAGATAAAAGTTTAAGCACACCATGTTTCCTGTCCATAGTGGCAATTATAATAACATCCGTCAGCCCCCGTTTATTAGAATAGTATTTTTCATCACGCGCATCATTTCCAATAAGAAGTATATTAACAATATCATTATCAGATTTAACCTTAATCCCGCTTAAATCAACAGAAGAAAGCTTAGAATTATAATCCCTCTTCACATGGTTTAGTGTCTGGTTAAATGTAACTCTTGCTTTTGCAACAAAAAAGCCGGTTGTGCCACTAATAACAAGGAAAAGCAATATAAAAATAATTTTAACACTGTTTTTAACCCTGCTTTTTCTCCTTTTTGTTTTCCTTACATTATTATTGCCCATAGATGCCCTCCAAAATAATATTTCTATTATACACCCCTTATTATAACTGTACATACTGTATATTGCAACGCAATTATTATATTTTAATATAATTGTAAATAAACAGTAGTTACTATTCACAGCTCTGCTGTTCATAGTAACAAGCAGTAACAATATATGCATAAAAATAACTTAAAAACAGGCAGATATGTTATACAACTTACTGCCTGTTTTTATATAATTCAAAACTTTACAATTCTATTATGCCTGCATCTGTGCACGGTAATAATTTATCAGGCACCCCTTTACAATTATATCACGTTCATCATCTGTAAGCCGTCCAAGTTTTAAATCAAATTCTTTCATTTCCTGGCCAGCCACATATGCTTTTATTACATCTTCTTTATTAATAATAGCATTCTTTATATCTTTGATAAAGATATAATCCCCATTTTTGAAAGGAAGCTTGTCTTCTTCAAATATAAATGGCAGCATCCCCCAGTTAATAAGATTAGAACGGTATCTCTTTGTAGCATACTCTTTTGCTATATTTGCACAGCCGCCGAGCACTTTCTGGCATGAAGCAGCCTGTTCACGTGCAGAGCCATCTCCTGGTTTTACTGCATATATAAGGCTTCCTATCTGTGTTTCTTCTGGTTTTGCCTCAAATTTTGCATTAATCTGCTTAAACACTTCTTCTGCTTCAGGCAGTGCAGCAAATATATCCTCTCCTGCTGTCCTTGCCTTTTCTGCAAGCTGTACAGCCTTGGCACGCCCTACATAAGCCGGGTCTTTACGTGACAGGGTAAATTCTGCAAGCCCGAGCGGATTAGAACGGAATGATGAAGTTTCACCTGATGGTATAAGTTCGTCTGTTGTTGTTACAGGGTCATGTATCTCTGATACAACTTTAAGTACCATATTATCTGTAAGCGCAGACATAACAGGCCAGTCCTTTATATTTGGACCAAACTTAATCTCTGTTTCTGGCTGTGGATTTCCAACTCCATTGTAAACACGGTTTTCATATATTGTACTGTCAAAGTAATATTTTGGCTTGTTAAAGTCTGCATCAATATCCATTGCAGATGTTAAATATCCCTTGTTAGCCGCTGTTGCAGCAATTGAACGTGCATCCATAAGCGCAACAGAAGCAATCTGCCCGTTTGTAACCTTTGAACCTTCCCTGTTAGGGAAATTACGTGTTGAATGCCTTATTGAGAGCCCGTTATTAGGAGGAACATCCCCTGCCCCAAAGCATGGCCCGCAGAATGCAGAACGCACTGTTGCGCCTGTTGCCATAATATCTGCAATCACGCCATTCTTTACAAGTTCCATAAATACAGGCTGGCTTGAAGGGTATACACTAAGTGAGAACTCATCAGCTCCAATATTTTTGCCACGTAATATATCCGCAGCATCACATATGTTTTCAAAACCACCGCCTGCACATCCTGCTATAACACCCTGTTCAACATAAAGCTTTCCATTATGCACTTTATCTTTAAGTGTAAACTTGATTTTATTATTATCAAGGCTTACAAGTGCCTTCTTCTCAACATCATCAAGAATATCCATCATATTTGCATTAAGTTCATCAATAGTATAAACATTGCTTGGATGGAAAGGCATTGCAACCATAGGTTTTATTTCTGAAAGGTCTACATAAACCATGCCATCATAATAAGCTATATTATCTGGCCTTAACTCCTTGTAATCCCCTGGGCGTTTATGGATTTCGTAGAAATCCTTAATTTCACTATCTGTCATCCATACAGATGAAAGACATGTTGTTTCGGTAGTCATTACATCCACACCAATACGGTAATCTGCCGAAAGGTTTGCAACACCATCACCAACAAATTCCATTACCTTATTATTTACATATCCATTAGCAAATACAGCTCCAATAATTGCAAGGGCAATATCCTGCGGCCCCACACCTTTCTGTGGCTTTCCTGTAAGGTATACTGCAACTATTTCTGGCATTGCAATATCATATGTCCTGCCTAAAAGCTGTTTTACAAGTTCAGGTCCTCCCTCTCCTACTGCCATAGTACCAAGTGCACCATAACGTGTATGGGAATCTGAACCAAGCAGCATCTTGCCTCCGCCTGCAAGCATTTCACGTGCAAACTGGTGTATAACAGCCTGGTGCGGTGGAACATACATCCCGCCATACTTCTTAGCACATGAAAGCCCAAACATATGGTCATCTTCATTAATAGTACCACCTACTGCACATAAACTATTATGGCAATTAGTAAGGACGTAAGGTACAGGGAACTTTTCAAGCCCTGAAGCACGTGCTGTCTGGATTATGCCGACAAATGTTATATCATGTGAAGCCAGCTTGTCAAATCTTATATTAAGGTTCTGCATATTCCCAGAAATATTGTGTTCTTCTAATATTTTATATGCAATTGTACCTCGGGCAGCCTCTTCCTTAGATGGCACACTGCCACACTCTGCACTTAATACCTGTGCAGCCTCCGTATTATCCTCTATAATTTTAGTCCCATTGACAAGATAAACCCCGTTGCCATAAAGCTTAACCATAAATTATGCCTCCTTAACCAGTATAACAGATATTGTTACTATTCACAGCTATGCTGTTCATAGTAACTAGCAGTGCTTTCAGCACTGGTTATGTACAATATCTTGTATTGCAATCCCTTGTATTACAGTATTTCGTATTTTATCTTAATATAAACTGCCCAATAAGTTCTTTTAATGAAGTTGCCTGTGCTGCAAGCTCTTCACTTGTTGCTGATGTTTCCTCTGCTGATGCAGAATTGCTTTGTACTACACCTGAAATCTGTTCAATGCCTTTTTCGATTTCACGCATTGTATCTGCCTGTGTAAGAGCTGTATCACTTGCCTGCTTTGAAGCATTAGATAAGAATTCTATTCCATTAATAACTTCTTCTAATGATTCCTTAGTCCTCTGTGTCATTATATTGCCTGATTCAACTTCCTCAAGCGCATTGTGTATTAATTCCCTTGTCTTGGCAGCGGACTGTGCACTGTCCGTAGCAAGCTTGCCAATCTGGTCAGCAACTACTGCAAAGCCTTTTCCTGCTTCACCTGCCCTTGCAGCTTCAATAGATGCATTAAGCGAAAGCAGGTTTGTCTGTGATGCAATATCTTCGATTTCACCAATAATATTTTCAACTTCTTTTGAAGCCTCACTGATACGCTCCATAGCACTGATAAGGTTATTCATTTCCTCACTTCCATGCTCTGCCTGCTCCCTGTATACAAGCCCTTCCTCATAAGCAGCACCAACCTGCTTTGCACTGTCTTCTGCAGCTATTGTAACATTCTCAACTGTTGCAGTAAGTTCCTGTACAGCCCCCGCCTGGTCTGTAGCACCCTCTGCAAGCGCTGTGGCGCTTTCTGCAAGCTGCCCTGCACCAGCATCTACCTGGTCAGATGCCTCTTCTATCTGCATAAGTGTACCCTTAAACTTCTCAGTAATATGTTCTATGCTTTCCTTAAGACCTGCAAAATCCCCGGCAAAAAGCTCAGGGTCATTTAAAGCCGCCATAAAATTACCATCTGCAAGAGCACCAACATCCTCATTAATATCAAAAATAATCTGCCTGAGGTCATTTGCCATTGCTTTAATTGCAACTGCAAGGTCATTTACTTCATCTTTAGTGCCAGGGTCAGGAAAATCAGAAGTCAGGTCACCTCTTGCAAATTTTTTCATTCTTTCAGATACAGCATTTAAACCATTTGAAATCTTTCTGGCAATGCTTTTTCCCATCTTTATAGAAACAAACATTACAACAGCAATAATAACCACAATAAGAATAATCATTGAAATAGTAAGTATTTTAAGCGTTTTATCAATATTATTGCCCGCTTCAACCTTTATGTTCATTAAATGTGTAAGGTCACCGTAAACTTCACTAAACATTGGTGCAAGTTCATTAGCGGCCTTTGTCTGTGCCTTTGTCCTGTTTTCCTGGTTATGTATATCACCACCAAGTGCCAGTATCTCTGCATCGAGTGCCCAGTATTCATCAAGTTCCCCTTGCATATGGACATATACTTCCTCGCCCTCATCGGTGATAATTGACTGCTCCATTTTAGCAAAATATTTCTCGAAATTTTCCTTATTTTCATCATGTGAAGTAGTATTAATCTTGACAAACTCGGCATCTGCATATGCAATTACTGCCCTTGTCGAACTTCTGGCATCTGCAAATGCTGCCATCGCGTTTCCAATGTCCCCTTGTGCAAAACCATGCATTTTAAGGGCATATGCATAACGGTTACTTGTAACTATAAGTGCTATTAACGCAACAACAGCAGCTATTGCTGCCATAACAGTTACTCTGACAAAAGCCTTTTGCAGCCTTTGCTCTATCCTCTCCTCTTTAACCAATGGTTCCACCTCTGTCTTCCCTAATATTTTTAGCCGTTTATTTAGCTATGAATTATTCTACTATTTTTTTCTGTTAATGTAAAGTATATTTTTGAAATGTTTCTTGATTAGTAAACCATGTTGTAGTAGAATTATATTTAATAAAAACTATTAAGGAGGATTATTAATGAAGCATTTAATTAGCCCGCTTGACCTATCTGTCAGCGAACTTGAAGAAATCCTTAATCTTGGACAAGCCATTATGAAAACACCCGGCAAATATTCATCTATATGTGAAGGAAAAAAACTAGCTACTTTATTTTATGAACCAAGTACACGTACACGTCTTAGTTTTGAAGCAGCAATGCTTAATCTTGGCGGTAAGGTGCTTGGTTTTTCTTCAGCAGATTCAAGTTCTGCATCAAAGGGTGAAAGTGTTGCTGATACAATAAGAGTAATATCATCATACGCGGATATATGCGCTATGCGCCACCCAAAAGAAGGTGCACCAGTAGTTGCTGCTATGCATTCCAGAATTCCAGTAATTAATGCTGGTGACGGCGGGCACAACCACCCCACCCAGACACTGACAGACCTCTTTACAATAAAGGAACTTAAAGGACGTCTTGATAACCTGGTAATAGGCATGTGTGGTGACCTTAAGTTTGGCAGGACTGTACATTCACTTATAAATGCAATGGTACGTTATGAAAATGTACGTTTTATACTGGTCTCACCAAATGAATTAAAAATACCTGATTACCTGCGCCAGGAAGTGCTTATAGCTGGCAATATTGATTTTATTGAAACCAGCGAACTCGAAAAATATATGCCAGAACTTGACATCCTTTATATGACACGTGTACAGAGGGAACGTTTCTTTAATGAAGAGGATTATATACGGTTAAAAGACAGCTTTATACTTGACGCAGAAAAAATGAAATACGCACGTAAAGATATGTATGTGCTCCACCCACTGCCACGTGTTAATGAAATTGCAACTGAAGTTGATGATGACCCCCGTGCTGTATACTTTAAACAGGCGGAATTTGGCGTATACGTGCGTATGGCACTTATTATGACACTTTTAGGGCTTTCTTAGTTAAAATTAATTATAACACAGGAGGATTTTAATGTTAAATATAAGCGGATTAAATGAAGGAGTAGTAATTGACCACATCCAGGCTGGTGGTGCAATGAAAATATATGAATATTTAAACCTTGAAAAACTTGACTGCCAGGTTGCCATTATTAAAAATGCACGCAGCAGTAAAATGGGCAAAAAGGATATTATTAAGATAGAAGGCCCACTTGATATAGACCTTAATGTATTAGGTGTACTTGACCATAATATCACAATTAATATAATAAGAGACAACCATATCTCAGATAAAAGAACCCTTGACCCCCCGGATATGGTGACTAATATAATAAAATGCAGGAATCCAAGGTGCATTACCTCCGCGGAACATGATGTGCCACATAAATTTAAACTTACAGACAAGGAAAACAGGGTATACAGATGCGTATACTGTGAATCCAGGTTTAAGGGAAACTAATACCCAAACATAAATGCAGGGCAGGGAAACTAATACCCCCTGCCCTGTAGGTTATAGCTGTGATTTACCATTACTGTACAACAAAAGTATCTGCAATAACTAGCAGTTCACTGCCCCATCCTTCCTCTGCTTCTGCTGGGTAGCTGTAAAATACGCCCCATATGTTTTTACCAGATTTATATAGTCTGCATTTATATACAGTCCCATCCTTCTTTTTTATAATGCCTTGTTTCTTTGATATTTTATAACCATCTTTGGACAGTTTCTTTTCAGCCTGGCGGCGTCCGCCTTTAAAGGATTTTACCCATAAATTTACATCTTCATTTATTTTTGATACCCATTTGCCAGAACCTGAATCTGTCCATTCACCATCTGGCAGGTAAATCCCATATCCGTCCCCTGCTACAAGCAATGCTTTTTTCTTTTCAGTTTCCCCCTCTTTGGTAAATTCAAGCGTTTTAATGCTTTCTGTTTTAACGCTTTTTGTTTTAATGGCAGCCTGGCTTTCCTTTTCCACAAGCCTTGCAGACACAGCCCTGCTGTTATCCTGTATTGCCAGGCATATAGCCTGGCTTCCGGTACCTGCTGCCAGGATAACAGCACATACCAGCACACAAATCCCGTATTTCTTTTTACCTTTTACTAAAATATTTTTAAAACGCATTTTCATAACTTCCTTTTCATCATAAAACCTTACAGATAAAATATTTTTTCTTTCACATTGCCTGCTAAGCGCTTCAAGCAGAAATTCCGCATACGCTTTCCTTACATCAAAACCAGCATCCCGTGTAACCTTTTCATCACATGACAGTTCCATATCAAGGGCGGCTTCCCTGCACATAATCCAGACAAGCGGGTTAAACCAGTGTACTGCACTGGCTGCTGCCAAAAGCAGTTTTATATATATATCCCTGCGCTTAATATGCACCATTTCATGCTTCAGGATAAAATACATCTGTTCCTTGTTGTACTGTTCTTCTGGAAGGACTAAAACAGGCTTAAAAATTCCTGTCACAAAAGGGCTTTGTGTCCCTTTAAATATAACAGCATGTATGGGATGCCTTATATGGAGCTCATGCCCCAGCGCCTGTATCTGCCCCAGGATATCCTGGTCTTCTGCCACCCTGCCATTTTCTGCTATCTGCTTTCTGTAATATATATAGCTTGCCAGGTGTACAGATATAAATATAATAATGCCTGCTATCCAGATAAATACCACCAGTCCAAGAAGTGTAATGCCACTGCTGATTTCCGGATACTTTGCCGCAACCGGTGTTGTCATCCTTTCGGGGATTTCAATTACAATGCGCCCCGTACGCCAGTCCTGTCCTTTCCTGCTGTCTGTAATCCCATTTTTATATTCCATGCTGCCCTGGCTTTCTTCCTGTATAACCTTGTTAATAAAATCCTTGGCATTCCCACTGTTAAATGGCAGGACTAACCTGGCAGCAAGCAATATCCAGACCCAGTATTTCCAATTTGAAATATAATGCCTGTTTAAAAATGGCGTAAGTAAAAGCATTACAAGAATAACCAGGCTGCACTGCACTGAAATTCCAATAAAAGAAAGAAGTATATTTTCCATAACGTTACACCCCCCCCCCTGCATAATTAGGACTTTCCATCAAAATGTTCTTTCTCAATCCCGTCAAGAAATTCCCTTAGCTCCTCAACATCAGAACGCTTGATTTCCTTGTTGCTGTACAGCGTAGCTATCATATTCTGTATTGAATTGTTATACAGCCTTTCAAGAAAATGACGGCTTGTCTTTGCTTTATATTCATTTTCAGGAATAAGCGCAGTATACATGTTATTCCCTGATGAACGGTCACAACAAACAAACCCTTTGGTATCAAGCCTTGTTAATGAAGTCATTAAAGTAGAAAGCTGCCATTTCCTCTTTCCCTGTAACTTCTGTAAAATATAATTTGAAGTTACAGGAAGCCCGCTGTCCCAGATTACCTGCATAATTTCCAGTTCTGCTTCGCCAAGTTTTTTAGGCACATTATCCATTTGAACCACCTCCTTTTTATACGTTTGTATAATATATTATACATGCGTATAATACACTTGTCAAGCACAAAAATAAATTTAATTTAGACAAAACACACAATGGTGCATAAAGCCCTTATGTCCATATAGAACATTTAAAACCAGGCTTTATGCACCATTGCGTATCTCATAACAGCTATCTGCAATAAATTTTACTGTATGCTTACTACTTCATATCCTGCTTCTGTTACTGCATCCTTTAATTCATTATCACCAGCACCATCTGCTGTTACAGTTGCACTTTTTCCTTCAAGGCTCATAACAACATCTTTAACACCACTGACGGCACGCAGTGCTTTTTCAACCCTTCCTGTACAATGTTCACACATCATTCCTTCAATAATAATTTTCTTTGTCATAATTAAATCTTCCTTTCCTAATGTATTTATATTATTTTTATTACTATCTGTACTATTTACTGCATTATTACCCATATGGTTATTTACTGTACTGCTATTACCTGCATTTAACTTCAGCCTCTTCAGCCTTAAAGCATTACTTACAACACATACACTGCTAAGGCTCATCGCAGCAGCCCCGAACATAGGGCTTAATTTTATGCCAAATGGCAGGTATAAAAGCCCTGCTGCAACTGGAATCCCAATAATATTATAGAAAAATGCCCAGAACAGGTTCTGTTTGATATTCCTTATTACAGCATTACTTAATTTAATTGCAGCTACAGCCCCTAAAAGGCTGTCTTTCATAAGAACTATATCTGCACTTTCAACTGCAACATCTGTCCCAGCCCCTATTGCAATCCCAACATCTGCTGAAGCAAGTGCCGGGGCATCATTAATACCATCTCCAACCATTGCCGTCTTGTGTCCCTCTGCCTTTAATGCAGATATCTTTTCTTCTTTCTGTGCAGGAAGTACATTTGCAATAACTTCATCAATACCCGTTTCCTCTTTAATTGCATTGGCAGTAATCTCATTATCGCCAGTAAGCATAATAACATGTATTCCCATTTCTTTAAACTCACTGACGGCCTCCCTGCTTGTTGTTTTTACAACGTCTGCAACAGCAATTATGCCTGTTACATGGTTTTCATTTGCAAATATTAATGGTGTTTTGCCATTTGAGGCATACTGCCGTATTACTTTCTTAATATTATCATCTACAGGTATTTTGTATTCTTCTAGTAATTCCAGATTGCCAGCATAATATCTTTTGCCATCAGCAATACCTGTTATCCCCTTGCCAAATATTGCCTTAAAATCTTTAATATCCACAAGTTTTATGCCAAGCCCGCTGCATTTTTTAATGACTGCATCTGCAAGCGGGTGTTCGCTTCCTTTTTCAAGCGAACCTGCAATTCTGTACAGTTCTTCTTCTGTCATGCCATTAAAAACTGTAACCCCGGTTACTTCAGGCTTTCCTTCTGTAATTGTGCCTGTCTTGTCAAGTACAACTGTATCAACAAGATGTGCTGTTTCAAGGGCTTCCCCAGACTTTACAAGTATTCCGTTTTCTGCGCCTTTGCCTGTTCCCGCCATTATAGCAACAGGTGTTGCAAGCCCAAGTGCACAAGGACATGATATTACAAGGACTGCTATTGCAGATGAAAGTGCAAATTCAAAACCATATCCCAGGCAAAGCCATATAATAGCTGTAATAAGTGCAACTGCCATTACAGCAGGTACAAATATCCCTGATACCTTATCAGCGATTTTAGCTATTGGGGCTTTGCTTGAAGATGCTTCCTCAACAAGCTTTATAATCTGTGACAGGGTAGTATCCTCCCCTGTTTTTACAGCTTTTACTTTCAGAAGCCCTGCCTTATTAATTGATGCTGATATAATTCTATCACCTTTTTGCTTAATAACAGGTATACTTTCACCTGTAACTGCTGACTCATCTACAGATGACTGGCCATCTATAATAATTCCGTCTGCTGCAGCTGCTGCACCAGGCTTTATAATAAATATATCACCTGCTGCCATATCACTTGCATTAATTACCTGTTCCACTCCATCCCTTATTACAATTGCTGTCTTAGGTGCAAGGTCCATAAGCTTTGTAATTGCCTCGCTTGTTTTGCTTTTAGAGCGCGTTTCAAGGAATTTCCCCACTGTAATAAGAGTCAGAATCATTCCTGCAGATTCAAAATATAAATCATGGCTGAACTGGTTTACTGTTGCCATATCACCATGCCCAAGCCCGTAAACAATCTTGTATGTTGCATAAATACCATATATGACTGCTGCACCTGAACCAATAGCTATCAGGCTGTCCATATTAGGGCTGCGCTTTACCAGCGTTTTAAAACCTGTAATATAATATTTCTGGTTGGCAATTATTATAGGGATAAGCAGGAATATCTGTGTTATTGCAAAAACGCCTGCATTTGCGTTTCCATGAAAATATTTTTCCATATGTGCTGGCATATTAAGCCCTGCCATATTAAAAAACATATGCCCCATAGAAACATACATAAGTGGTATAAGGAAAATAACTGAAACTACAAGCCTTTTCTTCATGCTGGTAATATTTTTCTTATAAACATCCTGCATTCCATCTGTTGTACCAGAAGCTTTTTTTGTGGCTGTGGCACTGTCCTGTGCTGTGCTGCCTTTTACACTTGCACCGTAACCAGCATCTGCCACAGCACTTATAATATTATCTTCACTTGTAACATCCTCTTTATATTCAACCTGCATACTATTTGTAAGTAAATTAACACTTACTTTATCTACGCCGTTTAGTTTTGATACACTTTTTTCAACATGTGCAGAGCAGGCAGAACATGTCATGCCTGTAACATTAAACTTACCAACCATTTAAAAACCTCCTTGCTGCATAAAAATCCATTATTATTCCACCTTCAATAATTTTGTATTTTCTTGTGTGAAAAATACTTACTTCATAAGATTTTTAAGCAAATCACAAAGTTCATCAACAGCATTATCATTGCCAGCCCGTATGTCATCACAGACACATGACCTAATATGCCTTGCCAGAAGCTGCTTATTAAAGCCATTAAGGGCAGCCTGTATGGAAGATACTTGTGTAAGAATATCAACACAATACCTGTCTTCTTCAAGCATTTTTTTAACACCCCGCACCTGGCCTTCAATTACACTAAGGCGGTTTAACATTCTTTTTATCTCTTTAGTATCCCTTTTAACATGCTTTATATTCTCCTGTTCCATACTCTGCCTTTCCAAATAGTATACCCCCGTACCCTATTTATGATAGTAGCAGAAAAATATAAAAATGTCAATAACATAATTAAGATAATCACGTCCGTTTCATAAAAATCTGTTACTATTCACAGCTCTGCTGTTCATAGTAACAAGCAGCGCTGAACAGCGCTGAAATGCACACATTTTGCAAAAAATCATGCAAAATGGCGCCATAAAACTTGTATTTTTGGCATAAAACATACCAAAAATCCCCGAATTGAACTGGCTGTGAATAGTAACAAAAATCTCCCATGCTGTGCTTTGCACGGCACAAATAGTAATGAAAAATGCTGTTTTTGCATTTTTCTTGTGTGAAATTATTCAGACAAACGAGAGATATTGTAATATTATTTATATAACATCAAATGCAATAAATGCTGTTATATAGTATGTGGAACATGCTGCCTGCTATATTTTCTATATACCATTACAGTTACCAATATAAGAATTATTAATTATTTTTATTAAAATTTCTCACACAAATAAAAATAACTATTGCAGTTGCAATTAGAAATTCTGCAAAAATTATTGACGGATTACCAAATCCAAAATCAAAAGCCATATAATGTCCTATAAAATACACTGCAAAAAACAGAAGGTATACACTAACAGCATACATGGCACAACGTATAGTATTATTACGCTGTTTTTCACGTAATAATATCTTCTGCTGCTGTTTCTCCAATATATCAGTTTTAACTGAAAGCTCATCAATTCCATCTGGTTTTAAAAGATAGTCAGTTGTAACATTAAATACAGAACTTAATGCCACTATCTTCTGCATCTCGGGTACTGCCTGGCCGCTCTCCCATTTTGAAACAGACTGTCTTGAGACACCTAACTTTTCCGCTAATTCTTCCTGTGTCCAGTCATTACCTTTACGCAATGTTAAAATTTTTTCTGAAAAATCCATATAAGTTTCCTCCTTTAATTTTTTATAAAAAAATAATACCATAATCTTTAATTGCAATCTATCTAGCAGGCTGTATATCTGTGCAACTGGTGTTAGAAAAACGCAGCCAGTTTATATCCAGCACTGTTTTCCCATATAAAATGACTACCACAATAGCACGTCCGTTTCATAAAAATCCCCCATGCCGTGCTTTGCACGGCACAAATAGTAATGAAAAATGCTGTTTTTGCATTTTTCTTGTGTGAAATTGTAATG
>JAAWKM010000242.1 GCA_022797375.1 Lachnospiraceae bacterium
TTACAGTGCCATTTTGCACGTTTTTTGTGCAAAATGTGTACATAACCAGTGCTGGAAGCACTGCTGGTTACTATGAACAGCGTAGCTGTGAATAGTAACAACAGTCCAGCCTTCCATTGTATTAAATTAATATAACTGCTTGACATACATACTAGTAGTATGTTATTATGCTATTAGTACATTTGGAGGCAGGATATAATGGCAAGAAATAAGCATCCAGAAGAAACAGTTAATTTAATACTGGATACTGCTTTCCGCCTGTTTATGGAAAAAGGTTATGAATACACATCTATACAAGATATTATTGATAACCTGGGAGGACTTAGCAAGGGTGCAATTTACCATCATTTTAAATCAAAAGAAGATATACTGATTGCAGTTGCTGACCGGATAACATCAGAATCAAATAAGATACTGGCTGATATACGTGATAATCCAGGTCTTAATGGAAGAGATAAACTCAAAACAATATTTAAAACATCTGTTAAAAGGTCTGTGAATGATGATATTTTTGCTGTTGCCCCTAATATTAATAATAACTCTAAGCTTTTGTTCAGCCTTTTACATGAAACAGTATATGAAGCAGCACCATATTATATTTTACCAATTATCAAACAGGGTATTTCAGATGGTTCTATAAAAACAGAATATCCAGAACAGCTTGCAGAACTTATTATACTTGTTGCTAATGTCTGGATAAACCCTATGATATTCAATAATACTAAAGAAGAAATATATTGTAAGTTTATGGTATTCAGGCAGATGATGCAGGGATTCGGGCTTGATATTATAGATGATGAAATATTAAACAGGATGATGGAACTCGTATCTATTTATGAGGTAAGAAAGTGAAAATCTGCCCTTTTATAAGGGCAGATAAATTTTAGCATTTATACATACCAACGTTAGGTATTAAAACAATAGGGAAAAGAGGTAAAATTATGGAAAATGGATTATTTAAAAAAGATTTTATTTTAGTAGTTATTGGGCAGATTATTTCGTTATTTGGAAATGCTGCAATAAGATTTGCATTGCCACTTTATTTGTTAAACCAGACAGGTTCTTCTGCACTTTATGGAACGGTTACAGCATGTGCTTTTATTCCTGCAATATTGTTATCACCTATAGGCGGGATAATTGCAGACAGGATAAATAAAAGAAATATTATGGTAATACTGGATTTTTTAACAGCCATAGTAATACTTAGTTTTTCAATATTAATGGATAAGACAGGTCTTGTAGTACTTGCAGCAATAACAATGATGGTTTTATATGGAATTGCAGGTACATACCAGCCATCAGTGCAGGCAAGCGTACCAGCACTGGTAAGCCATGATAATATTATGGCAGCAAATTCAGTTATTAATACTATCAGTTCTTTTTCATCTTTAACGGGTCCAGTGCTTGGAGGGATTCTATATAGTGCATATGGTTTAAAGCCTGTTTTATATGTATGTACTGCTTGTTTCTTCGTTTCAGCAGTTATGGAAATTTTCATAAAGATACCATATAAAAAACAGGTGAATGAGGGTAATATATTCCATATAGCCAGGGAAGATTTGTCAAAGGGGATACTCTTTATAAGAAAAGACCAGCCTGTTATTGGAAAGGTTCTTGTTATAATTTGCGGGGTAAACTTGTTTTTATCAGCTATGATTATTACAGGTCTTCCTTATCTGGTAACAGAAGTCTTTGAACTTGGGGCATTACAGGCAAATAAGATGTATGGATATGCAGAGGGGGCATTAGCAGCAGGTGGTCTTGCCGGAGGTATATTTGCTGGTATATTTGCAAATAAGCTTTCAGTTAAAAAAGCAGGCATATTGTTAGCATGCTGTGCTATTAGTGTATTTCCTATAGGAATATCGCTAATACTGCAATTTCCAGGAATTATAAGTTATATTGTGACAGTAATATGTTGTTTTATTATAATGGTATTATCAACAGTTTTTACAATACAAATGTTGTCTTTTGTACAGTCGGAAACCCCTCAGGATTTAATAGGAAAGGTGACTGCTGTTATACTTGCTGGCTCAATGTGTTCACAGCCTTTAGGCAATGCGTTATATGGTGTTTTCTTTGAAATTTGTAAAGGTTACGAATTTGTAGTAATATTTTTCGCTGCTTTTGCTTCATTAGTGGTTGCAGTTAGCAGTAAAAATATATTTAAAAGTCTATATATGGCATAAAAAAGTACCAGGAACGGGAGTTAGTGTGAAAAATGATTCTAAGACAGCATTTTTCATTACTATTTGTGCCGTGCAAAGCACGGCATGGGGATTTTTATGTTTTATGGCAGAGAAACATAAAATGGCAAAATGCACTATTGATATTTATATTTTTAGGCTGGCTGGAAAAAATTTTTGTAATAATTCAAAAAAATGTAAATAAAGTGAATAAATTTTTAAAAAGTTCATATAATTTGTAATAGTTTTGTAACAATAATTAATCATATTTAATATTTAAACATTACTATTTTTTAAGCCGCCTGTGAAGCGGTATGGAGGATTATTATGAGAAAGGCAGCAAAAGGAGCATTAGCGGTAGTAGCAGCTTTAAGTGCAACGCTTGTACCGGCAGCTAGCAACGCATCAGTGGCAATGGCACCTGCACCGGTAAAAGATGCTTCTTCACAAAAAGTAATTATATTACAATCTGAAAACTATGTTGTGGAAAATGCTAATAATTATAACAGAATAAAAAGATTGAGCGAAAACCATGAAAAAAGGGCCAGGATACAGGAAGCAGCACGCATTAAAAGATGTTGTGGTGTATCCGTATCAGCTTCTGACAGGATTATACTTGAAAGGATTGTTGAAGCAGAAGCAGGTGGCGAAGACCATAAAGGGAAAGTGCTTGTAGCCAATGTTGTATTAAACAGGGTTAAGAGCAAGTCATTTCCTTCTACAATCAAGGAAGTGGTCTTTGCACACAGGGGTTCTACGTATCAATTTTCACCTATATATGATGGAAGATATTATACAGTAAATGTTTCGGAAGACACCAAGAAGGCAGTAAATGATGCATTAAATGGGATTGACCCGTCACAGGGAGCTCTTTATTTTATGGAAAGGGCATATGCAGACTCAGATAATGCTGCATGGTTTGACAGATGCCTTACAAGGCTGTTTGGCTACCATTGCCATGAATTTTATAAATAAAGATTAATATATAATGTTGAAAATGTACTATATAATATAAAATTTCTTAATTATAGTATCTGGACAGTGCCATGCAAAGGCGTGGCAGTTCTGTATGGCGTATCCTTTTCAAGATATAAAATAAAAAAGGGTACGCCTTTCTTAATACATATAAATTATTGCCTTCTGGAAATTACCATCTATGGTACCTGGTGAACGGACGCAGGGTTTCCAGTGCCAGGGCAGAATAACTGGAAATAGTGTGAAAAATGATTCTAAGACAGCAAAAAACGCTGTCTGACAATCATTACAATTTCACACAAGAAAAATGCAAAAACAGCA
>JAAWKM010000243.1 GCA_022797375.1 Lachnospiraceae bacterium
TTGTGGAGTGACAGCTTTCGCAGTCCAGTAAAAGATATATACATTCCTGCAAACAAGCTTGCGGAATGATATATCTTTTACTGGACTGTGAATAGTAACTTTTTATATTGTTTTATGATATTATATGAATAAAGGTGTTGTAATTTATGCCATATTTTGTGTATAATATTCCCTGTATACAAATTTACTGGAAGTGAGGTTATATATGACAAGTAAAGAGAGAACAAGGCTAAGGGCACAGGCTATGAAAATTGACAGTATTTTCCAGATAGGAAAGACCGGGCTTTCCCCACAGCAGGCTGAGGCAGTGCGTGATGCACTTAAGGCAAGGGAACTGGTCAAGATAAATGTCCTTAAAAACTGTGATGAGGATATGGCTTCCCTTGCAAGGGTTTTATCAGAAAGGACAGGCTCAGAAATTGTCCAGGTTATAGGTAAAAAAATTATATTATATAAAAAAAATCCGAAAAAAGAAGAGAAAAGAATACTTGCTAAAAAAAGGGAGCTTAAAAAGCGGGAATATTCCAGGAAAAAACCAGATGGAAGAAAAATATCCAGAAAAACAGCAGGAAAGCCTGTAAAGGGCAGAAGGCAGGTATAATCCAGATGGGAAGGACAGGCATTATGGGAGGGACATTTAATCCCGTCCACATTGCACATATTAAAATGGCAGAAGCAGCATACAGGCAGGCAAAACTTGACAAAGTGGTTTTTATGCCATCTAAAAACCCTCCGCATAAGAAAAATATCCATATAATTCCAGAAGAGCACAGAGGTGCAATGCTTAAGATTGCAATAAATGAAGTGCCATATTTTGAATATTCAGATTTTGAATTTAAAAGGGAAGGCATAACTTATTCATCCCAGACACTTGAACTTCTGCATAGGCAGAACCCAGATGAAAGATATTTTTTTATAATGGGTGGTGATTCATTTTTCCAGCTTGAAAACTGGCATCTGCCTGGCAAGATTATGGAATATGCTGCTATAATTGCAATAAACCGTAATGGTACTGGTAAGAAACAGATGGAGGAACATGCAAGAGAACTAAGAACCAGGTATAATGCAGAAATTATAATTGTAGAAATGCCACAGATAGATATTAGTTCAAGTTGTATAAGAAAGATTATTTTATCAGGAGGGGATGCCTCTATGTACCTGCCAGATAAGGTATGGAAGTATATTAAAGAAAAAGACTGTTACAGGCTTTAAAGATGTTATAGTTTTTAACCCAGATGTTACATGCCTTAGATCCTGTAAATTTAATTAACAACTATTTGTAAGGAGACATATTTATGTTGGAAAATGTTGAGAAAGTCCAGGAAAGGCTTAAATCAAAACTTACACCTAAAAGATATATCCATACAACAGGTGTAAGGTATACTGCTGCTGCGCTTGCAATGAGGTATGGCCTGTCTGTTGAAGATGCATCAATGGCAGGTGTGCTGCATGACTGTGCAAAATGTTTTTCAGATGATGAACTTGTAAGAAAATGCCTTAAAAATAACCTTGAATGTACAGAACTTGAAATCAGGAATGGCTTTTTATTACATGCAAAGCTTGGCGCATATTATGCAAAAAAGAAGTATGGTGTGGAAAATGAAGAAATAATTTCTGCAATAAGATACCATACTACAGGTAAAGCAGGCATGAAACCACTTGAAGCAATAGTTTTTACAGCAGATTATATTGAGCCTGGAAGAAAGCCTCTTCCGCATCTTGAGGCAGTACGCAGGATGGCGTTTGTTGACATTGATGAGGCAATATACCAGATACTTGACAGGACGCTTGGCTATCTTGGTGATAAGGCGAAGACAGATAACAACGGACGTGAGATAGATATACATACAGTTGAAGCCTTTAAATACTACAGGCAGATACATGTGGAAAAAGATATTAAATTTTAGTATGGAAAGGCAAGGTTATTTATATGAGTGAACAAGTTAAAATGGCAAAAATTGCATACAATGCCCTGGATGAGAAAAAGGGTGAAGATATTAAGATTATTGATATTTCGGGAATATCTGTAATGGCAGATTATTTTATTATTGCTAATGGAAACAGTATTACACAGGTACAGGCACTTGTTGACAACGTTGAGGAGAAAATGAACCAGTCAGGTTTCCAGATGAAACGCAAAGAGGGAAACAGAAGCAGTACATGGGTTCTGCTTGACTTTGGTGATGTGGTTGTCCATGTTTTTGATAATGAGGACAGGCTGTTCTATGATTTAGAGAGAATATGGTCAGATGGCAAGACAGTGGGGATATCTGCACTGGAAGATTAAAATAAAATATTTTAGAACATATGTTTGACAAATGCGGGATAAAGTGGTATTATATTAATTATAATATCACTTTGTTATTATTCATGGCGGCATTGCTTATAATAACAAGCCTAAAAGATGCTGGGAATTACTGTATTTAGGGCTGGCTGTGTATAGTAACATAAATCAGGAGGACTTTTTATGCAAAAAGGAAGAATTACTGCAAAACAGCAGGAAATATTAGAATACATTAAATCAGAAATTGTCAATAAAGGTTATCCGCCAGCAGTAAGGGAAATATGCGGGGCTGTGCACCTGAAGTCTACATCTTCTGTGCATTCACACCTTGAAACATTAGAAAAGAATGGTTTTATCCGCAGAGACCCGACAAAGCCGCGTGCTATTGAAATAATAGATGATGACTTTAACCTTTCACGCAGGGAAATAATCAGTGTGCCCGTAATAGGTTCGGTTGCTGCAGGTGAACCTATATTTGCAGACCAGAATATTGAAAGCTATATGCCAGTACTTCCAGAAGATATGCCGGACGGGCAGGCTTTTATGCTCAGGGTCAAGGGTGAAAGCATGGTTAATGTGGGCATATTTGATGGTGACAGGGTTCTTGTAAAGAAACAGGAATCTGCTGAGAATGGTGAGATAATAGTAGCACTTGTAGAAGATGCTGCTACAGTCAAGACATTTTATAAAGAGGATGGGCATTTCAGGCTGCAGCCGGAGAATGATACAATGGAACCTATAATACTAGATGATGTAACAGTGCTTGGCAAAGTAACAGGTTTATTCAGGATTTATAAGTAGTGCACAGCACAGGATGGAGGCGGGCATAAAGTGGACAGATTAGACAGGCAGTTTGGATTTTTGCGTGAAACAGACGGTTTAAAGCAGATTGGCAGGCAGTCTTACCTGGCAGATGGCAGCAGGAAAGAGAATGATGCAGAACATTCATGGCATCTTGCTTTAATGGCAGTTATTTTAAGCAGCTATGCAGAAAATGATATTGATGTGCTGCGTGTTATAACAATGGTACTTATACATGATATTGTTGAGATTGATGCAGGTGATACATACGCATATGATACAAATGGCAATGCTACAAAGCGTGAACGTGAAGTTAAAGCAGCAGACAGGATAT
>JAAWKM010000040.1 GCA_022797375.1 Lachnospiraceae bacterium
GGGTCTTTAACAAGTGCTGCTGCAATGCCAAGCCGCTGTTTCATCCCTCCTGAAAGTTCCTTTACCTTTGCCCTGCTTTTATCTGTAAGGTGTGTCATTTCAAGAAGCTTTCCAATTCTTTCTTTTCTGTTTTCTTTAACACCATTTAATGCAGAAAAATAATCCATTATTTCAAAAACTGTCATATTTGGATAGAAAGAAAAAGTCTGTGGTATATATCCAATTAATTTTCTTATCTGCCCCGGTTTTTTTATAACATTACCATCAAGCTTTATCTCACCTGAAGTTTTATCCAATATTCCTGCAAGGATTTTCATTAAAGTTGACTTGCCTGCGCCATTAGCCCCAAGAAGCCCATACATTCCTGTTACAAGTGTTATGTTTACACCGTTAAGGGCTATTAATTCATCATACTCTTTTGTAAGATTATTAATCTCTATTTTCATTTTTTCTTATTAACCTTTTTCCCTCTGCTTTGTTATATACAACAAATAACAATATAATAGCAATAATGGCAACTGCCGCTCCCAGATATAACTTAGTCTTTTGTAACTGGTATGTATAGCCTGCTATGCTTAATGGCATATTCCCTCCTGAAACTATATCAAATAAGTAATATATAATATATGAAAAGTACCCTGCTAAACAGCTTTCTGAAACTTCAGTAATTAACAGGGAGAACATTCCAATAAATAATGAACTTAAATATACGCCAATACACCACCTTCCTGCTGGCACATGGTTCACAAGGCAAAGAACCAACACAGGAATTTCCACCATTATAAATAAAGTAATGCCTGCTGACGCCACTCTTATTATATATACCAGAGGATAAAGGCAGTCTGAAGTAAACACATAGCTTTCTGTGCCATTAGCCTTCTCCATATTTCCAAGCCTTATAAATAAAAACATGGACGCAAAAATAAAAATATTCTCCCCGGTTATAGCAATAGCTAATGTATTCATTTCCTGGAAAATAACAACTGGCAATATTATACATAAGTAAGGGATATATAACAATGCCATTTTGCTGGCAGACTGTTTAAACATATAATAACCAATCCCTCTTGTAACAAAGTTCTTTGTTTCCTGTTTTTTCTTTTTTAGTATTGTCTTTTTAAATGATAAAGGCAGGATATTTACAGCAAATTTTTTTATATTTTTTAAATTAATTAACCTGCCGTGTTCCCTTCTATAATTAAATAATACAACTGTAAACCCAGTTAAAATAACTGATAATAATATTATTATAACCCTGTTTATGATTACATTGCCAGAACAGTTCTGGTATAAGGTGTAATCATCAAAATTATTATACCTTATAAGCAATGCAAAGTTAAATTTATCACTTAATCCATACCCCATTGACAAGTAAAATAATATAAACTGGGCAATTATGTCCAATGTTTCAGAGCAGAATAATATGCCAAGGAAATGCCCAATAGCTGTTACTATTAAAATAGTTGGGAAAATTATAAAAGGGGTCTTTATCAAAAACGGAATAATACTTATATCATACCCATAGTTAAATTTATAGTTCCAGTATATAAAACATGCAGCCCCAAGCAGGCTGTATATAATACTGGCAAGCATAAGCGGCATTGTATCTGCCAGGTATTTATGTAAAACATACCTGGATGAGCTTACATTTGCTGTGTATATATATCCGTTTACATTTTTTCTTTTTTCTTCTGTATAAGACATAAAAGAATATATAATAGCAATAAATCCCATAATTATCCCACAGTTGTCCAGGAACACATATGCATAGCCATCAGAAATACCATGTTCATATGTAAGTGTAAACTCTTTAAGGGCATCATTATATTCCCTGCCATGAAAGCGTCCGGTACATTTTGTATATACATGGTATGGTGAATTATACCATCTAGTTGAATTCATTCCTGTATAATACAGGGAATATATATGTAGTTTTTCTTCCAGTTCCTTTAGATATGGTTTTATATCAGAATACGAAAAATTTATTTTTACATCTTTCATTTTTTCAGAATTTTTATAGGAAGGGTTAATTTTTTTAACCACTTCAAGTAAATATTCTTTTTCAGTATCATTTAGTATTTTTCCATATGTACCCCACATTCTATTTCCTTTTGGCTCAATAAAAGCTGTTGCAACTCCTTTTTTATATTCAGACACCAGTTCAAAATATACAAATTCTGCTTCATTTAAAGGCTTAAAATAATTATATTTATAGTAATCATCATCAGTAGAAGCTGTTGGCTTGAGTGAAGAATATAACCAGAACCCTCCAATAATAATTACAAATAAAAATACTATATTAAAATATTTCTTTCTGGTTTCTGCAAAAAACATATTTTCTCCCTCTGGTTTTATTACTGGTTATTGTTAAATTTTTGGATTGTACATAAATTATCAAATAAGTTACTAGATATTTTTTTCATAAAAATACATCTTCTGGCAGCACACTTATTGCTATTGTTACAATTCATGCATTTGTTATCTATGCACGAATTGTAAGATTCAAGCCTTAAATTCCAGTCTGCATTAATGCCATTATATATATTTCCAATTCTATACTCACTTTTACCACATACTACAGTACATGGATATAAACTGCCATCACAATCTATAATCCTGTTATAAATTCCGCCTGCACATTTTCCTTTCATAGAATATGTACTTGCCATTATATCATAAATTTTAAACTTATTATCAAATGAATATTTCTCTCTGCACTTACTAACATGCAATAAATATTTTTCTAACATAGGATTAGTCCATCTGTAATTCCAGTAATCTATTGCACAAATAATGCTCTTAACTCCCAGATTATATATGTAATCTATATTTTCTTCTAATACATCTATCCCCGAAGGAACAACTGTCATTCTTGCATTAAACTTAATATTATTATTAATTATGTGGTCAATATTTTTTCTTAAAAGCACAGACGAATCTCCGCCATTAACCATTGGTCTGTTTAACTTCTGGAATTTTTGATTACCATCAATGCTTATATTCACCTCATTAAATTTCATTAAATTATGTAATTCATCGTCATTAAGCAATGTCCCATTAGTAGTTACTGAATAAATGAAATCAACTTCTTTTATTATTAAAAATTTTTCTAAAAAATAAGTAATTAAACTATTTTCCAGAAAAGGCTCACCTCCATGAAAACTAATAAAACATTTTTTCACTTTATTATCAGATAATGTCTTATATATATAACTATATACTGCTTTTGCAGTGTTCATACTCATATGTGCAGCATCCTTGTTTTTTTCATAACAGTATACACATCTCATATTGCATCTGTGGGTTAACCAGATTGTTATACTAAGTTTATCCATATATTTTCCTTTTCATATATTCTTTACATTCAATACAGTATTTATCTAAATATCCATTTTTCTTATACAAATATAAATAAGATGGACAATCATTACAAAATATACATACACTACAATCTTTACAGTAGCTTGCATTTTCAGGTTTTATTGATATATATTTTTTATACCCGGGAGAATTTTTATACATCTTATTATTAAAATATATCTTTATGTCATTTATTTCCCTCATATTGTCACATTTAAACTCTGGAAGATTTAAAGCACCACATGGATAAATATATAAATCGCTTCCAATATAAACACTGCCCATAAAAGCATTACATATAGTCGTAGCATATTTACTATATCCATAATTAATGTTATTTGTCGATATATAATCAACTATTTTTTTCTTTTTATCACATTCCATATTAAATCCAGGCATAAACAATTCTTTTTCATTTTCAAAACCTCTTCCCTCTGGAGCATACCTTCTTACTATTGGAGTTACTTTTAGAGAATCACATAGTTCATAAAATTTTCCAGTATCATTATAACTATTTATCACCGCAGAAAGAAGAATATTATTATAATTATTTTCATGTAAAAGATTTATTGCATTTACAACTTTGTCAAAAACGCCTTTGCCTCTTATTTTTTCACATGAATATGAATCGTAACCATCTACACTTATATTAATACTGTTAAAATTATTACATAAAAAAGCAACATTATCTTTTGATATCAAAGTACCATTTGTCATTAAATCCAGCTTAATAAACAACTCTTTTGCTGTTAAAGCTATTTTACTGAAATCATCTCTTAATAATGGTTCACCACCAGTAAAACATAATCTGTTAATACCAGCCTTATGCAATTTATTTAATACAAAAATAATTTCACCAGAAGCAGGCTCTTTATTATTCTCCATTACAGAATTACAACAATGCCTGCATTTAAGGTTACATAAAGAAGTTATTGCAAAATCTGCGCGTGTAATACAATCCTCAGACATAAAATCTACAATACCAATTTTTTTGATTATATTTATAACCTTTTTTAAATATTCTTTGTCCTCATTATTAAAATCATCAAAAAAAGTGTTATTATACTGCCCATCATTCATTACATATCCATTTATAATTTCATATACTTCTTCATTAAGCTTTATCCATGCCCCATTACCAGGGTTACTTAAGATAACTTTTTGATTCTCCTTCAAAACCCTTATATTTTTACAAAATTCCATATTTATACACAATGAGAAAAACAATAGCACAGGTTTATTAAATTAAGTATATTGATTATTTGAAAATATTTCATTAAAATATATATTAAATTTAAAACTAATAATTATTTATAGAAATGGATTAGTTTTAGGTGAATACACAGGGAATGTACCACATTTACGAGTTATAGCCGAACCACCAACCGGTTCACTAGCTTCTCCATTATTTTTATATTTCTCATCTCTTATATAACAATCACTCCAACAACCTTGTGCTTCAATTTCATTTTCATTATATTCAATTTTATCTTGTTTTAATCTCATTGTATCCTTTCCTTTCTAAATAAACCTGTGCTATTGTTATTGTATATTATGACATCAAAATTATCAATATCCTGTTTTTTTTTATATCAGAGCAATAACATTTACTTTTTAGGAAAAAAGAGAATGTCCAGCAAAGTATCTGAATTAAGAGCCACTTTAAACATTAACTTTTTCTTGCTTATACGTCCATACTGTGCCTGTGTTACAAGGGTACAGGCAGTTTTCTGCAAAATATTGAAATTTAGTAGTGGGTTATCTTTCCTTGCCCTTGATGCATCCTCCCTGCAAATAACATCAAGACACCAATGAAGCTGGTTTTCTATCGGTCAGTGCTTTCTTACCGAATCTGCAAATTCACCGATGTCCGTTAAGGAAGTGATGAAATATCTTGTATATTCACAACTTTCATCATTTTCTGTTACGGTTGACTTCACCATCCCTAATACTTTTAGCCCACTCTATTCCTCCGCTGCTCCAGCCATGAAATATCCGTCAGTAGCCTGTATTCTTGTTTTTCAATCTTTCCGTATACTTTTTCATTCGTTTTTAACATTGGAAGTTCTGAAGAAAATGCATTGAAATAATCTTCTGTATCTTTATACAAAGCGGGCTGGTTCTGCTTTAACCCAATCGTATAATCTACATTACTGCCGATTATCTTTTCAACAATTTTTTTCTGGCAGCTCATGGTATCTGCCGTTATGATTGACCCATCCACATCAATAAGGTCAAGCAGTCCAGGGACTGCGGTAATTTCATTCGTCTTTTCTTCCACATTAGCAGCTTCGGGTTTATCTGCCACTTGACTTTTGACACGGAGCGAAGCAATAACTCTAATCCTTTTGCAGAAAGATAGTGGGGCTGTGTCGGGATAACCACGCTGTCAGCCGCCGCAAGTGCGTTGATGGTCAGCATACCCAAGCTCGGCATACAGTCAATAAGCACTGTGCTATAATTCTTTTTCACCTCATGGATGCAGGTTTTCAGCACGCTTTCACGGCTTATGGCATTGATGAGCCGTACTTCCAGTTCCGACAGCTCAATGTTAGACGGGAGCAGGTCAACGCCCTCGTCATTGTGCAGGATGCTTTTGGAAACATCGACGGGTTTATCATCAATAATGTCCTGCATGATGTTTGAGAGCGTGTCAGGCAAATCGTCTGGTCGGCTGTAACCAAGCGACATCGTTAAATTCGCCTGTGCATCGGCATCAATCAGCAGTACCTTTTCGCCCTGCTGTGCCAGACTGACACCCAGATTGACTGCCGTGGTGGTCTTACCGGCACCGCCTTTCTGGTTTGTCAGAGCGATTACTTTGCAATTTGACATAGGGTGCGTCCTCCTTTCGCATAGATTTAGCCACTTTGTCAAGGTGGCTATGTAACAGTACCAGAGAACGCAAAAAAGCCGCTTACTCTTAAAAAATAAATAAGAATAAGCGGCTTCATAATGATGTGCCTTAGACATATTCAACTTTCATTCTCTTAATCGGTGCGTTTACGACTTTGAATATCAGCTCGTCCACGCAGTCCGTATATCTGCCCTGCTGTATGAGCTGGTTTTTCAACTCCACAAGGCTATGTAAAAGCAATGTTCTTTCTTGTCTATCCACATATAAATGTATTTTCTTTTCGCTCATAGAACACCAACCTCCTTACAGCTTCATTATAAGCTCAAATCCCTACTCATGCAAAACTATAAAAAACTTGATTTCTAAGTTTTATACACATCTTCCATCTAAATACTCAATCGCTGTTGAAATTAGTGTCAGACATCTCCTATAAAAATATTCAAAATGTCTTTTATCTTGAATATCTATCTTTGTTGTTTCATGGTGTCTAATCCTAAAATCATTTCCAAAAGATGTAAGCTCACGAAACTCTCTATCAAACAATTCCATAAATGCCTGTTGACTATTTCCCATATCTTTTACAATTTTATTTACAGATTTCTTCTTGTCTATGGTTGGGGAACAGTAATATGTTTTTAATCTTTCAAACGCATCCCAAAGTTTTTCTACTGCAATTTGCAAATTGTTCGCATCATAATATTTAGACGCCTCTTGCAACAATTCTTTCAATCCTGCTTCTTCCACTATTCCCAATGAACTTTGCGTTATTTGTACGTCAAATGAATTTACTATTTTCCCATTACTTAACTGGAACGTAATATCATTCAATTTTAGTATCGTGTTAATCTGGGCTTCAAAGTCATCTAACATACTATGTCTGGCGAAAAACTCTATTGCATCCAATACGCAAAATGGCGAATTAGAGATTATAAAATCTTGCAAATTATCAGTTTCAACATATTCCTTTTGGCTATTAAAACATTTTGGTACATAAAACTGCTTTATGTCGTAAAAAACATCTGCTGCTATATTTGTACTATAATTCCATCCTGTATCATCGGTTGCTTGATATTCAACATTACACCGCTCCAAAAATTGATAAATCTGATTTCTGGCTTTTCGGTTTATGGACAGAGCTATCTTTTTTTCTTTTATATCTTTTGCGTTTCTTTGAGAATATGGAACAAATAATGAACTTTCCTCCCGCTGAAATATTCTCCATCTATAAACATCACGATTAGATACTTTTTCCGCAGGATAAAGCTCATATCCATCATTTTGTAATAATTTATTGATTTCTGTTAAAAACTCTTTCCAGTAACCTTTTTCATATCTGACAGCAGGATGGAACACTTCACATAGAAATTTCAAATATGTTTCATCATCGCCATTTTGCAAATAAAACCGTTCATCTTCAAAAACCCAACAGTCAGGATAATCATCATTATTAACTGTATGCTGCCAAATATCCTGTTCTGCATTTTCATATCTTGAATCATTACTTGGCATATCTTTCAACTTATATAACCTTTTAAGAAAATTTAATTCTTCAAGCCGACCGAAATAGGAGTATGGAACTGTTCTGGTTTCAAAAAAATCTTCTATTTCTAATCCATTTCTAAATAAATCCAAAATGTCACGTTTTGTTATTTCTGTGATGCGATTCACTTTCTTTTCCTCCTCTCAAATACATCCGAATATTTTCATATTACTACCTTCAACTAATTCTTTCAAGAAAAGCGTACCACTATTTCTAATGATACGCTCATAATTTCAGATAACATCAAAATGTTTTAAAGCATCTTTTATGGCATCCACTTTCTCCGCTGTCGGATGTTTCCTCGGCTGTTTTAATTTCTCTACCGCATTAGGAGCATCATACATCGGCAATCCTAGCTCCCTCTTTACCTCTGCGATATATGCGGTATGTACCTTGAAGCCATACTTCGCTTCTATGTACTCCTTAATCATCTTGTATGTAACCCGCTCTTTTGGCTTGTATGCTGCGGCTCTCTTAGCAATATTATCAAGCGGAACTTTGCCCTCACCCTCGCCAAACTCGACTTTTACGTTGATTACGCTGTCGGGTTTTTTGTGGGAAAGCTGTACAACCGTCTCGACATGAGTATCAAATTAGAACATATCCCCACAAAATTACGGAAATATAGACAATATTTATACAGTACTAATACCGTTCATGAGACCCTTTTCCCACAAAATATAAATTTCATCAATTTTGCACCTTGATGCAAAATTCTAATTGATTCTTTTTTCAATATCTTCAATTGATGGCAGCTTGTCCTGCAGTTCTTCTGAAATGTGATTTGAGTGTTTGTATTCACTTACGCCCATTGGTTTGTTTACGTCTTTCAAGGCATATTCTGCTACTATTTTTCCTTTTTATATCAACATCTTATATTTCTGGTGTACAAAAGTTGCTATTTCACACGCAGACATATTATCAATAGTTTTGGCAATAGTTTGATTCTTATAAAGCCCATCAATTTCCCCAATATCTGCTGAATCAACTCTCAAAAGACATATTTTGTCATCGTCTCCAGTATTAATAAGCTCTTTTACTGCTGACCACTCAATATGACCAGTCCAGTTTTTTTCTTTATAATCTGGAGAAAGCAAAACTACTACACAATCACAATTTTGGAAATAGATCTGTCTGAGTACGTCATCACCATGTACACCATTTATAAGCGCATCATGCCATGCGTCATAAAAAATGTCATGCCTAGTGTAACCCAGATTAAGAAGCTCATCACAAAATGGTTCAATAAATCGTTTCCTATATTTCCCTGAAAACGTTATTCCAATTTTAAAGTGTGGTACTCGAATTTTCATACCTCTTCCTCCTTTGATTGATTCTTTCTGTAACTCAGCAACATATTTTTTAATAGCTAAATCCAAATCACAACGCGCTTTTGTCAGCATGTCACATTTTTTATCATATGCTTTTTCTAATGCATTTTGTTTTATATATAATTGTTGTTCGCATGAGTATTTTTCTGTAATGCAACTTTCAATTTCTTTATATTCTTGTTGTAAGTCTATTATTTGATTCAAATATCCCCTAATTGGCTGAGGAAATAGTTTACAGGCATGAATATCCTTTTTATTAATTGCATCTTGAAGCATAGATGTATCAATTCTTGTTGAACCAGTTTCAACCATATGCAATAACTTCGTTTTTGCCGTTATATACCGCCGTTCTGGATTAGAAATCACATTTCGTTGAATATTGCTTTTGAGTTCTTGCAAATCTAATGCGATATTTCTTAATTCATCCCTAATATTTCCGAAGTTTTCCAATTCAGTCTGGATTCCTATAATTAATTCTTTTATTGATATATATAAATTATCAGATTGAATCGGAATAACAACAGGTTTACTTTCTTTAAATGGTTCTGTACAAAACAACACTATTGATGGCACGTCCTCTTCACTAATATTAAATTCATAGCATAACTCTGAAATAAAATGCGTGTTATTTTCTATTGCTATGTTTCGGTATTTCCGAATACTTTTCTCTGAAGGGAATTCCCACCTCGGAATAGTAGGTACGCTTTGATTCATAATCAAAAGATTCGGATTATAAAGCCGCCTCCATCCTTCAATTTCATGAGCAGGATAAGAACTATATGATTCTTCTCTCCGATTAGCAATAGACATTATAAAAAGTATCTTATCCCCTGTCAAATCATCATAAGAATCCCAATACTGTTTGAGATCATTGTATGAATATACTGCATCGCGCTCTCTTGCTAACAAAACCATCACCCAAACAAAGCCTCTTTGATAAGCAACTGTTTTACACATTTTTAAATACTCTGCAATAGGCATATTAATAATTTCCAATATTATCACCCCTATTCAATTTCAACATCTTCCTATAATCGATAAAACCCTATATGCGCTAACTTTAATCAATACTTACAGTATTTAGCATGTTTTTTAATTATTCTGCCATCAATGGCTCCAAATAACGAACATAAAAAACAAAGTAAATTTATCCTACATTACATGATTTCAAAATGCTTCAAAGCATCTTTGATTGCCTCAACCTTTTCTGGTGTCGGATGTTTCCTCGGCTGTTTCAATTCTTCTACCGCATTAGGAGCATCATACATCGGCAATCCTAACTCCCTTTTTACCTCTGCGATATATGCGGTATGTACCTTGAAGCCATACTTCGCTTCTATGTACTCCTTAATCATTTTGTATGTAACCCGCTCTTTCGGCTTATATGCTGCGGCTCTCTTGGCAATATTATCAAGCGGCACTTTGCCCTCACCCTCGCCAAACTCGGCTTTTACGTTGATTACGCTGTCGGGTTTTTTGTGGGAAAGCTGTACAACCGTCTCCACATGATAACTCTGGCAGAACATATCCACTGGCTGTACTTTCTCCACTTCATAACCCTTTCCACACAAATATTTTAAATCCCGCGCAAGGGTTGCAGGGTCACAGCTTACATATACAATTCTTGCTGGCTGCATTTCTGCTATTGTCTGTAAAAGTTTCTCATCACAACCTTTTCTTGGAGGGTCAAGTGTAACTACATCTGCTTTTAGCCTTCCTCCGCTTTTTTCATACTGCAATGGTACTACTTCCTCAGCAGCGCCACTAAAAAATTCTACATTATCCAGATTATTAAGAAGTGCGTTTTCTCTTGCATCTTCTACTGCCTGTGGCACTATTTCCACACCACACACTTTTGCTGCTTTCTGTGCAAGAAAAAGAGAGATTGTGCCTATTCCACAATATAAGTCCCACACAATCTCATTTCCTTTTAAATCTGCAAATTCCATAACTTTATTGTATAATTTTTCTGTCTGGCTATGGTTTACCTGGTAAAATGATACTGGTGATATATGATATTTTACATCACCTATATAATCTGTTATATAAGGTGTGCCATATATCACTTTTGTTTTTCCGCCTAATATAACATTAGTTTTATCTTTATTTATATTTATACATATACTTTTTATAAATGGCTTTTCACTATTGACAAGCCTCTTGCCATAAATTCCTTTTAATCCATTAACCTCTTTAATATCCTTAACTTCCCTGTTCCATATAACTTCTTTAATCTCTTCAGCTTCCTTAGTATCTTTATATTCCGTAATATCACAATCCAGAAGCATCTGCACAAGCCTGCCTGCTGCTGGAAGCTTGTCCGCATTAATTACAAGACAAACCATTACTTCGCCTGTTGCCTGCGCTGTTCTTGTGATAATATGACGTACTACCCCCTTATGCGCTGCTTCGTTATATGCAGAAATATTATTTTCATCCATAAACCTGGTTATAACGTCAAGTATATTGCTATTACATGGATTTTGTAAAAGACAATGCTTAAATGGTATTATGCTATGTGTCCTCCCTGCATAAAACCCTGTTATAATACTGCCATCCTTGCTATATCCTACTGGAAACTGCGCCTTGTTCCTGTAATAATATGGCTCTTCCATACCAATCACAGGCTCCGCTTCTATATTTCCAAATCCCCCAATTCTCTTTAAACAATCATTAATTTTCTTTCTCTTCCATTCAAGCTGCTTTTCATATGAACAATGCTGGAGCTGGCATCCCCCGCACTGCCTTGCTACAGGACAGGCTGGTTCTGTACGCCATCCTGATGGTTCTATTATCTCCAGAAGTCTTGCATATGCATAACTTTTTTTGGTTTTCATTATTTTAACACGTACTTTGTCACCCACAAGAGCGTCTTTTACAAATAAAGTGTAACCTTGTATTTTGCCTATTCCTTCCCCCTCTGTTCCTAAATCCTCTATATCTAGTACCAGTTCATCATTTTTCTTGCAGACGGGAACAGCATCTGTATTATTATCTGTTCTTTTACCTTTCCTGGCAGATACTGTTTCTTTCTTTTCTGTTATATTCAGTTCTTTATTATCTGGCATAGCTGTTATCTTCTTTCCAAATATAGTTTAAATATATAATCTTTAAATATAATTTTAACATTTAATCTTTAAATACAATTTTAACATTTAATTTTTAAATATAATTTTAATATTTAATCTTCTAACATAATTCTAATATTTAATTTCCCGTTGTATGGAAATTAATTGTCTGGAAATTAGCTGTTTTTACGTTTCTGCGCACATCCTGTACTTTGTCTTATATTAGAATCAACAATCCTGTTATACCCCAGCCATTCTGTACCCGGGTCCGATTTTCCATATATTTCTGTCATTGTCTCAAGCCGCGCATCTGCATTATCTGCAAAGGCAAGCGCCATTGCTTCTGCGATTGCCGGCTTTTTAGGAGAACCAAATTCAAGTTCACCATGATGTGCCAGGATGCAGTGGCGGAGTTCTGAAGCAAGCACTTTTGGAAACCCTGGTATTTCTTTTATTTTATTGCCTATAATTTCTGCCCCAAGAAAAATATGCCCAAGAAGCTGTCCATCATCTGTATAGTCATTAGAAGGAAATTCTGAAAGTTCATAAACTTTACCTGCATCATGGAATATTGCTGCTGTTATTAATAAATCCCTGTCTAATATACTGTAATTGTCTGCCATAAAAATACACATCTTTGCTACTGCAAGTGTATGCTGCAAAAGACCGCCAATAAAACCATGATGGATTGATTTGGCAGCTGAATGCAGTTTGAATTTCCTGGCAAATTCCGTATCCTGTATATAACATTTTTCTGCCAGCTCTTTAAGATGTGGTTCTTTTATTGAATTTATTATTGTCTTTAATTCGGTGTACATTTCTTCTATATCATATTTAGATGCAGGTATGTAGTCAGCAGGGTTATATTCACCCTCCTGTGCTTTCCTTATCCTGTTTATATTGGCCTGGCGTGCACCCTGGAATGATGTAACCATACCATCAGTCATTATAAAATCCATGCTCTCAAAGTCTTCTATCCCATTATTCAAATCCCAGACTTTTCCATCAATTACCCCTGTTTTATCTTGTAAAACCAGTGAATAATACGTTTTTCCTGCTTTTGTCTTTAATACCTGTTTTGATTTGCAAAGATATATTCCTAAAAATTTATTGCCCTCTTTATATTCTTCAATATATGTCATTTTCCTGAAATGAGGCAGCATATGCTGCCACAACTCTCCTTTCCTCTATACAAACACGATATAATTCCATATTTTATATATAATATATGGAATTATAATATCATATTTGTACCCGCTGGACAAGCTGGTTGCAGCATGTTTTTCTGTTATTTATTTAACCAAAATTTTCATAAGACTTTTTAAGTTTATTTAATGCATTTTTTTCAATTCTTGACACATATGAACGCGATATACCATATTTTGCTGCAATTTCCCTCTGCGTTTTTTCTTCTTCACCATTTAATCCATACCTTAAAATTATAATATCTTTTTCCCTTGGCGTTAATGTATCACTAATTATTTTGTCTAATTTTGAAATGTTCTCCTGCATTGTAACACGCTCTGCCACATCTTCATCTTCATACTCAATGATATCTATAAGGCTTATCTCATTGCCTTCTTTGTCTGAACCTATTGAATCATACAAATAAACGTCTTTGGACGCTTTTTTATCAGAGCGCATCATCATAAGCAGTTCATTTCCTATGCACCGTCTTTGTCTGCACCCGTGGCAGGAAAATCTTGTGAAGTATTTTCTGCACACAGGTGTATTATTGCATTTTTGCCATCCCATACTATCTCTTTTATAACCATTTTAAGAATATCTTTCTGTCTGGCAGGACTTATAAGTTCCCAGGCTTCCTGGTTAAGAGTAATGATGCTTTCTGCGTACAGGTGACATGGATATTTCCTTGTACCATTTGTTAAATCTGCAAATTCTTTATTATATTGTTGCTGCAATCTGCTTTTCGCAGCTGTAACTTCATCCAGTTTTTTTAATATAAGCATCGTTACAGCTTCACTGCTGCTTTTTCCAAGTGCATCAAGCAGCATTGTTTCCTGGCTGCTGTAATCCTTTATCTGCTTTAATATTATATCTTTCTTTTGTTTTTCTTGTGTGCTGCTCTTTATATTGTATTTTATTTTTTCTATTTCTTTTTGTAAATAACTATAATCCTCTAGTAATTTTTGTCTTAAATTTAAAATTTCCACAACAGCCATTTTATCTAAAATATTACCAGGTATATTTGGCATCTGGCATAGATTCCCTTTACTTTTTTCCTTACATTCGCACTGGTAATAATACCTCTTTTCCCCACTGGCATCTGTCCTGCCCCCTTTAGGGCGCATGAATGAACCACACCCGCCGCAACGGACAATTCCTGAAAGAAGTGCGCCAATTGTTTTAGGATAACGGTAGCTTTTTCCTGAATTATTTTTAAGTTTACTCTGTACCTTTATCCAGGTTTCCTGCGGGATTATTCCCTTATGTATGCCCGTTGCAATAATCCAGTCCTGTGGATTTTTTACTCTTTGCCCTTTTGCCTTGCAATTGTTTTTATTATACGCCATAAGTCCCCTTGTCCCGTCAAAAAGCCCTTGTTCTGCATAGATACTGTAACCATTTGAAACCAGGTATTTATAAATAATTTCTCCTGCTACACAATATACAGGATTGGAAAGTATTGACTTCAAAGTATACCTTCCATATAGCTTGCCATCCCTGGTATGGTAATTATTATTTAAAAGATAAGTTTCAAGTTTTGTAAGTGAACCTAGCTCCAGGTACTTATAGTATAAAAACTTTACAATATCTGTTTCATTTTCCTTTTCTTCAAGGAAATACCTGCTTGTTTTCCTTCCAGCACTGTCTGTTTCTTCTATTCTTGTACTGCCAAAACCAAGTGGTGTCCTTCCGCCAAGCCAGCACCCTGTCTTTGCCAGTGCATACATATTGTCTGTAATGCGTTCGGTGATAGTCTCCCTTTCAAGCTGCGCAAATACAGAAGCAATATACATCATTGCCCTTCCCATAGGCGTTCTTGTGTCAAATGCCTCATTTACAGAAATAAAGCCCACACTATAAGCAGACATTTTTGTTACCAGCCCTGAAAAATCCTTTACATTCCTGCTTATACGGTCAAGACGGTAACATATAACTATCTGTATTTTTCCCTGCTCTATATCTGAAATTAATTTTAATATACCCGGACGTGAAACTATATCTTTTCCTGAAATTCCTTCATCCTTGTATATTTCTATATTTATTTCTCCTCCATCCTTCATTAAATGGTTTCTGGCATACTCTGTACATATCTTTATCTGGTTCTGGACAGATTTTCCTTTGCCTGTAAACTTAGATTTACGTGCATAAATTCCAATACTGGCAGACATGTTTTTTTTGAGATTCCCTTTCATATGCATTCCCTCCCCTGCCCGCATATTTTTTGCATTTCTGTTAATAAATCCTCTATCTGGCTTTCCGTCCAGTCCAGTTTCTTTATAATTTCTTCCAGTGTTTCTATATGCATCTGTTGTAATAATTTAACTAGGGTATCCAGGGAAATATTATCTTTAGAAATGCAGGTATTTACCTGGCGCTGTTTTGCCATACAGTCCTCCATGAAACAGGTTCTTTATTAATATTTATGCCTGGTCTTCTGCCAGAATGCTACTAAGAGGCAATAAGGTTGTTTTACCAGCAGGAAAGCGGCAGGGCATATTGTAAATACCATTTTAGTAAAATTAATTTTACAGGCTTTGTATAATTTTCATAAAAACTACCAACAAATATTGTATAAAAAGTAGAAAGATTATTAAAACCTGCTAATAGCGACAAGTGTCGTTTTCTATCTGGTTTTTATTTTATATAATTTAGCTACAAAATTGATGTGGCAGTAATTAAAAATTGTAAAAAACAACAAAACAGGAAGGGAAGATGATTATTATGTACAAAAAATTAATGATGTGTTTAAACAGTTTAAAAAAACAGACTTCTTTTAATCCAGAAGCTGCACTGGTTCTAGGTTCTGGCTTAGGTGATTATGCTGATGAAATCCAGATTGAAGATACTGTAGAATATACAAGTATTGAAGGATTTCCAGTATCAACAGTAAAAGGCCATAAAGGACGTTTTGTATTCGGTTATGTTGCAGAAAAACCAGTTGTTATTATGCAGGGGCGTGTACACTATTATGAAGGTTACAAAATGTCTGATGTCGTACTTCCAACACGTCTTATGGGAATGCTCGGTGCTAAGAAAATCCTGCTGACAAATGCTGCTGGTGGTGCAGACCCGTCATATAAGCCAGGTGATTTTATGATGATTACAGACCATATTACAACCGGCATACCAAGCCCGCTTATTGGCCCTAATATTGATGAACTTGGAACAAGATTTCCTGATATGAGTGAAGTTTACAGCAAGCGCCTGCATGATATAATAAGGAAATGTGCCAGGGAATGTGGCATACAGTTACAGGAAGGGGTCTATGTACAGTTTACAGGCCCTAACTATGAAACGCCAGCCGAAGTAAGGCTTGCACAGTCATGGGGCGGAAATGCGGTTGGCATGAGTACAGCATGTGAAGCTATGGCAGCGCGCCATATGGGACTTGAAGTATGTGGCATTTCATGTATTACAAATATGGCAGCTGGTATTTCAAAAGTACAGCTTGACCATAAAGAAGTACAGGAAACTGCTGACAGAGTGGCTGCATCATTTAAAGAACTTGTCACAAAAATTGTCATCAATATGTGACCTGCCTGCTGCCATCCAGACCAGGCTGAAAAATGATTGCAGGACAGCCAGAAACACAGTCCGGCAATCATTACATTTCAACAATACAAGAAAAGTCTGTATCTGTAAAATGCAAAAACAGCATTTTTTATTCATATTTGTGCCTCAAAGAACATGGCACATAGATTAATTATGAAAGGAAGCAGAAATTAATGAGAAAATTTGTAATAAAAGGAAATGTTTGTTATAGTAAGAGCAGTAATGAACTTTGTATTATTGAAAATGGTTATATTGTCTGTGAAAATGGCATTTGTGCGGGTGTATATAAAGAACTGCCAGAATGTTATGAAATATTTCCATTTTATGATTATACAGATAAAATAATTATCCCTGGATTTACAGACCTTCATGTACATGCACCACAGTATTCTTTCCGTGGTCTTGGAATGGATTTAGAATTAATTGGCTGGCTTGATACACATACATTTGCAGAAGAAGCAAAATATTCTGATTTAGAATATGCCGGCAATGCATATGGTATTTTTGCAGAAGACCTTTTAAACAGTGCAACTACAAGGGCATGTATATTTGGCACTATACATCCAGATGCAACAACATTACTAATGGAAAAGCTTGATAACACAGGTATTAAAGCATATGTTGGAAAGGTAAATATGGACAGGAACTGTCCAGAAAACTTATGTGAAAAAAGCCCTGAACAAGCGTTTAATGATACTGAAAAGTGGATTAATAATTGTATGGGATATGAAAATGTAAAACCAATACTGACACCAAGGTTTATTCCTACATGTTCAGACGGTTTAATGGAAAAATTATCAGTTTTACAACATAAATACAACCTGCCTGTACAATCACACTTATCAGAAAACCTGGGTGAAATCCAGTGGGTCAAAGAGCTTTGTCCTGGTACAGCATTTTATGGTGAAGCATATGACAAGCATGGCATGTTTGGTAAACATCTGCCTGCCATAATGGCACACTGTGTCCATAGCAGCCAGGATGAATTAGAATTAATGAGAAAGCAGAATGTATTTATTGCACACTGTCCAGAGTCAAATACAAACCTTTCATCAGGGATTGCTCCTGTGAGGACTTTCCTTGATATGGGTATAAAAACAGGTCTTGGCAGTGATATAGCAGCAGGTTCTTCACTTTCGCTTTTTAAGGCTATGGCTATGGCTATACAATGTTCTAAACTACGCTGGAGGCTTAAAGACCAGTCACTTGCACCTCTCCGCATTGAAGAAGTTTTCTATCTTGCAACAAAGGGCGGTGGTGGATTTTTTGGTAAAGCTGGAAGCTTTGAGCAGGGTTACGAATTTGATGCAGTAATAATAGATGACTCCACACTTAAGCACCCACAGAAGCTAAATGCCAGGGAAAGGCTGGAACGCCTGGTTTATCTTGCAGAAGACAGACACATTATTGCTAAATTTGTATCTGGCAGAAAACTTTTTGAAAAAAACATATAAAACGGGGATTACTATGGACTCAAAGCAGCAATTATTAGAGAAAATTAAACAATCTGAACCTGCCAGATGTGAATATTTAACAGCACTATTCAGATATGTGCCTGATGCAGTTGTTAAAATGATGTCATATAAAAAAATCCAGAAAAACCAGTATATTATACATGCAGGGAAAGCATGTGATACTGTATATATAATTCTTTCTGGAAATATAGCAGGGCTGCATTACCAGAAACAAGGACGTGCATATTATTTTATGGACTTTAACCAGATGTATATTGTAGGTGACTTTGAAGTATTTGGTGGTATTCCCGAATACTATGTATCTATCTGTGCCACAGAAGAATGTAATATACTAACACTTCCATCATCTTGTTACCTGCAATGGATACAGCACGATGAAAATGCCCTGTTCCTGAGAATAAAAAATATTATGGCTACCCTGGTCTTTGAAAAAAAGCATGAGCGTGAATATATGTTTATGAACTGCAAGGAAAGGCTTGTAAAATATCTTGTAAAATCATATGAGAACAAATGCCAGGAAAACTATGGTAAATTTAAAATTAATAAAACACAAGCTGAACTATCTGACAGAATTGGCTTTAATGTCAGAAGCGTACAGAGAAGCATTGCTGCTTTGGAAAATGAGAAACTGGTTTCTATTGAGAATGGGAAAATTACTATTTCACCAGAACAGTTCCTCCGTTTAAAAGAATATGAAAATGAATAAGCTATAAGGAGGTCTTGATATGAAAAAATATAAACGCATATTTACAGTTGTTATAGACTCGCTTGGTGCAGGCGCAATGCCTGACGCTGCAGAATATGGTGATGCAGGTACTGACACTCTTGGACATATATCCCAGTCTGTAGCGGAATTTAATATTCCTAACCTGCAAAAGCTTGGTATTGCAAACCTTCATCCATTAAAACAGGTTCCTGCGGCAGAACACCCACTTGGGTATTATACTTATTTATATGAAGCAAGCACAGGAAAAGACACAATGACTGGACACTGGGAAATGATGGGGCTCCATATTACAAAACCTTTTAAAACATTTACAGAAACCGGCTTTCCAAAAGAGCTTTTAGATGAACTTTCTGCAAGAACTGGCAGAACCATTATTGGAAATAAAAGCGCAAGTGGTACAGAAATATTAGATGAACTGGCGGAAGAAGAAATAGCAACAGGGCATATGATTGTATATACATCTGCTGACTCTGTACTTCAGATTTGCGGCAATGAAGAGACTTTTGGGCTTGAAGAATTATACCGCTGTTGTGAAATTGCACGCGAAATCACAATGAAAGATGAATGGAAAGTAGGCCGCGTAATTGCAAGGCCTTATATTGGAAAGAAAAAAGGCGGGTTTAAAAGAACAAGCAACCGCCATGACTATGCATTAAAACCTTATGGAAGAACAGCATTAAATGCACTAAAAGATGCAGGGCTTGATGTGGTTTCAGTAGGTAAAATTTTTGATATTTTTGATAGTGAAGGGCTTACAGAGTCTAATAAATCCAAAAGCTCTGTACATGGAATGGAACAGACTATTGAAATTGCAAAAAGAGATTTTGAAGGGCTTTGCTTTGTAAATCTTGTGGATTTTGATGCCTTATGGGGGCACAGGCGTGATGTAAAGGGTTATGCCAGTGAATTAGAAAAATTTGATGTAAAACTTGGTGAACTGCTGGATTTATTAAAAAAGGATGATTTATTAATTATTACAGCAGACCACGGAAATGACCCAACACATACAGGTACTGACCACACAAGGGAAAGGGTGCCTTTTATTGCATATTCACCATCAATGGAAGGTAATGGCAGGCTGGAAGATGAAAAAACGTTTGCAATAATTGGTGCCACAATTACAGATAATTTTGGTGTAGAAATGCCAGAAGGTACAATAGGAAGTTCTATTCTGGACCAGTTAAATTAATAAGCAGCATTTTTCATCTCTACTTGTGCCACGATGGACATGGCATGGGATTAATCTGCATAAGAAAAGGGGGAAAGCTATGAAATTAATATTAAATTTACTTGGAATAATATTAGTCTTTGCTATATGCTGGCTGGTTTCATGGGACCGTAAAAACATTAAATGGAAAACAGTGGCAAAAGCACTTATTACTGAAGTTATAATTGCGATTATAATAGTTAAAATTCCACTAGGACAAAAAATTATCACTGTCATGTCCAACGGGCTGACAGCTGTAATTAACTGTGGAAATGAGGGACTGTCATTTGTCTTTGGAGACCTTTTCCAAGGTGAATTAAGCATCTTTATTATCCAGAGTTTAGGCAATATTATATTTGTTTCTGCTCTTGTAGGTGTTTTATATTATGTTGGCGTTATTGGATTTGTTGTAAAATGGATTGGCAAGGGTGTTGGAAAGGTAATGGGGACAACTGAAGTAGAAAGTTTTGTAGCTGTAGCGAATATGTTTCTGGGACATACTGACAGCCCTATTCTTGTAAGCAAATACCTTAAAGATTTAACAGACAGTGAAATTTTTGTAATACTTGTTTCAGGAATGGGAAGCATGTCAGCGTCTATTCTTGGTGGATACCATGCTTTAGGAATTCCTATGGAATATTTGTTAATAGCAAGCGCAATGGTTCCTATTGGCAGTATAATGATTTCAAAAATAGTCCTGCCACAGACAGAAGAGGCTAAATCAATAACAGATGTTAAAATGGACAATAAGGGGAATAATTCTAATGTAATTGACGCCCTTGCAGAAGGCGCTTCAACAGGCATGCAGATGGTTATTTCCATCGGGGCCTCTATAGTTGGTTTCGTTGGCATCGTTGCAGTTATTAATCTCTTTTTAGGATTTTTTAATATTACATTATCAGATATTTTCTCATACGTATTTGCGCCATTTGGATTTTTACTTGGATTAGATGGCAGCAATATTTTAATGGAGGGTTCTTTATTAGGAAATAAATTAATACTTAATGAGTTTGTAGCTTTCCAGGATTTAGGTGCTAACTTAAGCAGCCTTGATGCAAGGACAGGAATGATTTGTGCTATTTCACTTTGCGGCTTTGCAAACCTCTCAAGTATGGGTATGTGCATTGGCGGTATTGGTGTACTCTGTCCTGAAAAAAGGGGCACAATTTCACGCCTTGTGTTCAAATCTATGATAAGCGGTGTGTTTGTAAGTATTATGAGTGCATTAATTATAAGCATAGTTTCACTTTTTTAAGACCAGACAAGCCTATGCTTTTATAAGAAATATATTTAAATAATCATGCAGGTTTATATATTTGTGCCGCCTGGTATAAATCTGTACAAAATACAATGCGGCACGGAAATGAGGTTAATTATGAATAATGAAGATGTTTTAAAGATTACAGACCATACTTTACTTGACCAGACAGCTACATGGGAAGATATCCGCCAGGTTGTTGACGACGCTATACACTATAATGCAGCATCTGCATGTATTCCTGCAGCATATGTAAAACAGGCTGCAGAATATGCCGATGGCAGGCTGCCAATTTGTACGGTAATTGGCTTTCCAAATGGATATAGCACAACAGCAGTAAAAGTATTTGAAGCAAAAGATGCAATAGCTAATGGTGCAGAAGAAATTGATATGGTAATAAACATAGGACTTATTAAAGACAAAAAATACAATGAAGCTGAAGATGAAATCCGCCAGATACATGAAGCATGTAATGGCAAAATTTTAAAAGTCATTATAGAAACATGTCTGCTTACAGAAGAAGAGAAAATTAAAATGTGTGAAATTGTTACAAATGCAGGTGCAGAATATATTAAAACATCCACAGGCTTTTCAACTTCAGGCGCAACATTTGACGATATAAAACTTATGAGAAAGCATGTTGGAAAAGATGTAAAAATCAAAGCGGCAGGAGGAATCTCTTCATTCGCAGATGCCGCAGAATTTATGCGCTGTGGAGCAGACAGGCTTGGTACAAGCAGGCTTGTTAAAATAATTAAGAATACAGATACTGGTTCAGGATATTAATATTCCTGTAACAATTGCACTAACTTATAAAGGAAATGCCTGTTGTAAAGCAGGCATTCTTTTAAATATTAAATTAAAGGAGGAGTTAAAGATGAATATATCTATGGCTATTGAAATTGCAGGTTATATAGGTTCTGTATTAGTAGTAGTTTCTATGCTAATGTCCTCAGTTATTAAATTAAGGATTATAAATACAACAGGCAGTTCCATTTCAGCTATTTATGCACTAATTATACATTCATACCCGTTAGCATTAATGAATATATGCCTGGTAGTAATAAATATTTATAACCTGTCAAAACTACTAAAATCTGACAAGCATTTTGATTTAATTGATGGCAATACAGATGATAAATTCCTGGAACACTTTATTGATTATTATAAAGATGATATGATTAATTTCTTCCCAGAGAAAAATATAGATACTTCCATTGCCAATACGGCATACATAGTATCATGTAAAACTGTACCAGCAGGTATCCTTCTTGGTAAAATGGATGGAGATGGAACTTTAAACATTGCTGTTGATTATACTACACCAGTATACAGGGATTGTTCTGTAGGCAGTTTTTTATATTCAAAATTACCAGAAAAAGGTGTAAAGAAGCTGGTTTACAGCGGGGAAGCTGGTGCCCATGAAGCATATCTCCAAAAGATGGGCTTTAAGAGCGGAAACGGGAAGTATGTAAAATACTTATAATTATTGTAATTTTCTTCTTTATGCCATGCTATATTATGCAGCCAATGTGTTGTAGTGGTTTTTCTATACATCTGGCTGCATATGTTGCAAGCCTTATATTCTTTGTTTCATCAAAACTATCTATCCCTTTGATTAATCCTATTGTGCCTATGGATATTAAATCATCCATATCTTTATCCCCCATATTGTACTTTTTTGCAATATATGCTACCAGTCTAAGATTTCTCTCAATTAGACAGTCTCTTGCCCCACGGTCTCCCGACCTGCACTTTTCAATGCACTCCTTTTCTTCTTTTGCACTCAAAGGTTTAGGAAAAGACTGCACCAGTGACACCTCAAATTCTTTTACATTTATTCTATGCAATACCATGCAAGTCCGTGCTTTTCCTAGTTTTTTATTATTTCTATGATTTATGTATATATTATAAATATAACCTTATATTTGCATATTAAAAAGCAGGAGGTTATTTCTCCTGCTTTTTACAAGCTTGCATAATTACATATATTACATCCGTTTCATACAATTTCAAGTTATTCTGCGCTGGAAAACCTGCGTCCGTCTGCCAGTATAGGACAATTGGAATTTTTATAAAATGGACGTGTTACATATATAATGCTTTCTTAGCTTATATACTCTGCCATTTCCTGCAAAATCTGCTCTTTTTTATGGAAGCCAATAAGGGTTTTTACACACTTGCCATCCTTAAATATAAGAAGAGCTGGTATTGATGAAATACCATATTTCATCTGCAACTCTGTTTCCTCCTCCACATTTACTTTTCCTACATAAAAATCCTTCACTTCCTTATCAAGCTGTTCTATTACAGGTCCCTGCATCTGGCATGGTACACACCATGATGCCCAGAAATCAACAAGCACAGGCTTGTCACTTTTAATTACTTTCTCCTCAAAATTTCCTGAATTAATTTCCATGTTTATATCCTTCCTTTCTTTATTTTGGATTTTGTTTTATGTTTTATATGCTTTTTTGTATTATATGCACACTATAATAATTTATCCAGTTCTTCTAAAAGAAATTCCCTTGATGTAACTGTTATTGCATTTATTCCAAGTTTTCCTGCGCCTTCTGTATTCTCCTCCCTGTCATCAAAGAAAATACATTCTTCTGCTTTAAGGCTGTATTTATCAAGTAAATATCTATAAATTCTTTCATCTGGTTTTGTTATATGTATCTGGTATGAAACCACCATTCCATCTGCCCATTCAATAAATGGTGCATCAACAGTATGTTTTCCAAAAAGTTCCTCTGAATAATTAGAAAGTATGTAAATACCATATCCCTTTTCTTTTAATTTATGTACTTTTTCCCAGACATCCTCACGCTTTACATGCATAAATTCTCCATGTGTTATAAACCACTTTATAGTTTCTGCATGTTCTGGATAATTTTCCATGTATTGTTTTATAATTTCATCCCTGTGCATATTTCCAATATCAAACTCATGCCATAAGTTATCATCAAACATAAGATGGCCTACTTTATCTGCTTCATCATCTCCCAGTCCATAGTCTGTAAGCATATCATGCCACCTGTACTCTAATAATACATCCCCTACATCAAATATAATATTTTTTAACATATTAATCCTCCATGCCGCTTTAAACAGCACATTCTGCAATTATCCAGACAAACCAGTCCACCAGCTGGCTATTAAACATTGAACCAATTATGTATAATATTTATATTTCTTCCTGTAGCTCAATCATCATTGCCGGAATAATCTGTTTCTTACGTGATACAGTATTGCTAAGTATTATACTTTCTTCTGTCCCTTCATGGTGGAATGATGCTTCTGCCAGTTCCCTGGCACCACTGCCTGCGTATAAAAGTTCTGTACTTGCCTGCATTATATTAGTAAGCATAAAGAAAATCATTGCAACATCATGGTCTGACAATGCTTTCTGCATATATGGCACAAGTTTATCCTTAATAGCATCAAGTTCTGTCTGTGTCATTGATGTAATCTGCCCTACACCAAATGTAGTTTCACCTACAACAAACTTTTTAAAGTCCTGGTAGAATATTTCTTCTGGCGATTTAGAAGAAAGGTTGCTCCCTGCTGCAAACATTTCTGAAGCATATTCTTCTACATTTATCCCTGCTATTTCTGCAAGTTCTTCTGCTGCCTTTTTATCAGTTTCTGTACATGTAGGAGAACGGTATATAAGTGTATCTGACAATATTGCTGAGCACAAAAGCCCTGCTATATCCCTTGGCACTTCAACACCTGCTTCATTATACATCTGGTAAATTATTGTAGCGGTACACCCAAGTGGCTGGTTCCTAAAAAATACAGGCACCATTGTTTCTATTGAACCAATGCGGTGATGGTCTATAACCTCCAGAAGTTCTGCCTCCTCAATACCATCTACAGCTTGCGAAGGCTCATTGTGGTCTACAAGTATAATTTTCTTCTTACGTGCGCCAAGAAGGCTTCTGCGTGATATCATTCCAAAATAATTTCCGTTCCAGTCAAGAATTGGAAAATCCCTGTACCTTTTCTTTGCCATTACCTCCCGTATATCATCAACGTATTCACCCAGCCCGAATGTCAGCAGGTTTTCCCTCTTCATAAAAAACTTAATCGGAATGCTCTGGTTAATTAAACGTGAAGCAGTAAACGTATCATAAGGTGTTTTTATTATAAAACATCCCTTATTTTCTGCAAGCTTTGTAATAGTATATGATACCATTGAACCATCACAGACTACTATACACTTAGCATCCATTTCTATTGCACATAACTGTGATTCATATCTGTTACCCAGTATTACTATATCACCCTGTTCAATATAACTTTCCATAAGGTCAGGGTTAGCAGCGGCTATAAGGCATTTCCCCGATTCTATTCTTTCATCAGGATTGCCATAAACCATCTCACCCTCAAGTGTTTCTATTATGTTGCTATATGGTGTCCTTGCAGTAGCTATAATCCTGCTGTCATAAACATCCATATATGATTTTGCTATATCTTGTATAGTTAAAAGCCCGATAAGTTTTTTACATGAATCTACTATTGGGAGGGTCTGCAACATATCTGTTTTCATAACTTCCCATGCTTTTTTAAGGGAAATATCCTCCCCTGCCCCCTTTACCCTTTCAACATCAATATCAATAACCTGTGTCCTTACATCACCCATATAATCTGGTGCTGGCACTCTGAAACGCTTAAGCACAAAATCTGTTTCTGAATTAATCTGCCCTGCGCGTTTTGCTATATACCTCTTGCCAGTTACTTCACGTTTCAGCCTTGCATAAGCAATAGCTGAACACACTGAGTCTGTATCAGGGTTTATATGCCCAATAACATTTACTATACCATCTGATGCCAATACTTTACAACCCCCTTTCCGCTGTTAATTATTCATAACCGGTTACTCACAGTTACTATTCACAGTCAATTAAATCCGAGGATTTTTGACACGTTTTTTTCGTCAAAAATACGAGTTCTTCGGTGCCATTTTGCACGTTTTTTGTGCAA